>JAJDNJ010000156.1 GCA_022340705.1 Betaproteobacteria bacterium
CAGACCGAGATCCTCCTGGAACCTGACGACGTCGCGAATCGCCGCGTCTTCGGCCTTGCGCAGCTCCGCCTTGGACAGCTTGCCGGCCTGGTGCTGCGCGCGCGCATCGAGCAGCGCTTTGGGGCGCAGGAAGCTGCCGACGTGGTCGGCGCGGAAGGGCGGGCGGGTTCTCTGGGTCATGCAGGGCTCCTCGACGATGCGTGCGTTGCGAAACGCACAGGATGCCATAGACCTGCGCGCAGGGGGCGTCTGCGGGCAGCCGGGAATTGATGCAGGGCAGGATTTGGCCGACCCCGCTGGCGCCGCCAGCCGAATGATTTAGCATAGACGGCCGTCCCACTATGGTCCCGCGCGGAATGGTAGGAGAGGGCATGGCGAGCGCAATCGCGACCGAGCAGACCGAAACCATGATGGAGCTGGCCACCTGCGGGTCGCTCGAGATGAATGCCGATCGCGCAGGCGACGCGCGCACGATCGCCGACCTGCTTCCCGCGGGCACCAAGGTCTACGTCAATCATCTGCCGCGCAACGCGCTGTCCGAGACGCTCAGGTCGCTCGAGGCGCTGCGCACCGCGGGCCTCGAGCCGGTGCCGCACGTCGCGGCGCGCCGCGTGAGCTCGCGCGCCACGCTGAAGAGGTTTCTGCAGCAGGCGGTGGATGCGGCGGGCGTGCGCAAGATCCTGCTGATCGGCGGCGATGACCCGCAGCCGAGCGGGCCCTACCGCGACAGCCTCGGCCCGCTCGGCGACGGACTGATCGCCGAGTGCGGGATCCAGGAAGTCGGTCTTGCCGGCTACCCGGAAGGCCACGCGCGCATCCCGCGCGCCGCGCTCGCGCGGGCAATGGACGAAAAGCTGGCGCTGGCCTCGGCGCAGGGCCTCTCCGCGTACGTGTTGACGCAGTTCTCGTTCGCGCCCCAGCGCGTCATCGAGTATTGCGCGGAGCTCGCGCAACGCTGGCCGGAACTGCCGGTCTACGTCGGGCTCGCGGGTCCGACCGAGCCGTTGCGCCTGCTACGCTTCGCACAGCGCTGCGGGGTGAGCGCGTCGCTGCGCGCGCTGCGCGCGCAGGGCTTCGGCGCCGCACGGCTGGTGACGCATACCGATCCGGGCGAGCAGCTTCAGGCCGTCGCCCGCTATTGCGCGGCACGGCGTGCCTGCAATGTGGTCGGCGTGCACCTGTTCAGCTTCGGCGGCGTGCGCGAAGCCGCCGACTGGCTGAACGGCGTGATCGCCGGGCGCGCGCCGGCCGACTAGAAAGGCCGCACCGCGGACCTAGCCGTCGATGCCCGCGAGGTGGCGTGCGGCGATGTAGCCGAAGGTCATCGCCGGACCGATCGTGATGCCGGCACCCGGATAGGTTCCGCCCATCACGCTCGCCATGTCGTTGCCGACCGCGTACAAGCCCGCGATCGGGCGCTCGTTGACGTCGAGCACGCGCGCCCTGGGGTCGGTCGACAGTCCGATGAAGGTGCCCAGATCGCTTGGTACGAGGCGCACCGCGTAGAACGGCGGGGTAACGATCGGCGCGAGGTTCGGGTTCGGCTGCTGCGCGGGATCGCCGCCGAAGCGGTGATAGGCGTTGCTGCCTTTGCCGAACTCCGGATCTTCGCCGCGCGCGGCATGTGCGTTGTAGGACTCGAGCGTGCGCAGCAAGCCCGGCGCGTCGATCACGAGCGCATTGGCCAGGGCTTCGGGCGTGGCGGCGCGCACCAGGTAGCCCGAGCGCAGGTGCGGCGCGAGGGGCATTGGCGCCGGCGGCACGACGCCGATGCCGTAGCGCCGCAGCGCGCGGTGATCGGTGATCAGATAGACCTCGACCTCGGGATCGCCGGCGCAGGCTTCGATCATGCGCGGAACGAAGTCGTGGTACGAATCCGCCTCGTTGGCGAAGCGCCGTCCGCGCCGGTCGACCGCGATGTAGCCCGGCTTGCAGCGGTCGATAAAGTGCGGGAACGGCTGCAGGCTGCCGTCGGCCTGAGGCACCAGCGATACCGGTGTCCACGCGGCGGGCTGGTCGGCTTCCGCCTGGAACATGCCACCCGCTTCACGCGCGAGGCGCGCGCCGTCGCCGGTGTTGCCCGGCGGTGCGAGCGGCACATGGCGCTTGCCGGCCGCGACGTGGCGGTAGTAGCGCGCGCGCATCTCCGGGTTGCGCGGAAAGCCGCCGCTTGCGAGCACGACGCCGCGACGCGTACGAACCTCGACCGTCTCCTCGCCGCGCTGCACGATCGCCCCGCGTACGGCGCTGTTGTCGACGAGGAGCTTGACCGCGGGCGAGGACAGCCAGAGCGGAACATCCCGCTCGAAAAGCGTCTTTGCCAGGCGCGCGACCAGCGCATTGCCATTGGTGATGCGCGTGCCGCGCGGATAGCGCATGCGGTCGAGCGCGTAGCGCGCGAGCAGCTTGGTCACGTGCCAGGCCGAGCGCGGCGAGCGCGTGGCGTTGAGCAGGTGGGGGATGTCGTCGCGGCTGACCGACATGCCGCCGAACAGCATCATGGTCGGCAGCGGCGCACGCAGCTCGCCGAAGCGCGCGCCAAGCAGGCGGCCATCGTATGGTTCGGGCAGCAAAGAGCGGCCGCCCTGCGATGCGCCCGTCACATCCGGGTGGTAATCCGACCAGGCTTCCATCACCACATAGCGCGCGTGGCTGTGCTGTTCGAGGAACGCAAGCATCTCCGCCCCGTGCGCGAGGAACGCCGCGGCCTTGGCGCGGTCGAGGAACGTGCCGACTTCCGCCTCCAGGTAGCGCAGCGCCGCCTCACGGCTGTCGCTCAGCCCGGCGCGCACCGCGTGGCCATTCAGCGGGATCCAGATCACGCCGGCGGAATAGGCGGTCGTTCCGCCGAAGCTCGGCTCCTTCTCGGTAACGATGACCTCGAGCCCGTGGTGGGCCGCGGTGCAGGCCGCGGTCAGGCCGCCGGCACCCGAGCCGACCACGAGTACGTCACATTCGGTTTGCGTCATGAGTCTCCGCTCGTAGTCGCCGCTTTATACCGCAATGCGCGCGACCGACAAGCCAGCCTGCGAACCGATCGGGCCGTGTGCAGGTCCAAGGCGAAAGCGCGGTATTCTCTTTTTTCACTGCCCAGGGGAGGTCGACATGACGTTCATGAAAATGGTTCGTGTTCTGGTCGCCGGCGCGGTCGCGATGTGCTGGAGCGCGGCGGCAAGTGCGGACGTCGTCAGCACCAAGGCGAAGGGCACGTTCAGCGAGGTCAAGGACAACGTCGTCCTGGCGATTCAGTCGCGCGGCCTCAAGATCGACTACACCGCATACATCGGCAATATGCTGGAGCGTACCGGCAAGGACGTCGGCTCGACCAAGAAGATCTACGGCGACGCCGAGGCGCTGCAGTTTTGCTCGGCGGTCGTGTCGCGCAAGATGATGGAGAGCGACGCCGCGAACATCGCCTATTGTCCGTACGTGATTGCGCTCTACACCCTGGCCGAGGACCCGAAAACCGTATACGTGGTGTACCGCGAAGGGCTGTCGGAAGTCGACGCTCTGCTCGGCGGCATCGTGCAGGAGGCGCTTAAGTGAAGAATACGCGCGCGCGGATGAGCGCTGGGCGGCTGCGCCGGCGCTTGCTTGCCGCCGGACTCGGCTTGCCGCTGCTGGGCTGGCGCGCGGCGCGCGCACAGGCACTTTCACCGACGCCAGTCTGTGCGGGTGACTCGGCGCGCGCGACGCCGCCGCAGACGGCGGGTCCCTATTACCTGCCCGATTCCCCGCGCCGCGCGTCGCTGGTCGAGCTCGGTGAACGCGCGCCGCGCCTGCTGCTGATCGGGCGGGTAGTGAGCACCGCGTGCCGACCGGTACCGCGCGCGCTGCTCGACATCTGGCACTGCGACGCCGAGGGCCGCTACGACAATCACGGCTTTCGCTATCGCGGTCACCTGTTTGCCGATGCCGCGGGGCGCTACCGGCTCGAAACCATCGTCCCGGGGCTCTATCCCGGGCGCACGCGTCATCTGCACATCCGCGTGCAGGCGCCGGGCGCGGCGCCGCTCACTACCCAGCTCTATTTCCCCGGTGAGCCGCGCAATGCCGACGACGGGCTCTGGCAGCCGGCGCTCGAAATCCGCTTCGCCGCGCGCACGGCGGACGACGCGCGCGAAGGGCGCTTCGACTTCGTCCTCGAAGGCTAGGGGTAGCGCCGCCGGTGCGTACCCCTCCGGCTCAGTACAGGGCGCTGGCGAATTTCCTGCGGTACTCGGACACGAGTGCGGCGTCGTTCTCGGCCAGATTGAAGATGTTGAGCACCTGCTTGCGCGCGGCGCCGTCGTTCCAGTCCTTGTCCTGCCGCACGATCTCGATCAGCGCGTCGAGCGCCTCGCGGTAGCGATGCGCGCCTGCGTGCAGCCCGGCGAGCTCGAAGCGCGCCGCATGGTCCGCGGGGTTCTTGTCGAGCCGCGACCTGAGCGGAGCCTCGCTCGTGCCGGAGGCGCGCGCGCGTGCGAAGGAAACCGCGGCACGCAGCGCCTCGACACGCGCGTCCCAGTCGATGTTGGAGCGCACCTGGTCAAGGAGCGCTTCGGCCTCGTCCGGGCGGTCGCGTTCGACATACAGCTCAGCCAGATCGAGGCGCGCGGGATCGTTCGCCGGATCGAGTCTGAGCGCCGCCTGCAGCGCGTCGATCGCGCCTTCGAGGTCGCCGGCCGCGCGCAGCGCGGCAGCCCGCGCCTGCTCGGTCTCCGAGGGTTTCGGCAGGATGCTCTCGATGAACGCGCGGACCTGAGACTCGGGCAGCGCGCCGAGAAAATGTGACACCGGCTGGCCGTCGCGAAATGCCATCACGTCGGGGATCGAGCGGATGTTGAACGCCGTGGCGAGCTCCTGGTTTTCGTCGGAATTGACCTTCGCCAGCTTGAAACGCCCGCCGTACTCGGTGGCAAGCTTCTCGAGAATCGGTTTGAGCACCTTGCAGGGCCCGCACCAAGGCGCCCAGAAGTCCACCACGACGGGGACGGTCTTCGAGGCCTCGAGCACTTCCCGCTCGAAGGTCGCTGCGCCGACGTCGATGGCATGTGCGCTCATGGCGCTATTTTGCATGCTTTCGCAGGGTCGGTGCGGGACGACCCGGGTCGGTGAGATAATCGGGACCCTTTCGCTTTCTGCATGATGAAAGACCGCGCCGCATGACTTACGTCGTTACCGAGAACTGCATCAAGTGCAAGTACATGGACTGCGTGGAAGTCTGTCCCGTCGACTGCTTCTACGAGGGCGAGAACATGCTCGTCATTCATCCGGACGAATGCATCGACTGCGGCGTGTGCGAGCCTGAGTGCCCGCCGGGCGCGATCATTCCCGACTCGGACGCGAATGCGGAGAAGTGGCTCGGCCTGAATACCGATTACGCGGCGAAGTGGCCAAATATCACGCGCAAGGGCACGGCGCCCGAGGATGCAGACGCCTTCAAGGACGAGAAGGGGAAGTTTGATAAGTACTTCTCGCCGAACCCGGGCAGCGGGAGCTGAGCCCGGCCCCGGCGCGCCCCGGTGTGCCGGGAACAAACTTCCGGCATGCGATGTTTGCTCCGAAGCAGGGCGACGAGCGCGCAACCGCCGACGGAGCTGAGGGCATGTCTGGAGCGCTATTCCTGGATTCGATGCGGGCCTGGCTGACCGCGGGGGGCGCGGTTCTGCTCGTTGGCTGCGCGCCCTATTCGCACTATGACGGGAGCGCGCTCGTGCCCGGGACCTCAACCGAGGCCGAGGCGCTCGCGCAAATGGGGCCTCCGGACGAGAAAGTGAAGCTCGACAACGGGTCGACGGAATGGTTCTATGCGCTACCCGCCGCGCGCCAGACCTATGCAATCAGCTTTGGTCCGGACGGGCGTTTCGTATCCTCCGAGCAGCGCTTGCAGCGCGAGTTCATCGACCGCATCCGGCGCGGGTGGACAATCCATGAGGTGCAAGCCTTGCTCGGTCCGCCAATCGAGACCGCGCGCTTCGAGCGCCAGCAGCGCGACGTGTGGACCTACGATTGGAAGGAATACAGCGACTACTGGGAGCTGAACGTGCAGTTCTCGTACGACGGCGTGGTGCGCGAGGTGCTCAACCTGCGCGACATGCAGTATCAGCCGATCGGTCCCGGTGTGTTCATTGGCGGCAGGGTTGGCGTCTCGGTACGCTAACGCGGGCGCCGAGGAGTTCGCACGATGCCTTCGACGATGATCCCGAACCTGTTACGCGCCTGGTTGACCGCGGCAGCCGCGAGCCTGTTGGTCGGTTGTGTGTCCTACGCGCACTTCGACGGGAGCACGCTCGTGCCCGGCACGTCGACCGAGGCAGACATCCTCAAGCTGATGGGGCCACCGGCGGAGAAGGTGAAACTCGACAACGGGTCGACGGAATGGTTCTATCCCCTGCCGGCCGCGCGCCAAACCTACGCGATCACCATCGGCGCAGATGGCCGCTTCGTCTCCTCGCAGCAGCGCCTGCAGCCCGAGTATTTCGACCGCATCCGGCGCGAAACCTGGACGACCAAGGAGGTGCGCGCCTTGCTCGGACCGCCGGTCGAGGTCGTGCGTTTCGAGCGCCAGCAGCGCGACGTGTGGACCTACCGCTGGAAGGAATACACCGAGTACTGGGAGCTCGACGTGCAGTTCTCGTACGACGGCGTCGTGCGGGAGGTGCTCAAGCTGCAGGAGTTCGTCGGTACCGGGCCGGGGCTGAGCACCTGGGCGAACTGATCGGCCCGGAGCGGCCCGTGGCGCGCGACACGGCAGCCGATTGGGGGCGTTCTACGATTTGGCAGGCGCGCTGAAATCGAGGTTGTGGATGCCCTCGAGCTCGTCCTTGATGGACTTGCGCACCTCGGCGATCTTGGGCAGCGCCTTCTTGAACGCCTCGACGATCGCGGGATCGAACTGCTTGCCCGCTTCAGAGACGATCACCTTCGCTGCTTCGTCGACAGACATGGGCTGACGCCGGCGCTGCGTCGCGGTCATCGCCTCGAAGCTGTCGGCGACGGCGACGATGCGGCCCACCAGGGGAATCTGATCCCCCTTGAGCCCCTTCGGATAGCCGTTTCCGTCCCAGCGCTCATGGTGCGTCAGCGCGACCGCGCGCGCGGTGGCGAGCAGGGGATCGCGGTGCGTGCCGATGATCTCGGCGCCGATCTCGCAATGCCGGCGCATCTCTTCCCAGTCTTGCTTGTTGTACTGGTCCGCGCTGCGCAGCACCGCCTCCGGCACGCCGAGCTTGCC
>JAJDNJ010000157.1 GCA_022340705.1 Betaproteobacteria bacterium
CAGACCGTGCCGCGGCATAGCCAGCCGGTCACCGGCGACGATTGTGCCGGCTTGTCGAGTACCGGCGGCAGGTCGGCGATGCCGTCGGCGACCGCAACGATGAGGATGTCGGGCCGCGCTTCGCGCGCCAGCGCGCGCGACCAGACTTCCAGCATCTCAGGCTTGCCGCGCAGCACCGCGGTTGCCGGCGGGGTGAGCAGCTCGTCGAGCGCGAGTGCCATCGCAGCAAAGCCGCCGGGCTGCTGGCGCATGGCCGGATAGAACAGCGCCAGCGTGCGCTCCGCCGCATCGCTGTAGCGCGTATCGCCGGTCAGTGCCGCGAGCCGGTTGAGCGCCCAGGCGGCCATCGCGTTGCCCGAAGAGGTCGGGTTGTCGTGAGCGGGCTTCGGACGATGGATCAGCGTCTCGTGGTCACGCGAAGTGAAGAAGAACCCGCCCGCTGCACGGTCCTCGAACTGCTCGATCATGACCTCGGCGAGGTCTTCGGCGAACTCCAAGTCGCGCGGTGCAAATTCAGCCTGCATCATCTCGATGAGCGCAGCGAGCAGAAAAGCGTAATCGTCGAGGTACGCGTTGAGGTGCGCGCGGCCATCCTTGTAGGTTGCGCACAGCCGCCCGTCGCGCCACATGGTGGTGTGAATGAATTCCAGCGCGCGGCGCGCTGAAGCGATCCAGTCGGCGCGATCGAACACGCGCCCGGCGCGAACCATGCCGCGGATGGCAAGCGCATTCCACGAAACCAGCACCTTTTCGTCGCGCCCCGGTCGCACGCGGGTTTCGCGCTCGGCGAAGAGCTTCCTGCGCGCCGACGCCAGCGCTTGCTCGGCGTCCTCGAGCAAGGTACCGACGCGCTGCGCAACGGACTCGAGCGAGCGAGCGACCGCAAGATTCCAGTGACTGCCCTCGAAATTCGGCGCCTCGTCGAGGCCGTAGTGCGGCGCCGCGATCGCCCATTCGTCGGGCGTGAGCAGCGCGCGAACGGCATCGCGCTCCCAGACGTAGAACTTGCCCTCGACGTGCTCGGAGTCGGCGTCGAGTGAAGAGAAGTAGCCTCCCTCGGCCGACTGCATTTCACGCTCGATCCACGCGGCGGTCTCCTGGGCGCAGCGCGCAAAGCGCGCCTCTCCGGTCGCGATCCACGCATCCGCGAGCAAACCTAGCAGCGGCCCGTTGTCGTACAGCATCTTCTCGAAATGCGGGATCGTCCAAGTCGCGTCGGTGCTGTAGCGGCAGAATCCGCCGCCGAGCTGATCGTAGATGCCGCCCTCGCACATGCGCAGCAGCGTCGTTTCTGCCATCTCGCGCGCCGCACTGTCGCCAAGTCGAGCGTAGCGTTGCAGACAGAATTCCAGATCGCTCGCGTGCGGAAATTTCGGCGCGCCACCGAAGCCGCCGAATCTGGGATCGAAGCTTTCGCCCAGCGCAGCGCGCAGCGCATCGAGCGGCGCCGCGTCGAAATCGGAGCGGTGCGCACCGCCACTCGGCACGGTTCGTGCGAGCGCGGCACGTACCTGCTCGTTCTGCTGATCGATTTCGCCACGCTTTTCCGCCCACACGGCGGCGACGCGTGCGCACAGATCGGCAAACCCCGGCAAGCCGTAGCGCGCGGTCTTGGGGAAGTACGTGCCGCCGAAGAACGGTGTGCCGTCGGGCGACAGGAACATGGTCAGCGGCCAGCCACCCGGGCGCTGCGCGAGCATCTGGTGGGCAAGCTGATAGATCTGGTCGAGATCGGGGCGCTCTTCGCGATCGACCTTGACGTTGACGAACAGCTGGTTCATCACCTCGGCCACGGCGGGGTCCTCAAAGCTTTCATGCGCCATCACGTGGCACCAGTGGCAGGCCGAATAGCCGACCGAGAGCAGGATCGGTTTGTTCTCGCGCTTCGCGCGCTCGAGGGCATCCGTTCCCCAGGGGTACCAGTCGACCGGGTTTTCGGCATGCTGCTGCAGATAGGGGCTGGTTTCGCCTGCGAGTCGGTTCGGCATGGGAAAATCGTCTTGCTGCGCGGAGCCGGGATCCGGCGCGCGCGACAGGTTCTTCGATGAGCGATCCCCAAGTGTACCGGCCCGACGAAGCCAAAGACCCTCGCGCTGCGCAGGTCTTGCGCTTCTGGTTCGGCGAGCCGCACGAGTACGGCAAGAAGCGAAAGAGCTGGTTCGAAAAGAATCCGGCGTTCGATGCGGAGCTCCGCGACCGGTTTCTTGCGCTACACGACGACGCGACGGCGCGCCGCCTCGAGCACTGGCGTGCGTCGCCGGCCGAGTGCCTCGCATACATCGTCGGCCTCGATCAGTTCTCGCGCAATCTGTATCGCAACGATGCACGTGCGTTCGCGGCTGACCCGCTTGCGCTGGAAGCGGCGCGGGAGGCGATCGAGAGAGGCTTCGATCGGTCCTTGCTGCCGGTCGAACGCCAGTTCGTCTACCTTCCCTTCGAGCACAGCGAGTCGATCGAGGACCAGCAACGATGTTGCGCGCTGATGGAATCGCTGATCGATCACCCCGAAACCGCCGACCTGCTCGAGTGGGCGCGCAAGCATCTGCGCATCATCGAACGCTTCGGCCGGTTCCCGCACCGCAATGCCGCGCTCGGCCGCCGCTCTACCCCTGAAGAACTCGAGTACCTCTCGCAGCCCGGCGCGGGGTTCTAAGCCGCGTGATCCTGATTTCGCGCGATGCGGACGGCGCCTCTCTCATGTAGACGGGCTAGCGTTGGATGTGAAACGCTTGCGTGACGCGTAATGTAATAACTCGCCAGAGGTGACGGACGATGCCCGGCCAAGACAATCGAAGCAGACTTAATGTGGGCTGTGGGCGTAGCGCGCTGGAGGGCTGGATTAACCTGGATTTCATGCCACTGCCGGGTGTCGACATCGTCGCGGATTTGGAATCCTGCGACAGTGCGCCTCTGCCGCTTGACGACGACAGCATCGATGAATTCCTGCTGTCTCACGTCCTCGAGCACATCCGCAAGCCTTTGCCGTTGATGCAGGAGCTGCATCGCATCGCCCGTCCAGACGCATTGTGCGTCGTGCGCTGCCCGCATGGCGCGAGCGATGACGCGTGGACCGATCCGACCCACATCCGCCCCTACTTTCACGGCAGCTTCAGCTATTTTTCGCAACCCTATTACTGGCGCGCCGACTATGGATACCGTGGCGACTGGCAGCCGCGCAGGATTTATCTCGCCGTCGAGGGCGCACGCTTCGCGGACATGCCCGCCGCGGAGATCCTTGCGCGTGTCCAGAGCGAGCGCAATGTGGTCAGAGAGATGACGGTCGAAATGGCCGCGGTAAAGCCGGCGCGCGAGCCCAATCTGGAACTACAGCGCAGGCCCAAGCTGGAGTTCACGCTGGTATAACCTCTGCGTCGAAGAGGGCAATCGCATGCTGAAAGGGCTGCTCGGCTCGCTCTGGCCGCGTGAATCCGGCGAAGGCGCGGTACGCAAGGGCCTCGCGGCGCTGGACTCCGGCGAGTTCGAGGCGGCCGAAGCGGAATTGCGCCGTGCTCTTGCGGCCGGTCGTGATACCGCCGAGGTCTATAGCGGCCTGGGTCGCGCGCTCTGGCAACAGGGCCGGCTGGACGAGGGCTTGGAGGCCCATCGCCTGGCGGTCGAGCGCGAACCCACCAACCCGCATTACCAGCTGGCGCTCGCGGCCGCCGTCGAGAAGTTCTCGCCGGCCGAAGCGGTCGCGCATCTGCGTCTGGCTCAGAAGCTGCTCCCGGATGAGCCGCGCATCGAGGCGCGCCTGCACAAGCCCCTGATGGAACTGTGCGACTGGGACGGGGTCGAGCGCGCGGTCAGCGAGCTCGCCGCGCGCGCGCAGAGCGAGCCGAACGACCAATGGAGCCTGCGTGTCGATCCCTTCGTGGTACAGCTGCTGCCCCTTGCACCGAGGATCACCGCCGAAGCGGTGCGCGCGCATTCGCGCCGGATGGCACGGTTGGCGACGCCGATCGCCAGGCACGGATCAGCGCAGGCATCAGGACGCCTCCGTCTGGGCTACGTCGACGCCGAATTTCGCGATCACGCGACAGCCCACCTCGTGGCCGGGCTTTTCGAGCAGCACGACCGCAAGCGCTTCGAGCTCTGCGCCTATTCGCTGCGCCAGGGCGATGGCAGCGAATACGAGCGGCGCGCGCGAGGCGCGTTCGACCGCTTCGTCGATCTTTCGGCGGTTTCCGATGCCAACGCCGCGCGGCAGATCGCGGACGACGGGATCGATGTCCTGATCGACCTGAAGGGCTACACCAGCGGTGCGCGGCCGGGGATCTTCGCGCGCAGGCCAGCACCGATACAGGTCAACTATCTCGGCTATCCCGGATCGATGCAGGCCGAGTTCATCGACTACATCATCGGTGACGCGACGGTCATCCCGAAGCCGCAATTTCCGTCGTTCAGCGAATCGGTCGTCTGGCTGCCCGGCAGCTACCAGCCGAACGACGATCGGCAGCGGGTCGACGATCGAACGCCAACGCGGGCGGAACTCGACCTGCCCGAGCACGGAATCGTCTATTGCTGCTTCAACCGGAACTACAAGATCGAGCGCGAGACGTTCATGGCCTGGATGCGCATCCTCGACGCGGTGCACGGCTCGGTGCTCTGGCTTCTGTGGAGCAACCCCGCGACCGAGGCGCGGCTGCGCGAGGCCGCAGCGCGCGCCGGCGTGGATCCTGCGCGGCTGGTCTTCGCGCAGCGCATGCCGAAAGCGCAGCATCTCGCCCGCCACCGCGCGGCAGACCTGTTTCTCGACACGCACACGGTCAACGCGCACACCACGGGCAGCGACGCGCTATGGGCGGGCCTGCCGCTGCTGACCTGGCCCGGGGAGAGCTTCGCCTCGCGTGTCGCCGCGAGTCTCCTGCAAGCCGTCGGACTGCCGGAGCTCGTCGCGCCGAGTCTCGCCGAATACGAGCGCACCGCGATCGCGCTCGGACAGAACCGCGATCGCCTGCGCGACCTGCGCGAGCGCCTCGCCGCGAACAGGCTCACCTTTCCGCTGTTCCGCACGGCAGACTACGCGCGCGGCCTCGAAAGGGCTTTTGCGACGATGCACGAAAGACGACTACGCGGCGAGCCTCCGGCAGCTTTCGCCGGCTAGAAAGATAAAAAAGGGGTCAGACCCCTGTGGGTAACTTTTCCAATGCGTAGCGATGCGCGCGACTGACGCGAAAGTTATCCACAGGGGTCTGACCCCATGATCAGTCGCCGTCGGTGATTGCGCCTTTTGACGCCGTCGACACGAGCCGCATGTACTTAGCCATCACTCCCTTGGTGTAGCGCGGCTTGGGCGGCTTCCATTTCTTTTTGCGCGCCGCGAGCTCCTTGGCCGACACGTTGAGCTGGACGAGCCGTTTTTTGGCATCGATGGTGATCGAATCGCCCTGCTTCACCAGCGCGATCGCGCCGCCGACGTAGGCTTCGGGCGCGACGTGGCCCACGACCATGCCCCAGGTCCCGCCCGAAAAGCGTCCGTCGGTGAGCAGGCCGACCGAGTCCCCGAGTCCCTGACCAATGAGCGCGGAAGTCGGCGCGAGCATTTCCTGCATGCCGGGGCCGCCCTTCGGGCCCTCATAGCGGATCACGATCACGTCACCGGGCTTGATGCGCTTGGCCATGATCGCCTTCATGCAGGCGGTCTCCGAATCGAAGACCCGTGCCGGGCCAGTGATCGACAGCTTTTTCAGCCCGGTGATCTTGGCCACGCAACCCTCGGTGGCGAGATTGCCTCTGAGGATCGCGAGGTGGCCCTGCGGATACATTGGCTTCGACCACGGCCGGATCACCTCTTGGTCGGCGCGCGGCTCGTTCGGGACGTCCTTCAGCATTTCAGCCATCGTCTTGCCGTGAATCGTCATGCACTCGCCGTGCAGCACGCCGTGGTTGAGCAGGATCTTGAGGACCTGCGGCACACCGCCCGCGCGATGAAAATCGACGGCGACGAAGCGGCCCGAAGGCTTCAGATCGCAAAGCACGGGAACCTTCCTGCGCACGCGCTCGAAGTCGTCGATCGTCCAGCGCACCCCCGCCGCCGCCGCGATCGCGAGATAGTGAAGCACCGCGTTCGTCGAGCCGCCGGTTGCCATCACGAGCGCGATCGCGTTCTCGATCGACTTGCGCGTGATGATGTCGCGCGGCTTCAGATTGTTGTGGATCGCCTGAACCAGAACGCGCGCAGATTCTTCGGCAGAATCAGCCTTCTCGGCGTCGGGCGAGGCGAGCTGCGACGAACCGAGCAGGCTCATGCCGAGCGCCTCGAACGACGAAGACATCGTATTCGCCGTGTACATCCCGCCGCAGGCGCCGACCGACGGGCAGGCGTTCTTCTCGATGCCGATGAAATCCTCGTCGCTCATCTTGCCGGCGGCGTACGCGCCCACCGCCTCGAACGCCGACACGATGGTGAGGTCCTGACCCTTCCAGCGACCCGGCTTGATGGTGCCGGCGTACACGTAGACCGCCGGGACGTTCATGCGCGCGATCGCCATCATGCCTCCCGGCATGTTCTTGTCGCAGCCTCCAACCACCAGTGCCCCGTCCATCGCCTGACCGTTGACAGATGTCTCGATGCAGTCAGCGATCACTTCGCGCGAGACGAGCGAATACTTCATGGCTTCCGTCCCCATGCCGATGCCGTCGGTCACCGTCGGCACGCCGAAAACCTGCGGTTTCGCCCCGGCCCGCTCGAGCGCCTCCATCGCCCGGTCAACGAGCGGCTGGATGCCCGCGTTGCAGGGATTCATCGTGGAATGACCGTTGGCGACTCCAACGATGGGCTTGTCGAAATCGCCGTCCTTGAAACCGACCGCGCGCAGCATGGCCCGGTTGGGCGAGCGCGCGACCCCTTGCGTGATGAGTCGGCTGCGGCGATTGTCTGCCATACGAGACCTCCGGTTTAGAGCCCGCCAAGCGGTTTCCACGGGCGGACACCGGTCATTTTAGCGGAGGCGCGGAAATGACCTTGCGTCCGCCCCGGTACAAGGGGATAAAAGCATCGGCGCGGCTGTTTCGTCGTGGCGATGGCCAGAACTAGTACTTCTGGGTGATGCTCCTACTGCGTTCAGGTGATTTAGTAGCGTCAGGTGAGTTCAGGGGAGGATCACCAGATGGCCCCGCGTGAGCAGCACGAAGTAGGAAGTGGCGAGGGCCGATGAAGGGCGCGCGCGTTCTGGTCGTCGACGATCACCCACTGATCATCGCCGCCGTGCAGGGGGTGCTCACGGGATCCGGCGTCGCATCGGTTGTCGACCAGGCGTCGTCGTTGAACGACGCCCGCGCAAAGTTGCGGGATCCCGGGGGCTATCAGCTCGTCGTGCTGGACCTCGGCCTTTCCGACTCTCGGGGGATGAACGGCCTGCTCACCCTGCGGGAGGATTTTCCCGACATTCCGGTGATCATCCTGACCAGCGACTCGAGCATCGAAACCATCACTGCGGCCTTCGAAAACAATGCCCGCGGGTTCGTCGTCAAGGGAGAGTCTCCTCACGTGCTGGTCAGCGCCGCGCGCACCGTGCTTTCCGGCGGAACCCATATTCCGGAGCTTTCCGGCGTGAGCCTTCCGCCGAGCCCGTCGAATGCGCCGCTCTCGCCACGCAAGCTCGACGTGCTTCGCCTGCTGCTCGAGGGCCTGCCGAACAAGACCATCGCGACGCGCCTCGGGCTGTCCGAGAATACGATCAAGGTTCACATCGCCGGGATTTACGCCGAGCTCAACGTGCACAATCGCGTGCAGGCGGTGATGCGCGCGCGCCAGCTCGGCCTGACCTGATCGCAAGCAGCAGGCCGCTGGCGTACTGCGCAGGACGTTAGAATCGCTGCGCCACGCGCAGCCATGCTCGTTCACCCGAACTTCGATCCTGTCGCGTTTTCCATCGGCCCGCTCGCCGTGCGCTGGTATGGGCTGATGTATCTCGCCGGCTTCGCCGCCGCCTGGTGGCTCGGCCGGCGGCGCATCGATCATGCGCCGCCGGGTCATCCCGCAGCGGTGACGCGCGTGCAATTCGACGATCTGCTGTTCTACGCGGTGCTCGGCGTCATTCTTGGCGGCCGTCTCGGCTATGTGCTCTTCTACAAGCCGCTTTATTACGCCCAGCACCCGCTCGAGATCTTCGCCGTCTGGCACGGAGGCATGTCTTTCCACGGCGGCCTTCTCGGCGTGCTGATCGCGATGTGGTTGCTCGCACGCCGCCATGCGCTCGACTGGTGGCGCCTGATGGATTTCGTCGCGCCATTGGTGCCGATCGGGCTCGCTGCAGGGCGCTTGGGCAACTTCATCAACGGCGAGCTGTACGGACGCGTGAGCGACCTGCCCTGGGCGATGGTGTTCCGCGGTGGCGGTGCGGCCCCGCGCCACCCCTCGCAGCTCTACGAGCTCGCGCTCGAGGGACTGGCGCTGTTCGCCCTGCTGTGGTGGTTCTCGTCCAAGCCGCGCCCGCGCGCGCAGGTCTCCGCACTGTTCCTGATCGGGTACGGCGCGTTCCGATTCGTCGTCGAGTTTGCGCGCGAACCGGATGCGTTTCTCGGCACGCTCGCGCTTGGCATGACGATGGGGCAGTGGCTCAGCCTGCCGATGGCTCTCGCCGGGCTGGCGCTCTTCGCATGGAGCGCGAAGCGCGCGAGGGCCCGCTAGCCGAGCGCGCGCTCGAGCAGCCGGGCGACGTGCACAGCGGCGCGGTTTGCGCCGTCCGCAATCTGGTGCCGGCAGCTCGTGCCGTCTGCCACGATGATCGTCTCGGGCGCTGCACGCCGTACCGCGGGCAGCAGCGCCGCCTCGGCCATCTTCATCGAGACTGCGTAATGCTCGGCCTCGTAGCCGAAGCTGCCGGCCATGCCGCAGCAGCTCGATTCCACGGTCGAGACCTTCAGCCCGGGAACGAGGCGCAGCGCCGCTTCCACCGCGCCCATGGCCGCAAACGCTTTCTGATGACAGTGTCCGTGCAGCAGCGCGTCAGCCGCGAGCGGCTGCAGCGGTAGCTGCAGCCGTCCTGCATCGTGCTCGCGTACGAGGTACTCCTCGAACAACAGCGCATTCGCCGCCAGTGCGGCACTGCGCTCACCCGGCAGCAGCGCGGTGAATTCGTCGCGCAAGCCGAACAGGCACGAAGGCTCGAGGCCGACCACCGGCACGCCGCGCTCGACGAAGGACGCAAGCGCATCGAGAGTGCGCCGCGCTTCGACCTTTGCTTCGTCGACCATGCCCGCCGCAAGAAAGGTGCGACCGCAGCACAAGGGCCGGCCGGCGTCGTGCGCTTCGGCGACGTGCACGCGGCGCCCGGCGGCCTCGAGCACGCGAAGCGCGGCACGCGCGTTCTCCGGCTCGAAATAACGATTGAAGGTATCGACGAAGAGCACGACCTCCCGTCCGTTCGCGCTCGACGCCCGGGCTTCGCTCGCACGGAACGCATCACTCCGAAAGCGCGGTGGCGTGCGCTCGGACGCGAAACCTGCGATGCGTTTTCCAAGGTCCTGCGCCAGGTTGGCAAGGGGCGCGAGGCGTGTGGCGAGCGCCGCGTAGCGCGGCAGGTAGGCGATCAGCCGCTCGCGCAGGCTCAATGCGCGCTGCGCGCGAAAGTGCGCCATGAACTCGATCTTCATGCGCGCCATGTCAACGCCCGTCGGGCACTCGCGCTTGCAGCCCTTGCAGGAAACACAAAGGTCGAGCGCGGCCTTGACCTCATCGAGTGCGGGAAAGCCCGCGCCCCCGGGGTCCGACCCCAATTGCCCCGACAGCGCCAGGCGCAGCGTGTTTGCTCGTCCGCGCGTGAGATGCGTCTCGTCGCCAGTCACGCGGTATGACGGACACATGGTGCCGGCGTCGAATTTGCGGCAATGGCCGTTGTTGTTGCACATCTCGACGGCCTTGTCGAAGCCGCCCCATTCGGACCAGTCGAGGACGGCCCGAGGCGCGTGCGTGGCGTAACCCGGCGCGAAGCGGAACAACGCCTTGTCATCCATGCGCGTCGGATTGACGATCTTGCCCGGGTTCATCAGTCCCTTCGGGTCGAGCCAGGACTTGATCTCGCCGAGCGCCGCCGTGAGCCGCGGACCGAAAAACGGCGCGATCCATTCGGAACGCACGAGTCCGTCGCCGTGCTCGCCCGAATAGGCGCCCTTGAATTCCCTGACCATCGCGCAGGCCTCCTCGGCGATGGCGCGCATCTTCTCGGCGCCGTCGCGGCGCATGTCGAGCACCGGGCGCACATGCAAGCAGCCGACCGATGCGTGCGCGTACCAGGTGCCGCGCGTGCCGTGCTTTTCGAATACACGCGTGAGGCGATCCGTGTACTCGGCGAGGTGCTCGAGCGGCACCGCGCAGTCCTCGATGAATGACACCGGCTTGCCGTCGCCCTTCATCGACATCATGATGTTGAGCCCCGCCTTGCGCACTTCCCAGATGTCCTTCTGCATCCGGGTGTCGGTCACCTCGACCACGCTGCCGGGACGGCCGAGCTCGCCCATCAGCTCCCCGAGCTGGCGCAGCTTCGCGATCTGCTCGGCACGGTCCTCGCCGGAAAACTCCACCAGCAGGATCGCGTCAGGCTCGCCCTTGATGACCGCCTCGACCGTGCGCCGGAACGCCGGGTTCGCGCGCGCCAGCTCGATCATGGTGCGATCGACCAGCTCCGCCGCCGACGGGACGAGCCGCACGATGTGCTGCGCGCTGTCCATCGCGTCGAAAAAGCGCGGGAAATGCGCCACGCCCAGCACGCGCTGCGCGGGAATGGTCGACAGCTTGAGATGCAGGCGCTCGAAAAACGCCAGCGTGCCCTCGGAGCCGACCAGCAGATGGGCGGCGTTGGCCTGCGGCCCGCCAAGATGGTCGAGGTTGTAGCCGGCGACGTGACGCAGCACCTTGGGAAAGCGCGCCGCGATCTCGTCCCTTTCGCGCTCATACAGCGCGCGCAGCTTGCCGAGCAGCGCGACATAGCCTGGCGCGCCGGCGGACGCATCGAGCGTTTCAGGGATCGGCCCGAAGCGCCAGCGTTCGCCCGCTGCCGTCAAGGCATCGATCGCGAGCACGTTGTGCACCATGTTGCCGTAGGCGATCGAGCGCGAGCCGCAGGAGTTGTTGCCCGCCATTCCGCCCAGCGTGGCTTGCGCCGAGGTCGACACATCCACCGGATACCAGAGCCGATGCCGCCGCAGCTCGGCGTTAAACCGATCGAGCACCAGCCCCGGCTGGACCACAGCGGTGCCCGCGTCGACGTCGAGCTCGAGCAGCCGGTTGAGGTACTTGGCGTTGTCGATGACCAATGCTTCACCGACCGTCTGCCCGCACTGCGAGGTGCCCGCGCCGCGCGGCAGGATCGGCACGCCGGCCTCCGCGGCGATGGCGAGAGCGATGCGCGCGGCTTCCTCGCTGCGCGGAACGACGACGCCGATCGGCTCAATCTGGTAGATCGACGCGTCGGTCGAGTACCGTCCACGGCTCGCCGCGTCGAACAAAACCTCGCCGTCGACATCGCGACGCAGGCGTGCGGCAAGCGCCGCATCCCCCAGCCGCCGTGTGCCGCGCCGAACGCGTACCGGTGCCCCGGGCGCGTTCATGCGGCCCGATCCGCTCGTGCGAATGCCCGGCGAACCCGCATTGCCCGAACCCACCGTGACTGCCGATAATTCACTTTCTCAGCGCGCACAGCGCATTTTACGAGGCATCCCCATGGCGAGGACTCCCGGCCGGCATTTCCTACAGATCCCCGGGCCGACGAACGTGCCCGACCGCGTGCTGCGTGCGATTGACATGCCAACGATCGACCACCGCGGCCCTGAATTCGCGGCGCTGGGCAAAGCAGTGCTCGCGGGCATGAAGCGCATCTTCAAGTCGCCCAAGGGCGAGGTGGTGATCTACCCGGCGTCGGGGACCGGTGCCTGGGAGGCCGCGCTGGTCAACACGCTCTCGGCGGGCAATCGAGTGCTGATGTGCGAGACCGGCCAGTTCGCCACGCTCTGGCACAAGCTCGCGACGCGCCTCGGCCTCGACATCGAACTCATCGCAGGGGACTGGCGCCATGGCGCCGATCCGGCGGAGATCGAAAAGCGCCTGCGCGCCGACACGGGTCAGACGATCAAGGCGGTGTGCGTGGTGCACAACGAAACCTCGACCGGGGTGACCTCGCGCATCGCTGAGGTGCGCAAAGCGATCGACGCGGCAGGGCACCCGGCCCTGCTCATGGTCGACACCATCTCATCGCTCGCGTCGATCGACTACCGGCACGACGAGTGGGGCGTGGACGTCACGGTTGCGGGATCGCAGAAGGGCCTGATGCTGCCGCCGGGTCTGTCGTTCAACTGCGTCTCACTGAAGGCGCTGGAGGCCGCGAAGACTGCGAAGCTGCCGAAAAGCTACTGGGCCTGGGACGAGATGCTCGCCAACGGCAAGAAGGGCTACTTCCCCTATACCCCGGCGACCAACCTGCTCTACGGGCTGCGCGAAGCGATCACGATGCTCGAGGAGGAAGGGCTCGAGAAGGTATTTGCGCGTCATCAGCGGCATGCCGAGGCGACCCGGCGCGCGGTGCGCGCCTGGGGGCTCGAAGTTCTCGCCCTCGATGCACGCGAGTATTCCGGCTCGCTCACCGCGGTGCTCGTGCCGGCGGGCCACGACGCCGATCGCGTGCGCAAGGTCATTCTAGAAACCTTCGACATGTCGCTTGGCACCGGCCTCGGCAAGCTCGCCGGCAAGGTGTTTCGCATCGGCCATCTCGGCGATTTCAACGACCTTGCGCTGATGGGCACGCTCGCCGGCGTCGAGATGGGGCTTGCGCTTGCCGGGGTGCCGATCAAGGCGGAAGGCGTGCAAGCGGCGATGGCGTACCTCGCCGACGCGCATCGCGGTCGGCAGCGCGCCGCGGCCTGAGCGCCAATGGGCGAGCCGATCCTTTGCACGCGCGACGGCGCGATCGCCAGCGTCACGCTCAACAATCCGGAAAAGCTGAACGCGCTGTCAAAAGCGATGTGGTCGCGGCTCGGCGAAACGATGCGCGCGCTCGACGCCGACGATTCCGTGCGCTGCATCGTGCTGCGCGGCGCGGGCGGCAAGGCCTTCGCCGCGGGAGCGGACATCTCCGCATTCCACGCCGAGCGCGCAAATTCCGCGCAAGCCAAGACCTACAGCGAGCAGGGCATCGGCTGGATGCACGCCGTAGCCGAGTGCCGGCATCCGACGCTCGCGCTGATCGAAGGCGCTTGCGTCGGGGGTGGCCTGCTGATCGCCTCGCAATGCGACCTTCGGATCTGCAATGAGTCCGCGCGCTTCGGCGTGCCGGTGAAGAATCTTGGTCTCACCGAGTCGTACGACGAGCTGCAGGGCATGATGCGCGTCATCGGGCCCGCCGCATCGCTCGAGATCCTTCTCGAAGGACGGATCTGGGGCGCGCGCGAGGCCTACGAGAAGGGGCTCGTCAACCGCGTGATGCCCGATGACAAGGTCGAAGCCGAGGCCTACGCGACTGCGCGGCGCATCGCCGAGGGCGCGCCGCTGGTCGCCCGCTGGCACAAGAAATTCATCCGCCGCCTGCTCGACCCGCGTCCGCTCAGTGCGGAAGAGCGCGACGAGGGCTACGCCTGCTTCGATACCGAGGACTACCGCGAGGGCGTGGCGGCGTTTCTCGCCAAGCGCAAGCCGCAGTTCAACGGCCGTTGAGCGAACGCATGGATTTCAGGCTCACCGAAGAGCAACGCCTGTTCGCCGACAGCGTGCGCGGCTTCGCGCAGAAGCACCTGGCTGCGGGTGCCGTCGCCCGGGCGCACGATCCGGCGCATCCGTTCGACGTCGCACGCCTGATGGCGAAGCAGGGGTTGATGGGCATCACCATGCCGGAAGTCGATGGCGGGCAGGGCGGCACGCTGACGGACGCGGTGATCGCGATCGAGTCCGTCGCCTCGGTCTGCCCGAGGAGCGCCGACGTGATCCAGGCGGGCAACTTCGGGCCGGTACGCGTGCTGGCCGAGTTCGGCACGCCCGAGCAAAAGGCGAAGTACCTGGCGCCGATCCTCGCCGGCGAGACCGTGGTCTGCCTCGGTATGAGTGAACCGGAGGCAGGCTCGGCGGTCACCGATCTCAAAACGACGGCGACCCCTGACGGGAATGGATACCGTGTATCCGGCAGCAAGGTCTTCTCGACCCACGGTCCCTATGCCTCGGTCATCCTCGCCTACGTGCGCTACGGTCCGGGCGTGGGCGGCATCGGTTCGATGCTGATCGAGCCTGGCTGGGACGGCGTCTCGCTCGGCAAGCGCTCCTCATTCATGTCGGGCGAGGAATGGGTGCAGCTCTATTTCGAGAACGTCTACGTGCCGCGCGAGAACGTGCTCCTCGGCCCGGGCGGCTTCAAGAAGCAGATCGCGGGGTTCAATATCGAGCGCATCGGCAACACGGCGCGCTCGCTGGCACTCGGTCGGTACTGCTTCGAGGCAGCGCGTGAGTGGGCACTCACTCGCCATCAATTCGGCCGCCCGCTTGCTGAATTTCAGGGACTGCAGTGGAAGTTCGCGGACATGAAAATGAAGCTCGACGCGGGCGAGCTGCTCCTTTACCGGGCCGCGGCAAACGCCGATCAAGGCTATCCCTCGGCGCAGGAAACCGCGATCGCGAAGGCGTTCTGCAACCAGGCCGGATTCGAGATTGCCAACGAGGCGCTGCAGATCATGGGCGGCACCGGCTACAGCCAAGAGGTGCTCGTCGAGTACTGCCTGCGCCGCTGCCGCGGCTGGATGATTGCCGGCGGCTCGATCGAGATGATGAAGAACCGCATCGCAGAGGGCATCTTCGGGCGCAGCTTTTCGCAGCGCCCGGAGCGCAAACTGGCGTGAGCGCCGCGTCGCGCGAGGCGCTGTTTCGGGCGCTGTTCGCGCCGCGCGGGGTCGCGCTCTACGGGGCATCGGGAGACGCAGCGAAGAACACCGCCCGCCCGCAACGTTACCTGCGTAAGCACGGCTATACCGGGCTCGTCGCGCCGATCAATCGCACCCGGCGCGAAGTGCTCGGTGTAGAGGCGTATCCCAGCCTAGCCGAGGCGCCGCGCGAAATCGATCAGGCGTTCATCATGGTGCCGCCCGCCGACGTGCCGGCGGCCTGCGACGAATGCTTCGCGCGTGGCATTCCGGTGGTGACGATCTTCACCGACGGTTTCGGCGAGACCGGGGCGGCGGGGCGCGAGATCGAGGCCCGGCTCGTTGAGCGCGCCCGTGCCGCCGGCGTGCGCCTGCTCGGACCGAACAGCATCGGACTGATCAGCACCGCGCCGCCGACCGCGCTGTCGGTGAACGCGGTGCTCGAGCTCGACCGCCTGCCGGTGGGACCGCTCGGCGTGGTGTCGCAATCCGGAAGCCTGATCGGCGCGTTCCTGTCGCGCGGTGCGGCGCGCGGCATCGGTTTTTCCAAGCTGGTATCGGTCGGCAACGAGGCCGACCTTTCGGTGGCCGAGCTCGTCGAACTGTTGATCGACGACGCGCAGACCCAGGCCATCCTGCTTTTTCTGGAGACGCTGCGCGAGCCCGAGCGCATGGCACAGGCGGCGCGTCGCGCGTTCGACGTCGGCAAGCCGCTCATCGCCTACAAGCTCGGGCGCTCGCGCGCGGGCGTCGAGCTCGCGAAGTCGCACACCGGCGCGATCGCCGGCGACGACCGCGCCGTGGACGCGTTCCTGCGCGCCTGCGGCGTGCTGCGCGTGCACAGCTTCGAAGCCCTGATCGAGACCGCCCATCTCGCCATCGGCCAGCGCCCACCATCGGGACGGCGCGTCGCAACGATGACGACAACCGGAGGAGGCGCGGCGCTGGTGGCCGACCCGCTCGGCGCCGCAGGCGTCGAGCTCGTGGCGCCGCCGCCGGCGGTGGCGGAGACGATCCGCGCGCTCGGCGTGCGCGTCGGGGAATCCCCGCTCATCGATCTCACCCTGGCAGGTGCGCGCGGCAACGTCTACGGGCCGGTGCTCGAGGCGCTGTTGGCGTCGGATCACTGCGATGCGGTGGTCGCCGCAGTGGGATCCTCAGGCCAGTTCCACCCGCAGATCGCGATCGAACCGATCCTGCGCGCGCACCGCGCGCATCCGCAAAAGGCGCTCGCGGTGTTCATCGCGCCGGAAGCCCAGGCCTCGCTCGAGCTGCTCGCTAGGAACGGGGTTGCCGCATTCCGCACGCCCGAGTCCTGCGCCGACGCGCTCGCCGCGTTCTTCGCCTGGCGCGTGCCGCGCTCGGAACCGGCGCTCGACTTCGGGCTTGCAAAGACATTGCGCGAGGTGCTCGGCGCGGAAGATCCGCTGCGCGCCGAGCGCCTGTTCGCGGCACTCGGTGTGCCGCAGACGCCAGCGCAATGGCTGCGCGACCCGGCTGATGCGATCCGCTGCACGTTTCCCATCGCGATCAAGGTCGCCTCGCGCGACATCGCGCACAAGACCGAGGTGCGCGGCGTCGAGCTGAACTTGAGGACTGCGCGCAGCGCGGCGGCGGCGGCCAGGCGGCTGCTCAAGCGGGTTTCCGCCGCGCGGCCCGACGCGAAAATCGAGGGCGTGATCGCTGCCACCATGCAGAGCGGGCTGGGCGAAGTGATCCTCGGGTATCGAGTGGACCCCCAGGTCGGGCCGCTCGTGCTGGTCGGTGCAGGGGGCACGCTCGCCGAGCTGTACCGCGACGTTGCGCTGCGCCCAGCGCCGGTCGCGCTGCAAGACGCGCAAGCGATGATCGACGAGGTGCGCGGTCTCGCGCCGCTCGCCGGATACCGCAATGCGCCGCGCGGCGACCTCGTCGCCCTGGCGCAGGCGATCGTCGCGTTCTCGCGTCTCGTCGTACTCCCGGAAGTGCAGGAAGCCGAAATCAATCCGCTCATCGTCAAGCCCGAAGGCGAGGGCGTCGTCGGCGTTGACGCGTTACTCGTTCTGGGCGAAGGTGCGCCCCGCGATGACCCTGCCGCTTGACGTTCTCGCGCAACGCGCCAAAGGCGACGGGCTGCTCGCGCGCTTCGGGCGCGACCTCGACCTTGCGCTGATCGTCGGCGATGGCGATCTCGACTGGCTGGTCGAGATCGAGCGCGGGGTGGTGGCGCGCGTCACGCGCGGCCCGCTGATCATGCCGCGCTCGGACCTCCGGATGCGCGCGGCGAGCGAGACTTGGGCGCGTTTTCTCGAGCCTGTGCCGCCGCCGGGTTACCACGATCTGTTCGCGATGCGCCGCTACCGTCGCATCCAGATCGAGGGCGACATCCGCCTGATGTCGGCCTACCTGTTCTACATCAAGCGGCTGTTCGAATTGTTGCGGCCGCGCGAGGCCGGCGCATGAACGCGGCGCGCGCGCAGGTCGAGCCGATCGTCGGCCGCTACCTCAACCTCGAACTGCTCGGCCGGCCACACCGGCTCTACGTCGAGGAAGCCGGGCAGGGCATTCCGCTGCTCTGTCTGCACACCGCCGGGTCCGATACGCGGCAGTGGCGCGGGATGATGAACGATGCCGAGCTGCTGCGCGATTTCCGGGTTATCGCGTTCGACATGCCCTGGCACGGCAAGTCGTCGCCGCCCGCGGGCTGGCAAAGCGAGGCGTACCGCCTGACCGCCTCCGATTACAGCGCGATGACACTCGCCGTCGCCGACGCGCTCGCGCTCGACAAGCCGGTGGTCATGGGCTGCTCGATCGGCGGGCGCATCGCCCTGGTTTTCGCGATCGAATGCCCCGAGCGCTTTCGCGCGATCATCGGCTTGCAGTCGGGCGCGACGATCGATCCCTACTACGAGCTCACCTGGCTGCATCATCCATCGGTGCACGGTGGCGAAGCCTCGGCCGCCTACGTCTCCGGGCTGATGGCGCCGACCTCGCCTGCGACCGAGCGCTGGGAGACGCTGTGGCATTACATGCAGGGCGGTCCGGGCATCTTCAAAGGCGATCTTTACTTCTACCGCGGCGCCGACGGCGACATCCGCGAGCGGCTCGCCGGCATCGACACGAAGCGCTGCCCGCTCTACCTGCTCACCGGCGAGTACGACTACTCGGTGTCGCCGCAGGACACGCAGCTTGCGGCCGATCGCATCGCCGGCGTGAAGTTTTCGGTCATGCCCAGGCTGGGCCACTTCCCGATGAGCGAGAACCCCGCGCTGTTCCTCTCGTACCTCAAGCCGGTGCTCGCCGAGATCAAGGCGCGCGGCTGAAGCGCATGTTCGTCGTCGAACGCTGCGGCGAGTTCGTCGAGCAGATGCGCGATACCCCGCTCGCGCCGGAGGTGGTGCATCACGCCAAGCGCGCGGTGATCGATCTGATGGCGGCCGCGCTGCCCGGCGCGATCGTGCCCCCGGCGACCGCGCTCGAGGCCGCGCTTGGCGAAGAGCTCGACCGCGGTGCGGCGCGGCTCTTGCTCGGGCGCGCGGCGACGGTGCGCGCGGCAGCGCTGATCAACGGCACCGCCGCGCACACCGCCGAGCTGGACGACATCTTCCGCGACGGCATCTATCACCCGGGTGCGCCGACGATTCCTGCGGCGCTCGCGCTTGCGCAGGCGGGCGGCGCGAGCGGCATGGATTTCCTGCGCGCGGTGATCGCGGGCTACGAGGTCTCCACGCGCATCGGACGCGCGATGGGGCGTGCGCATTACCGCTACTGGCACAACACCGGGACGATCGGTGTATTCGGCGCCTGTGCCGCCGGCGCCTACGCGCTCGGCCTCGACCGGATGCAGACCGCGCACGCGCTCGCCACGGTGACCACCTTCGCCGCAGGACTGCAGCAGGCCTTTCGCATGGATTCGATGTCCAAGCCGCTGCACGCGGGCCGCGCCGCGGAGGCCGGCGTGACCGCGGCGCTCGCCGCGAAGGAGGGCGTGATCGGCTCGCTCGACGCGATCGAGGGCGAGGCCGGATTCGGTCGCGCAATGAGCGACGCGCCCGACTGGACCAAGGCATTCGCCACGCTTGGCGATGACTTTCACATCACGCGCATGACGTTCAAGAACCACGCCTGCTGCGGCCACACCTTTGCCGCGATCGACGGTGCGCTCGCCGCCCAGGCTGCGCTCGGCGTGCGCGCCGACCAGATCGCCGGCGTGCGCATCGGCAGCTATCGCGCCGCGGTCGAGGTCTCGGGCATCGAGAA
>JAJDNJ010000161.1 GCA_022340705.1 Betaproteobacteria bacterium
CCCGCCGTCCTTGTCGGAGAACGAATTCACCCAGACGAGTCGTTCGGGCTGCACGATCTCGCGGTAAACGAAGCGCCCCCACATCTCGCCGCCCTCCGGCATGCGCAGGCAGTAGTGCATCATCCCGCCGGGACGCAGATCGACGGTGCAGTGGCTGACGCTGAAGCCCTTCGGCCCCCACCAGTGCACGAGGTGCTCGACCTCGGTCCACGCGCTCCAGACGCGCTCGCGCGGCGCATCGAGCAGGCGCTCGATGCGAAAAGGCGCCATCGTTTTCGCATTCATGTCGCGTCTCCCGTGACCTACAAGTCGATCACGACCTTGAACCCGCCGAAGAACATGCGCCGCGCGTCGAATGGCATGGCCTTCGGGTTCATCATCGGCCTGAGGCGCTTGTCGCTCATCACCTTGGCGAATACGCCGTCGCGGTGCCGGCGCGACCTGCAGACGATCCGTGACACCCACACGACTTCGCCCGGTTTGAGCTTCACGCTCTGCGGAAACGAAGTGCGCTTGCCCGGCTTGACATCGTCCGCCATGTATTCGGCGTAGGCGAGCGCCCCGTGTTCGCGCCAGATCTTGCCCATCTTGCGCGCCAGGCTTCGGTAGGCGTCGAGGTTCTTTTTTGGAACCGGCAGCACGCAGATATCGACGTAGGCCATGCGATGTCCTTTGCTATTGGTCCTGGGTCACGAAACGCTCGAGCTTGACCAGGGTCTCGCTCCAGCCGCGGCGGTGGTCGTCGCGCACCTTTTCGTCGAACAGCTGTTCGTGGCGGAACACCAGCTCGGTGCCCTCCGCCACCTTGCGCAGCTCGATCGTGACCAGCGATTCGCGCTCGGGCGTGGTGCGCGGCCAGGACCAGGTGAAGACGAGCTTGCGGTTGGGCACCACCTCGCGGTAGACGCCGGCGCACAGGTGCTCGTCGCCCTGCGGGCCGCCGAAGGCGATGCGAAAGCGCCCGCCGACGCGCAGGTCGAGCTCGGCGAGCGCCACCGGCTGCGGGCCGCCCGGCCCGAACCACTGCTTCAGCGCTTGCGGGTCGGTCCATGCGCGCCAGACTTTCTCCGGCGCGACCGGGAAGCGGCGCGTGAGCGTGAGCGAGGGCTTTTCGGCGAGCTTTGCGGTTTCCATGATTGGAACTCCTCCTGCTGGTAGAGATAGCGGGCGAGCGCGTCGAGGCGCTCATTCCAAAACTTTTCGTAGTGCGCCATCCATTCGGCGGCGGCCTTCATCGGCGCGGCCGAGAGCGCGCAGCTCACCACGCGCCCTTCCTTCTCGCGCGCGATCAGCCCGGCGTCCTCGAGCACGCGCAGGTGCTTGAGAAAGCCCGGCAGCGACATGGCATGGGCTGCCGCGAGTTCGGTCACCGGGCGCTCACCCTCGGCGAGCGCGGCGAGCACGCCCCGCCGGGTGCGGTCGGCGAGCGCCGAGAACACGGTGTCGAGCGCGTCTTCCGAATACTTAACCATGTGGTTTAGTATCAGGCCGGTCGCGTCCTGCTGTCAACCGTGGCGTGAAAAGGGTCTTGGCCCCTGCTAGGATCGCGCCTCTTCGAATCACGGATTGCGCCATGTCCCGCCTGTTGTTCCTGGCTACCGCCCTTGCCGCCTCGCTCGCCTTCGCGCAGCAGGGTCATCAGCCGATGCATCACCACTTCAGCGACGCCGAGCGCTGGGCGCAGGTGTTCGACGACCCGGCGCGCGCCGAGTGGCAGAAACCCGACCAGGTGATCGCCGCCCTTGCGCTCGCGCCCGATGCGCGCGTCGCCGACATCGGCTCCGGCACCGGCTACTTTTCGGTGCGCATGGCGCGCGCGGTGCCGCAAGGCAAGGTTTACGGTGCTGACCTCGAGCCGGACATGGTCAAGTACCTAAACGCGCGCGCGGCGAAGGAAAAGCTGCCCAACCTGAGTTCAATTCTCGCCGCGCCCGACGACCCGCGCCTGCCCGAGCCGGTCGACCTCGTGCTGCTGGTCGACACCTACCACCACATCGGCGCGCGCCTGGACTATTTCGCGAAGTTGCGCGACCGGCTGCGTCCCGGCGGGCGCGTGGCAATCATCGACTTCAAGGCCGATTCGCCCACCGGGCCGCCGCGCAGCGGGCGCGTCGCGCCCGAGGAAGTGGAAAAGGAGATGATCCGGGCCGGCTACCGTAGGGTCGCCGCGCACGATTTTCTGCCGTACCAGTACTTCCTGGTGTTCGCGCCGGCGCGCTGAATCCGGCCCGCGCGCGCCTCAGGCCGCGCGCAGGCCGAGCACGTTGTAGGCGGCGACCGGGCGCTGAAAGCCCTTCAGCGTCAGCTCGCCGACCGCTGACGCGTCGATCAGCGTCTCGGTCTTGGTGAAGATCCGCGGCGAGACGAGAATCTGCCCATCGGCGGCCTCGCCGCAGAGACGCGCGGCGAGATTGGTGACCGTGCCGATCGCGCCGTAGTCGAAGCGGCCCTCGAAGCCGATCGTGCCGATGGTCGCGTAGCCGCCGGCAATGCCGACGCCGAAGCCGAGCGCATAGCCGTGCTTTTTCCAGCCCTGGGCGAGCACCGCGATCGCCTCGCGCATGCGCAGCGCCATGCGGATCGCGCGCAGCTCGTGGTCCTCGACCGGCAGGGGCGCATTGAACAGGATCATCACGCCGTCGCCGGCGAAGTGCTCGATGGTGCCGTCGAATTCCATGATCTCGCGACCGAGCTCGGCGTGGTATTCGCGCAGCACGCTCATCACCTCCTCCGGCTCCGCGGTCTCGGTGAATCCGGTGAAGCCGCGCAGATCGACGAACACGACGGTGATCTCGCGACGTCGCGTCTTCAGCGGATCGTCGGCGTCGCCGGACATGATCAGGTCGCTCACCTTCGGCGAGAGAAACCGCGTCAGCTTCGACATCTGTCCGATCTGTGCGACCTGCTCGGTGACGCGCGTCTCCAGGCGCGCGTTCCATTCGGCGATCTGCGCCGCCTGCTCCTCGAGCTGGCCGTTCTTGTCGCGGATTTCCTGGTAGAGCCCTTCGAGGACGCGGTTCTTCTCGGTGATCAGCCGGTTCGCCTCCTCGGTGCGCCGCGTGGCTTCGAGCAGGTCGCGCTCGGCGTGCTTCTGCTCCGTGATGTCGGTGATGACGGTGACCGTGCCCCCGCGTGCGACGCGGCTGCGCCGGACGCGGTACCAGCGCCCGTCGGGCGCGTGATCCTCCAGGCTCTTGCCGGTGGGGTTGCGCAGGCTCTCAACCCTGTGCGCGACCTGCGCCTCGACGTCGCCTTCGCCGTAGTAGCCGTTCTCGGCCAGATAGCGCAGCAGGTCGGTGTAAGGCCGGCCGGGTTGCAGCAGCTCCGCCGGGACGATGTACAGCTCGCGGTAGCGGTCGTTGCAGAACACGATCTTCAGCTCTGCGTCGGTGTAGACCAGCGCGCCGGGCATGTTGTCCAGCGCGACGTGCAGCTCGGCCTCCTTGGCAGCGAGCCGCAGCTCGGCCTGCTTCTGCTCGGTGACGTCGGTGGTCACGCTGACCGTGCCGCCCAGCGCGACGCGGCTGCGCACGACGCGGTACCAGCGCCCGTCGGGCGTGTGATCCTCGAGCGTCTTGCCGGTGGGATTGCGCAGGCTCTCGATTCTGCGCGCGACCTGCGCTTCGACGTCGCCTGCGCCGTAGTAGCCGTGCTCGGCCAGGTAGCGCAGCAGGTCGGCGTACGGCCGGCCGCGCTCGAGCAGCGCCGGCGGCACCGCGTACATCTGCCTGAACCGGTCGTTGCAGAACACGACGTTGATGTCGCGGTCGGTGTAGACCAGCGTGCCGGGCATGTTGTCCAGCGCGACGTGGAACTCGGCCTCCTTGGCGGCGAGCTGCAGCTCGGCCTGCTTCTGCTCCGTGATGTCGGTGACCACGCTGACCGTGCCGCCCAGCGCGACGCGGCTGCGCAGGACGCGGTACCAGCGCCCGTCGGGCGTGTGATCCTCCAGGCTCTTGCCGGAGGGATTGCGCAGGCTCTCGATCCGTTGCGCGACCTGCGCTTCGACGTCGCCTGCGCCGTAGTAGCCGTTCTCGGCCAGGTGGCGCAGCAGGCCCACGTAGGGCCGGCCGGGCTCGAGCAGCTCCGACGGGACCGCGTACATCTGCTTGAACCGGTCGTTGCAGAACACGACGTTCAGGTCCTGGTCGGTGTAGACCAGCCCGCCGGGCATGTTGTCCAGCGCGACGCGCAGCCGGCCTTCCGCCTCGACCGTCGCCACCGCGGCCATGTCGACGTCGGGCATTTGCGCCATGCGTGCCTTTCCCGCAGGAAGCTGCGGCGCCCGACCGGAGGACCGGGCTGACGCAGTATCGAGTAAGGCCCGAACCGCGTCAACGAGGCGCAGGATTCGTCAGTATTTCACGCTGCCCGAGGTGCGCGGATAGGGAATCGCGTCGCGCACGTTGGCAAGCCCGGTGGCGTAGGCCAGCGTGCGCTCGAAGCCGAGACCGAAACCGGCGTGCGGCACCGTCCCGTAGCGGCGCAGGTCGCGGTACCAGGCGTAGTGCGCGGCATCCACGCCGAGCTCGGTCATTCGCGCATCGAGCACCTCGAGGCGCTCCTCGCGCTGGCTGCCGCCGACGATCTCGCCGATCCCCGGCGCAAGCACGTCC
>JAJDNJ010000166.1 GCA_022340705.1 Betaproteobacteria bacterium
CGGCAAGGTGCGCCATGCAAAGCCGATCCAGCTCGCCGACTTCGAGTTCCTCAAGTCGGTCACCAAGGCGCTGCCGAAGGTCACCATCCCCTCGCCGACCATGCTGCATTTCCGCGGCGGGCGCGCGGCGATCAGCAAGGAAGCCTATCCCAATCTCGACAATTTCTTCGCCGACGTTGCCGCTGCCTATCGGGAAGAGATCAAGCAGCTCGGCGACGCGGGCTGCAGCTACATCCAGCTCGACGATACCAACCTCGCCTACCTCTGCGACGAGAAGATGCGCGAGGGCGCGCGTCAGCGCGGCGAAAATCCGGACGAGCTGCCGAAGCATTACGCGCAGTTCATCAACGAGGCGATCCGCGACCGGCCGGCCGGGATGACCGCCTGCATTCATCTTTGCCGCGGCAATTTCCGCAGTGCCTGGGTCGCCGAGGGCGGCTACGAACCCGTGGCGCAGGCGCTGCTGCAGGATCTCGAGGTCGACGGCTATTTTCTCGAGTACGACGATCCGCGCTCAGGCAACTTCGAGCCGCTGCGCTACCTGCCCAAGGGAAAGATCGTCGTGCTCGGTCTGGTGACCACGAAGCTCGGCGAGCTCGAATCGAAGGACATGCTCAAGCGGCGCATCGAGGAAGCCGCCAAGATCGTGCCACTCGAGCAACTCTGTCTGTCGCCGCAGTGCGGGTTCTCGAGCACAGTGCACGGCAACGAGCTGATGCAGGCGCAGCAGGCCGCGAAGCTGGGCCTGGTGATCGATGTCGCGCGCGAGGTCTGGGGTGCAGCCTGAGCATTGGATATTCGGCTATCCTTATTCGTAAGGCGGATTTAGGCAGAGGGAGATTTGCGCCGGGTAGTACTGTTCCAGGGCGCTGATCCAGCGACACATCTGATTCACGCTAGAAGGAGGAGGAAAGAAATGAAAATGGTTCCACATGTCATCGGCGGCCTCACGGCCGCAATCGGTCTGGCATTGGCGTCGGGCGCGGCGCAGGCGCAGATCACGCTCAAGCTCCACCACCTGCTCGGCCCTAAGGCGCCGGCGCATACCAAAATGCTCGTCCCCTGGGCGCACGACGTCGAGAAGGCCTCGGGTGGCAAGGTCAAGATCGAGATCTATCCGGCGATGTCACTCGGCGGCAAGCCGCCCGAGCTGATCAACCAGGTGCGCGACGGCGTGGTCGACATCGTCTGGACGGTGAACGGCTACACCCCAGGTCTGTTCCCGCGCTCCGAGGTGTTTGAGCTCCCCTTCGTGCATACCAACAACGCGACGGCGACGAATCTTGCGATGCGCGACATGTTCAACAACGGCGCGATCGCCGACGACTTCAAGAGCGTCAAGGTGATGTTCCTGCACGTGCATGCCGGCCAGGGCATCCAGATGGCCGAGAAGCTGGTGCGCAAGCCGGACGACCTGAAGGGCCTCAAGATGCGGATCCCGACGCGCACCGGCGCCTGGATCATCGAGTCGCTCGGTGCCGCCGCAGTGTCGATGCCCGTGCCCGCGCTGCCGCAGGCGCTTTCGAAAAAGGTGGTCGACGGCGCGCTTATCCCCTGGGAGATCATCCCGCCGCTCAAGCTTCAGGACGTGACCAAGTATCAGATCGAGGGGCCGAACCACGTGCGCTTCGGCACCACCACCTTCCAGGTCTCGATGAACAAGGACACCTGGGCGAAGCTGCCTCCCGACGTGCAGAAGGCGTTCAACGAAAACAATGGCGAAGCGCGGGTACGCGCGGTCGGCAAGGTCTGGACGGACTCCGAGGTTGGCGGGCTCGCCGTCGCGATGAAGGCAGGCAACAAGCACATCGTGCTCACGGAGGCCGAGCTCGATCTGTTCAAGGCGAAGCTCGACCCGGTCGTGCAGCGCTGGGTTGACGAAGTCAAGGGCAAGGGCATTGACGGCCAAGCACTGGTCGATCAGGCGCGCAAGCTGATCGCCAAGTACTCCAAGTAGGCCGATGGCGGAATCGGCGGGGAACGGACGGGCGAGGCCAGGCGGCTTCGCCCGCCGCTTCGTCGAATGGTGGGCGCTTGCCGGTGGAGTGGTCCTCCTCGGCGTCGCGCTGATGACCGCCTGGAGCGCATTCACCGGATGGGTGTTCGGCAAACCACTGTCCGGAGACTTCGAGCTGACCGAGATCTTCGTCGCCGTGGCGATCTTTGCGTTCCTGCCTTACTGTCAGCTCACCGACGCGAACGTGACTGCTGATCTGTTCACCTCGCAGGCCGGACCGCGCGCGATCGCCGGCTTCACGCTGTTTGCGTCTGTGCTCGCGCTTGGCATCGCCATACTGCTGACCTGGCGCACCTGGGCGGGCCTGCTCGATTACCACAAGTACGTCGAGACCACTGCAATTCTCAAGATTCCGATCTGGACTGCCTACGTGCCGGCGCTCTTCTCGCTCGGACTGCTGGTTCTCGCCTGCCTCATTTCTTTGCTTGACAGCTGGCGCGCGCTGCGGCGCGGCTGAGCGGCGCACCGCGTTGGACCCGCACTTCCTCACTGGGCTCATCGGTCTCTTTGCGCTGGTCGCGCTAATCGCGATCCGCGTGCCGATCGCGCACGCGATGCTGCTCGTTGGCGCGTCCGGCATCGCAATCCTGAGCGGGCCAGGAATTCTGCTTTCGCAGCTCAAGACGCTCGTCTACTCGCAGTTTTCGATCTACGACCTGTCAGTGCTGCCGATGTTCGTGCTGATGGGCAATATCGCTGCGCGCGCCGGGCTGTCGCGCGACCTGTTCCGCGGGGCGAACGCCTGGCTCGGCTGGATGCGCGGCGGCGTCGCGATGTCGGCCGTCGCGGCCTGCGCCGGATTCGGTGCCGTCTGCGGCTCCTCGCTGGCCACCGCCTCGACCATGGGCCAGATTGCGCTGCCCGAGCTGCGCCGCTACCGCTATAGCCCGCAGTTGGCGACTGGCACGCTGGCCGCGGGTGGAGTGCTCGGCATTCTGATTCCGCCCTCGGTCGTGCTGGTGGTTTATGCGATCGTCGTCGAAGCGAGCATCGTCCAGATGTTTATGGCGGCGTTCATCCCCGGCCTCATCGCGGTCGTGATGTTCCTGCTGACGATCGCGATCTACGTCCGCGTCAAGCCCGATGCGGGTCCGCCGGGCGATCGCGTCGGGCGCGAGGAGTTCATCGCCGCCACCATCGGCGTCGGACCCGTGCTGCTGATCTTCGGTGTGGTGATCGGCGGAATCTATTTCGGCCTGTTCAACCCGACGCCCGCCGCAGCTGTCGGTGTCTTCATGGTCAGCGTGGTCGCGTTCGCGCGCCGCACGATGAACCTCGCAGGGATGAGGGCGGCGCTGCTCGACACCGCTAAGACGGCCGGCATGATCTACCTGATCCTGCTCGGCGCACAGCTGCTCAACATCTTCATGGCGCGCGGCGGCGTGCCGCAGGCGGCCGCCGCGATGATGGCCAATTCCGGCCTGCCTCCGCTGGTCGTTCTGGTGCTGCTGCTTGTCGCTCTGATCGTGCTTGGCTGCCTGATGGACAGCCTGTCGATGATCCTGCTCGCGATCCCGTTCTTCTGGCCGGTCGTTGCCGAGCTCGATTTCGGCATGAGCCCGAACGACTTGAAGATCTGGTTCGGCATCCTCGCGCTGATCGTAGTCGAGCTCGGCCTGATCACACCGCCGGTCGGCATGAACGTGTTCGTCATCAATTCGCTCGCGCGCGACGTGCCGATGATGCAGACCTTCATCGGCGTACTGCCGTTTTTCTTCGCCGAGCTGCTGCGGGTCACGATCCTGATCGCGTTCCCGGTACTCTCGCTCTGGCTGCCAAAGCTGCTGATCGGCTGAAGCCGCGCAGCGAAGCTCAGGCGCGGATCACGTCCTCGCTGCCGGCGTACAGGCGCTCGACCAGCGTGGCGCGATGCTCGAGCACGGCACGCTGGTTGATATAGCCCTTGTCGGTAATCTCGTTCGCATCGATCGACGGCGGCTCGCGCAGCACCAGTAGCCGCGTCGGCCGCGTCGAGCTGCCGCCGCCCTCGGCCGCCAGCCCGCGCAAGGCCTCGGTGAGCTTGCCGCGGATGGCCTCCGGCGTCATGCCCTGCGCGGCAGGGCTGAGGAACAGCAGGGCGCCGATCTCGTCTCGGTCGTGACCGGTGATCACCGCATCCTGCACGATCGGATTGCAGGCCGCGATCAGGCGCACGCGCAACCCGCCGACGCTCACCCAGGTGCCGCTGCTCAGCTTGAAGTCTTCCGCGACGCGGCCGTCGAACACGATGCCCTTCGCCGGATCGGACGGATCGGCGAACTTGACCGCGTCACCGATGCGGTAGAACCCTTCCTCGTCGAACGCCGCCCGCGTCAGGTCCTCGCGCTTGTAGTAGCCCGGCGTCACGTTCGGCCCCTTCACCCGGACCTCGAGCTTGCCCGCCGACGGTACGAGCTTGAGCGCGCAGCCCGCGACCGGCAGGCCGATCACGCCGGCTGCTGGAATGTGGAAATGCACCTGGGTCGCGAGCGGTGCGGTCTCGGTCGAGCCCCAGGCCGAGAGCATCGCAAGCTTGCCGTCTTTCTCCGCGACAACGAGCTTTTCGATCCGCTCCCACAGATTCTGCGGCAGCGCCGCAGCGGCATAGAACACCATGTCCAGCTCGCGAAAAAAGTTCTTGCGCAAGGCCGCGTCCTTTTCCAGAAAGGGCAGCAGCAGGTCGAAGCCGCGCGGCACGTTGAAGTACATCGTGGGCGCGATCTCCGAGAGATTGCGCGCCGTGGTTTCGATCAGGCCCGGCATCGGTTTGCCGCCGTCGACGTACAGCGTGCCGCCGTTGCGCAGCACGAGATTGAAGTTGTGATTGCCGCCGAAGGTGTGATTCCACGGCAGCCAGTCGACAACCACCGGAGGGCGCGCCTCGACGAAAGGCCAGCCCTGCGCGAGCATCTGCTGGTTTGCCGTCAGCATGCGCTGCGTATTGATCACGCCTTTGGGCTGGCCGGTCGAACCCGAGGTAAACAGGATCTTGGCCACCGTATCGGGGCCGATCTTCGCGTTCGCCGCGTCGACCTGCGCGCCGGGCTTCGCCGCGCTCAGTTCCTCGAGGCGCGCGGGGCGCGCAGCGACGGCAGCGAGCGCGGGCGCGAACTTTTCGGGATCGGCGGTCCACACCATTCCCGGGCGCACCAGCTCGAAAATGTACTTGAGCTTGGCGAAGTCCTTCGACATCAGCGAGTAGGCCGGCGAAATCGGCGCGACCGGGACGCCGACGTGCTGTGCACCGAGCGCGAGCAGCGCGTGGTCGACGCTGTTGTCCGACAGGATCGCGAGGGGTCGCTCGGCAGAAAGCCCCTGCGCGAGCAGCCCCTGCCCGATCGCGCGCACGGCTTCGAGGCTGTCTCGATAGCTCAGCCGACGCCAGTCGTCGCCCGCGCGTTCGGCGAGGAAGGTCCGTTCCGGCGCGCGCGCGGCCCAGTCGACCAGCCAATCGGTCACGCAGCGCGCGCAGGCGCCGAGCGCCATCGGCGAGCGCAGCAATAGGCTGCCGTCCGCGCGTTTTTCGACCTCGACCTTGGCAGGCGCGAAGGCCAGGTCCGAATGCAGGCTTTGGCCCATGGTGCCTCCTCCCGGTAACGTCACATGTCACTTCAACTTGAGCAGCTTGACCGCGTTTTCCTTCAGGATCAACGGTCGCACCTCGGGCTTGATCGGCAGCTTCTCGAAATCCGCGAGCCAGCGATCAGGCTGGATCACCGGATTGTCGCTGCCGAACAGCACCTTGTTCTTGAGCAGCGTGTTGGCGTACTGCACCAGCTTCGCTTCGAAGTACTTGGGCGACCAGCCGGACAGGTCGATGTAGGCGTTGGGCTTGTGCGTCGCCACCGACAGCTGCTCGTCCTGCCAGGGCACCGACGGGTGCGCCATGATGATCGGCATGTCCGGAAAGTCGGCGGCGACGTCGTCAAGGAAGATTGGATTGGCGTACTTCAGCCTGAGCCCCCCGCCGCCGCGCATGCCCGCGCCGATTCCGGTCTGTCCGGTATGGAACAGCGCCGGCAAGCCCGCTTGCGCAATCACCTCGTAGAGCGGATAGACGTCGGGATCGTTCGGGTAGAACCCCTGGATGATCGGGTGAAACTTGAATCCCTTGACGCCGAAGTCCTTGATCAGACGCCGCGCCTCGCGTACCCCCATCTTGCCGCGCGCAGGATCGATGCTCGCGAACGGAATCGCGACGTCGGCATGCTCGGCCGCGGACTCGGCCACTTCCTCGTTGGAGATGCGCTTGATGCCCATGCCACGCTCGTGATCGACGGTGAACACGACGAATCCCATCTTGCGGCTGCGGTAATACTGGGCCATCTGGGCAATCGTCGGATGCTTCGCCTCGTAGCGGAAATAGCGCCCGCGCGCCTCGAGCGCCTCGGCCTCTGCCTCGTCGGGCAGCATGCGGGTCGAGACTTCCGCGTGGGTGTGGATGTCGATGGCGACGAGTGCGTCGACGTTCATCTTGGGCATTTCAGTTCCTCGGTCGATCGGATTCAGTGGTCCGCCCGGATCACCTCCGGCGGCGCAGGCTCGGCGTAGAGGGCGTCGACCTGGGCCGCCCGGCGTGCGAGCACGGCGCGCTGATTGATCGACCCCTTGTCGGTCGCCTCGCCCGCATCGAGCGAAGGCGGCTCGTCCAGCATCAGCAATCGCTCGACGCGGTTCGAGCTGCCGGTTGCGGCGCGCGCAAAGGCCCGCAGGCGCCGCTCGAGCTCGGCGCGTAGGTTCTGTGCGTTGCCGAACGCGGCGCAGGCCTGCGGATCGGGAAACGCGAGCGCAGCAGGCAGGTCGCGTCCGACGCCGGCGATCACCACGTCGCGCAGCAGCGGCGCGAAGTGCGCAATCAGCGCCCCGCGCAGCGGACCGACGTGCACCCAGGTCCCGGTGGCGAGCTTGAAATCCTCGGCCACCCGCCCGCGGTACAGCAGGCCCTTGGCCGGGTCAGCGGGGTCGGCGAACACGAACGCGTCGCCCAGACGGTACCAGCCCTCCTCGTCGAAGGCCTGGGCCGTCAGCTCAGGCTGGCGCCAGTAGCCGGGCGTGATGTGCGGCCCCTTGATGCGCATCTCGAGCTTGCCTTCGAACGGCACCAGCTTGAGCTCGACGCCCGGCGGCGGCACGCCCATGTTCGAGGCGTCGTCGGTGTCCCAGGTCCGCGCCAGCGTCATCGGGGCGGTTTCGGTCGACCCCAGCCCGGTTCCGAACGGCACCGCTTCGCCGCAGGTCTGGGCCGCGAGCGCCTTCATCTCGTCGAACACGTGCTGGGCGACGCCAGCCCCGGCGAACCACAGCATCTGCAGGCGTCCGAAAAAATTTCGCCGCAGGGCCTCGTCCGCGCGCAGCGCGGGTAGCAGCGCCTCGAAGCCCTTCGGCACGTTGAA
>JAJDNJ010000169.1 GCA_022340705.1 Betaproteobacteria bacterium
AAGGGCCGGGAGCGGGTGGACCGGCAGCGCCAGCTGCTCGGCGTGGCTGCGCCACTCCGCCTCGGCAAACAGAAGCTTCGGCGTGCAGTCGGCGAGGATCAGACGGTGCTCGGCAGCCGTCAGGCGCCAGTTGAGCGGCACGAGGATCGCGCCGAGGCGCGCCAGCGCGAGCAGCAGCACCAGGATTTCGGGGCAGTTGTAGGCCAGGATCGCGACACGATCGCCGCGCGCGATACCGAGGGCGTGGAGCACAGCCGTCGCGCGGTCGATCCGGCGCCACAGCTCCGCGTAGCTCAGATCCGCTCCCTCGAAGTGAATCGCGTTCCGGCCGGGTGTCTGATCGGCCCAATGCGCGACGATGCGCGACAGGTTCATTCAGTCGTCTGCCTCGCCCGGCTCGTACAGCGCCTCGCGGCCGATGCGGTCCAGGCACAGCTCGGCGGTCCAGGGCAGCATCAGTGCGCCGCAGCGCGAGTCGCGGTACAGGCGCTCGAGCGGGAGGTTCTTCAGCATCGACTGGCCGCCGCAGGTCCGGATTGCAAGGCGGCAGAGATCGTTGGCGTTTTCCATCACCGTAAATTGCGTCGCGTAGGCCCGCAGGCGCGCGTCCTTCGGCGGGTCGACGCGGGCATCGTCCAGCATGCGCAGGAACAGGGCCCGCGTCTGCTCGAGCTTGACGTGCATCTCGGCCACCGCGATCTGCTTGGTCGGGTACATGCGCCGCTTCACGGCCGGCATGCCCGGGACTTCTCCGCGCAGGTACTGCACGGTGAATGCGTAGGCCGCGATTGCGATCCCCATGTAGGTCGGCGACAGCGTCGTGAACATGTGCGGCCAGCGCGACGCTGCCTGGTGATACACCCCGCGCGGCATCATGGTCGCGTCGTCGGCGACGAACACATCCTTGAAGATCAGATTGCGCGATACCGTCCCGCGCATGCCGAGCGGATCCCAATCGCCGGTGATCTCGAGCCCGGGCGCGTTCGCGGGCACCGCCATGTATAGCGTGTCGCGCATGGTTCGGTCCGGGCGGTCCTCGGTGCACAGCACGCCGTAGTAGTCCGCCGCGCCCGCAAGCGAGGCAAAGATCTTCTTACCGTTGATCAGCCAGCCGCCCTCGACCTTGGCCGCCAGGGTGCCGAACGGCGCCTTGCCCGCCGCCGCCGCGCTGCCCTCGGAAAACGGCTGCGCGTAAACCGCGCCCTGGTTGACCACGCGCCCGAAATGCACGCGCCGGTGCGCCTCGTGCTCGGTCTTCTGCGCCGGCGTCATGTCGAGGTCCTCGGCGAGGATGCCTGGCCACAAGGTCGAGCAGGCGTGCATGTTGAAGGTCAGGGCGGTCGCGCCGCAGTACTTGCCGATCGTCGCCGATACGAGCGAGTAAGTCTTGAAGTCGGCGCCACGCCCGCCGAAGCGCTCGGGCACGCACAGCCCCAGCAGGCCGCTCGCGCGCAGGTCGTCGTAGTTTTCGAACGGAAAGCTCGCCTCGCGGTCGTAGCGCGCCGCGCGCTCCGCGAACTTTGGTCCCAGCGACTCGGCGATCGCGATCAGTTCGCGCTGCGGGTCGCTGAGGGGGTAGTTTTCGCCGCACACGGCGTAGCGGGAGTCTTGCACGGTGCCCTCGGTCTCAGAGTGAATGGCGCTGCAGGAAGTCGAGCAGCACGGCGTTGAACGCCTCGGGCTGGTCCATCGGCCCGAGGTGCCCGCAAGCCTCCAGCACCACGAATTCCGCGCCCGGAATGCGCGCCGCCATGCGCTGCATGACGCTCGCCGGCGCGGTCTTGTCGTCGCTACCCGCGATCAGCAGCGTCGGCACGCGGATCTCGGGAAGGAGGGCGCGTCGATCGAAAGTGGTGAGCAGGGCGACCGCCTGGCGGTAGGTCTGCGGCGGAACCGCGGCCATGAGGCGCTCGGCGCGCGCCAGGCCCTCGGGTTTCGAGCGCGTGCCGCGCATGGTCGGAATCAGTGCCGCGGCGATGTCAGCCATGTTGCGGCCGGCATCGAGCGGGCCGATGCGCGCGGCGATGAATTTGCGCGCGAAGTCGCTGCCGCCACCCCCGAATGCCGCAGAGGTAAAGCACAGGACGAGCGCGCGCAGCGAGTCCGGGTGGCGCGCATAGAGTTCCTGCGCGATAAATCCACCCATGCTGTGGCCAACGACCACCGCCGGCTTGCCCACCTCGCGACGAATCGCCTGTTGCGCGGCTTCTGCAATCCGTTCGAGATCGTAAGGTGCCACCGCAGGGGTGGCGCCATAACCGGGCTGATCCCAGGCGAATGCGCGGTAGCCGCGCGCCGAGAAGAACGCGAGCTGGTCGTCCCAGGCACCGTGCCCGCCTCCGACGCCGTGCAGGAAGGCGAGCGGCGTCACGCGAGCGCTTCGCTCAGCAGCCGACCGTCCTCGACGATGGTGCGATCGTCGAGCCTGAGCGTGCAGTGGCGGAAGGGCAGGTCGAAGTGCCCGAGCGTGTAGCGCCCCGCCACCTCGTTTGCGCCCGTCGAGTAGAGGAAATTCCCCGCGAAGGCGCGCTGCTCGGTGCCGTTGACGTCGCCTCGGTCGTACATCACCAGCGCATCCCAGCGCGCGCGCGGATTCATGCCCCAGCCCACATGCGACACCGCATAGGCCTCGCGGTCGCCCCAGGCGGCAAAGTATTCGCGCATCAGCTCGGCGTCGAGGGAGCTTCCATCGATCCGGGTCACGTAGTCCGCTTCCACGCTAAGGCGCACCGGCGATTCGACGTAGCGCTTGAAGGTCAGATTCAAGTCTCCAGGCGCGAGGACGAGCGTTCCGTTGACGCTGCCGGCCTGGGGAAAGCACAGGCACAAGCCACCCGGCCAATGCGACAGCGTCCCCGGTTTTTCCGTGTAGCCCCAGACGCCGCCCACGCGGGCGCCCTCGACGCGAATATCGAGGTCCGTGCCCGCCGGCGATGTGACGGTCATGCGCTGTGCGCCACGCAGCACGCGCATCGCCGCCCTCACCTGCTGCTCATCGGCGGAGGAGGGGGCGAGGCGCTCCAGCGCCTCGGGATGCTCGTTCGAGATGTACAGAACTCTCGCGCCGCCCTTCAGGATCCGGGGCAGCTCCTGGGCGTGCATCAGTCCCTCGACCGTGCAATCGGCGACGAAGGTGCTCGCCGCGAGCGCCTGCAAGGCGGGATCCATGCCGGTGAGCGCGACCGACGCGCCCGTCGAGCGGATCGGCACCGGCGCGCTCTGGCGCGGGGTCGGAACGATGACGTGGAAGGGCTTCGCCCCGAGGCGGGCGAGCGCAAGTTCGGCAAGCTGGACGTTGAGCGCGCGCGACTGCGACTCGGACAGCACCGCGCAAACATCGCCCTCAGCGACTTTGCAGCGCGCGAACACCTCGGCAAACAGGTCGATCCACTTCGCTTCGATCCGGTCGTTGGTCATGGCCCTCACTCGCAGGGCGTATTCATACCGCAAAAGGTGCGCGGCCGCGTCGAAACCGCGGTCCGCAGGATCGATCGCGTAAAATGGCACCGAAATGATCGTCTACGATCTTCAGTGCGAAAGCGGGCACCGCTTCGAAGGCTGGTTCGGCTCGGCCGATGACTTCGCGACCCAGCGTGATCGCGGGCTGCTCGAATGTCCCAGCTGCGGGGCCAAGCACGTGGTCCGCGTGCCCTCGGCGGCCAGGATCAACATGGGGGCGATGATGCCGGTGCCGGCGGAAAAGGCACCCGCGCTGCCCGCACAGAGCGCCGAGGGACGCGATCCGATCGCGATTGCCCAGATGCTCTATTCCCACATGATCGACACGCTGCTCAGCAAGAGCGAGGACGTCGGCAAGGAGTTTGCGACGGAGGCGCGCCGGATCCACAACGACGAGGCCCCCAAACGCGCCATCCGAGGCCAGGCGACTCAGGAAGAGCATGACGCGCTGCTCGAGGAAGGGGTCCCGGTCATGCGCCTGCCGATTCCGCCCGACGGGCACTGGAATTGACTAAGATAAGTTCCACAATGTGTATTATGTTAAATATCTACCAAGCTGTCTAAAACTCCGCGGGGAAACAGCCTTACTTGACCGCCCCTGCCTGGCGCAGCAATTCCTCCACCTCCTTGCGGTCGCGCTTGCGCGCCACACTGAGCGCAGTCTCCCCGGTCACAGACCGAAAATTGACGTCCGGATCCGCGTAAAGCAGCGCTTTCGTGGCGTCGACCTTGCCGTTTCGCGCCGCCAGCATCAGTGCCGAGTAGCCGTTTGGCGCAACCGCATCCTTCTTCGCGCCGCGCTCCAGCAGCAACCTGACCGCCTCGGCATTTCCCGCATAAGCGGCGTAATGCAGCGGCGTCCATCCTTTAGCCGGATTGAGGTCACCGCCCGCATCCAGCAGGCTGCTGATCACTTTGCTATTTCCGTTGAGGGCGGCCATCAACAACGCCGTGTCGCCCGCCGGGCTGCGCTGGCCGACATTCGCGCGGCGCTGGATCAGCAGTGCCACGATCCGCTCGTCACCTTTACGCGCCGCGATCATCAGCACCGACATGCCCTTGGGATCGGTCGTATTTGGATCAATTCCCCGATCCAGGAGCAGCTTGGCCTCGCTGTATTCACCGTCCTCGACCGCCCGGATCATCTTCTCGTACGACGAGAGCGCGATGGCTTCGTGAACAACGAATAACGACGCTATTACAAATAGATATGGTTTGTACTTAATGTTACGCATCACTTACTGTTATCTATAATTTTCAATGTGCTACATGGTTTTCAATGAAGATAGATACGATAACTTCAGCATCTTATTGATTATCATAAATCTCTATAAGTTTATACTTCATTTCGGCGGCGAAAAGTCTGGCATTCACGGGATGTCTCGAAAGTGCCCGGGCGCGCCCCATCTCGCGCGCAAACGACGCCCAGCGCAATGCGCCCGCCTGCTGCCCGGTTGACCGCTGCGCGCCCTCGGTCCCGTAGATCGTCCTTCCCGCGAGTGCAACCGTGAGGCGGTCGATTGCATGCTTTTGAAGGGCCTCAGCCATTGCTTCGAGTCCCTCCCGGTCGGACGCTTCCGGCAGGTCGCCGGGCTCGCCCTGAGTAAGGGCGGACAAGTAAGGCACCAACGCAGCCCCCCTCTCCCCCCTCGCATATTGCGCAGCGATCCGTGGCGCGCCGCCGGCGAATTTGAGCCAACGTGCCGCCTCGGCCGCAGGCACCACAGTCTTGAGCCATTTGAGGGCTTCCGCGGCATCCGGCCGCGGGACTGACAGCGAAACGCAACGGCTGCGGATCGTTGGCAGCAGCCTCGCCGGGTGGTGCGAAACCAGGAGGAAAAATGCGCCCGCGGGCGGTTCTTCCAGGCCCTTGAGCAGCGCGTTCGCCGCATGGACGTTCATGGTTTCAGCGGGGTGCACGATCGCGACCCGGCGCCGGCCGCGATGCGACCCCAGGTAAAGGAAATCGGCCAGCTCACGGACCTGATCTACCCTGATCTCCATGCTCGGTTTTGCACGGCGCGAGGCGCGCCCTCCTGCATCGGCTTCGGTTTCCTCACCGGACGCTCCCGCCTGCGACAGGGCATCTGGCTCAATCCGCCGGAGGTCCGGATGACTGCCAGCGGCCACCCAGCGACAGCCCGCGCAGCGTCCGCAGGCTTCCGAGTCCTGCGTCGGCGATTCGCACAGAAGTCGGGCCGCAAGGCCCTCGGCAAGCGCCAGCTTGCCGACCCCTTCAGGCCCCTGGATCAGAACCGCATGCGGCAACCGCGGGACCTGATTTCGAACTGATTCCCAGATTTCTTTGTTAAATGAAATCATTATTAATCAAAACATAGAGACATTTTCTTCTATTGATTTCTTAACTTCATCAAGGGTCTTCGAGGCATCGATCACCCGGATCCTCGCGGACGCCGCTGCCGCCGCATCCAGGTACGCGCTGCGCACCCTTTCAAAGAACGCGCGTCCCTCGCGCTCGAAGCGGTCCATGGTTTTTCCCGTGCTTGCCAGCCGCGCGCTCGCAACCTCGAAGGGGCAGTCGAACAGAAGCGTGAGGTCCGGCCAGAGGTCCCCGTGGGTCGCATTCGCCAGGTCCCGGATAAGCGCCGCCGGAACGCCTTTGCCGCCCCCCTGGTATGCCATGGTCGCATCGGTAAAGCGATCGCACACGACCCAGGTTCCGGCCTCCAGCGCAGGCCGGATCATCTGGCGTACATGGTCGGCCCGCGCGGCAAACATGAGCAGGGCCTCGCAAACGCCGTCCATCGGGCTTTCCAGCACGACCTGACGCAGCGCTTCGGCGAGTGGCGTCCCGCCGGGCTCGCGTGTTCTCAGCACCCGATGGCCCGCGCGCTGCAGCAATGCTTCTACGTAGCCGCTATGGGTGGACTTGCCCGAGCCGTCGACGCCCTCGAGCGTGACGAACTTTCCCCGTCCGCTCATGGCGTGGCTTTTCGTCCTGGGGGCTGGCGCTGGAACCGGTTCACCGCCCGATTGTGCTCCTCCAAGGTGCGGGAAAACTTGCTGCTCCCGTCACCGCGCGCCACGTAGTAAAGCGCGTCTGTCTGCGCGGGCCGAAGCGCGGCGCGCAATGAGGCCAGCCCTGGCAGGGCGATTGGCGTCGGCGGAAGACCGGCTCGCGTGTAGGTGTTATACGGCCCATCGGTCTGCAAATGGATCTTCTTCAGGTTTCCGTTGAAGGCTTCGCCGAGGCCGTAGATCACGGTCGGATCGGCCTGCAGACGCATTCCGATTCGCAGCCGGTTGACGAGTGCGCCTGCGATCATGTCACGCTCTGCGCTTTTTCCGGTCTCCTTCTCGACGATCGAGGCCATGATCACGGCTTCGTAGGGGCTCTGATACGGCACGCGCGGATCGCGCGCCGCCCACTCCGCCGCAAGATGACGCTTCATCGCCCGATAGGCGCGCTTGAGGACCGCGATGTCGCTCGAGCCCTTGGCGAACAGATAGGTGTCGGGAAACAGCAGCCCCTCGAGGCGCGCTTCGTCGGCACCAATCGCCGCGCGCAGCGCCTCGTCGTCCATGCCCACCGAGTCGTGACGCAGATCGGCGCTGGCGTCGAGCGCCTGACGCAGCTGGCGCAGGGTCCAGCCTTCGACGACGCGCAGCTCGGCCTGGCGCACGTCGCCGCGGGTGAGCTTGTCGAGTAGCTCGAGCGGCGTGAGTGCGCGCGTGAATTCGTAGCTGCCGGCCTTGATCGCGTGCGCACGGCCTAGGGCACGCGCGAGACCTTCGAACTGCAGACCGCCCGTATCAATGCCGGCGCGCTCGAGAATCGCTACCGCGTCCCGGAAGTGCGTGCCTTTCGGAATCTCCACTTCGACCGGCAGCGTTCGGGTCGGCAGCGGCGTCGATGCGTACCAAGCCACGTATAGCCATAGCGCGGCGACCGCCAAGACCATGACGACGACGCTGCGAAGGAGGAAGGAAAACAAAGCGCGGGCGCGTTCGACGCGGGAAGGACGCTAGAATTTGATTCTACGATGAATGCGTACACCGACCGCATGCCAGAGGTCGTCATTTCCCAATTGACGCAAGATGGCGTGATTCGCGTCTCCGGCGCCGACGCGCGTGCGTTTTTGCACGGCCAGCTCACCAACGACATCGAGCACCTTGCCCCGGACTATGTCCGACGCGCCGGCTGGTGCACGGCGAAAGGTCGCCTGCTCGCGACAATGTTGGTTCTGAGGGACAGCGACGATTTTCTGTTGCTGCTTGCGAGCGACATCGTGTCTGCAGTGATCAAGCGGCTGCGGATGTTCGTCCTGCGATCGAAAGTAACGATTGACGATGAAAGCGCGCGCTGGGCACATTACGGGCTGATCGGTCGCGGTGCAGACCAGGTGCTTGCAGCAAACAATACTGCGGTTCCCGGGATGGGCGTCCATTCGCTGATACGTGCGGACGATGCCTGGGTGATGCGCCTCGAGGGCGGGCGTCTGCGCCTGCTGCTCGACAGGGATTCGAATGCGCTGCGCGTAGATCGCCTCGCGCTGCCGTTGGTCGACGCCTCGCGCTGGACGTTGGAAGACATCCGCGCGGGCGTGCCGCAGGTGGTCGCTGCGACGCAGGATTTGTTCGTGCCGCAAATGGTGAACTTCGAGATCATCGCCGGCCTCGACTTCAAGAAAGGCTGCTATCCCGGTCAGGAAGTCGTCGCGCGCGCCCAGTACCGGGGTCAGGTCAAGCGCCACCTGTGTCGCGCGCGCATTGCAGGCGACAGCGCACTCGCCGCGGGTCAGGCGCTGGTCTGCGACGATCAGCCCGGCGAGGCCTGCGGAACGATCGTCGCCACGGCGCCGGCCGACGGGGGCAGCGAGCTGCTTGCCGTGGTACCGGATGCGGTGCGCGAAGCGCAGGTCACGGTACGCGCGACGCCTGACGGTGCGCCGCTCGAATGGCTTCCCCTGCCCGACGCAGCGTGACGCGCGGCTGCCTGTACAGCTACTACCGGGCGGATCCTGCGCATCGGGAGGCCCTGCGCGGCGTGGTCGAAGCACTCTTTCGGAGCGTCTCGCAAATCTTCGGCGTCGAGGGACGCTGGATGCAGCGCAAGGACGATCCGGACACGTTCATGGAAATCTACGCCGGCGCCGCCGACGTCGATGCACTCGCTCAGTTCGTCCGTGAGCAGTGCGAACGATCGGGATTTCGACGCCTGCTCGCCGATTCGGGTGTGCGTCACGACGAACTGTTCGTCGAAGCGGGCTGAGCCATGTGCCTGATTCTGCTCGCCTGGCGGGTGCATCCACGCTACCCGCTCGTGCTCGCCGCCAATCGCGACGAGTTTCATGCGCGCGCGAGCGCGGCCGCGGAATACTGGCGCGACCGGCCGGACCTGCTCGGCGGGCGCGACCTGGAGTCGATGGGGACCTGGCTCGGTGTGACCCGCAGCGGGCGGATCGCCGCGGTGACCAACGTGCGGGACACGGCCGCGAGGGCGCCGACGCAGGCGCCCTCGCGCGGCACGCTGGCGCGCGATTTCCTGTGCAGCGACGCGCCGGCGGCTCGTTATGTCGAAGCCGTCGCGGCACAGGCCGCGGCCTATCGCGGATTCAATCTGCTGGTGGGCGATCACGACACGCTGTGGTGGATGTCGAACCGCGGAGATGGCGCGCGCCGGCTCGCGCCCGGTGTCTACGGTGTCGCGAACGATCTGCTTGATACGCCGTGGCCGAAAGTCACGGTCGGCAAACGCGCGTTGGAGCGCGCGCTGCGCCTCGGCCCGAGTCTCGGCAATCTCCTTGCATTGCTCGACGACACGCGCGCCTTTGCAGACGCCGAGCTCCCGGATACCGGTGTCGGAATCGAGCGCGAGCGCATGCTGGCGCCGCTGCGCATCGTCGCGCCGCAATACGGCACGCGCTGCTCGAGCGCGCTGCTGATCGATGCGACGGGCGACACGCAGTTCGCCGAGCGCAGCTTCGATCCGCAAGGCCGCGAGCGCGCGTCCGTCTACTACGCCTTTCCACTCGCTGCCTAGGCGCGCAGCGCGCGGCGCATCCTGCGGTGCGCGATTCCCGCTTCGAGAAACACCTCGCCCTCCTCCGCGAACCCGTGCCGGCGGTAGAAGTCGAGTGCATGTAGCTGCGCGGCAAGCACCACTTCGGCGTCGCCGCGCGCCTGCGCCGCGTCCACCAGAGCGCGCAGGATGGCGCTGCCCGCGCCGCGACCGCGCCAGGGGCGCAGCACCGCCATCCGCCCGACGTGCGCGACGCGCCGTCCGGCATGGCATTCGGATGGCAACAGGCGTCCGGTGCCGACGATGTCCCGGTCTGCCCAGGCGAGCGCATGCACACTCGTCGGGTCGTACGCGTCGAGCTCGATGTCTTGGGGTACGCGCTGCTCCTCGACGAATACCGCGAACCGGATCGGTGTGGCACGGCCGCGCGCCGAAGCCCAGCAGCACAGCTCGATGCGGAACATGCGCGAAGTATAGAATTTCACGCTCTCCCAGAGTGCCGCTTGAATGAAGAGTCTTTGGAACGACGCCGAGGCTGCACAGTTCACCGGGCCCCTCGGGCCGCGGGTCTACAGCTCGCGCCTGCTGGGGCGCGAGAAGGCGCTCGTATTGCACGGTGGCGGCAACACCTCGGTGAAGCGGCGCGAAAAGGATCTGTTCGGTGCCGAACGCGACGTGCTGTACGTCAAGGGCAGCGGCTGGGACCTCGAGTCGATCGAGGCTGCGGGATTCACGCCGGTCGATCTGGAATACGTTCGGCGCCTCGCGGGCCTGCCAGCGCTGAGCGATCCGCAGATGGTGAACGAGTTGAACACCCACATGCTGCGTGCCGGCGCGCCGGCGCCATCCGTGGAAACCCTGCTGCACGCCGTGTTGCCGCACGCCTATGTCGATCACACGCACGCGGATGCCGTGCTTTCGATCTCCAACGCACCGCGCGGCGAAGAGCGGATCCGCGAGATCTACGGCGAGCGTGTCGTGGTCGTGCCCTACGTCATGCCCGGATTCGATCTCGCGGCCTACTGCGCGCGCGCGTTCCGTGAGCAGGCGGGCCCACGCACCGTCGGCATGGTCCTGCTATCGCATGGCATGTTTTCCTTCGGCGCCGACGCACGCGAGTCCTATGAGCGCATGATTGCGCTCGTCTCGCTCGCCGAAGAGTATCTCGCGCAGCACGATGCCTGGGCCGTACGGCTGCCCGAGCCACGCCGCGTACGGGTAGCGCGCGAAGCCCTGGCCGATCTGCGTCAGACGGTGTCCCGGGCGACGGGCAGACCGATGATCCTGCGCCATAGCGACAACCCCAAGTTCCTGGCGTTTGCGCAGCATCCTGAGGTCGCGCGGCTGTCGCAGCAGGGACCCGCGACCCCCGATCACGTCATCCGCACCAAGCCGCTGCCGATGCTGGGAACCGACGTGCCGGCTTTCGGTCGGCAGTACGCGGCCTATTTCGAACGTCATGCGCCCCAGGCAAAAGAGCCCAAAACGATGCTCGATGGCGCGCCGCGCATGCTGCTGGACGCCGAGCTCGGATTCGTCGCCATCGGACGTAGTGCGCAGGACGCAGCCATCGTGGAAGATCTCTACGACCACACGATCGACGTCATTCTGCGCGCCGAAGCGCTGGGCGGCTGGCGTGCGGTCAGCGAGCGCGATTTGTTCGACATCGAATACTGGGACCTCGAGCAGGCCAAACTGCGCAGAGCCGGCGAGGCGCCACCGTTCCTCGGTGAAGTCGTGCTCATTACGGGCGCCGCGTCAGGTATCGGCCGGGCCTGCGTCGACGCGTTCCTGCGCCGCGGCGCCGCGGTCGTCGCGCTCGATCGCAGCGCGGCCGTCGCCGAAGCACGCGCGCGAGCCGAGCTGCTCGCCCTGCAATGCGACGTGACGCAACCACAGGCTGTGCAGCAGGCGCTCGAGGCGGGCGTCGCCCGGTTCGGGGGCATCGACATGCTGGTCCTAAACGCGGGTGTCTTCCCGCCGACGCAGCCGGTCACCGAGGTTTCGGAGGACGCCTGGCATCGCGCAATGGCGGTCAATGTCGAGGCGAATCTGCGCCTGCTGCAAGGCGCGTATCCGCTGCTCAAGCGCGCGCCGCGCCACGGTCGCGTGGTCATCGTCGGTTCGCGCAACGTCCCGGCGCCCGGTCCGGGTGCGGCCGCCTACTCGGCCTCCAAGGCGGCTCTGAACCAACTTGCACGCGTCACCGCGCTGGAGTGGGCGCGCGATGGCATTCGGATCAATTCCCTGCATCCGGACGCGGTTTACGACACGGGGTTGTGGACCGAAGAGCTGCTCGCCTCGCGCGCGAATGCCTATGGAATGAGCGTCGAGCAGTATCGGCGCAGAAACCTGCTTGCGACCGAAGTGAGCTCGGGCGACGTTGCCGAGCTTGCCGCCGAAATGTGCGGCCGCCTGTTTGCGAAGACCACCGCCGCACAGCTGCCGGTCGACGGCGGCAACGAGCGCGTCGTGTGATGCCGCGGTCCGCGCCACCCCCCGCCGCGGTCCAGACCATGCGCTGGACGGGCGCGCATCTCGAATTGCTTGATCAGCGGCGCCTGCCAGACGAGATCGTCTATCTCGCGTGCCACAACGCCGAGGAGGTTGCCGGCGCGATCCGTGAGATGGTTGTGCGTGGCGCGCCGGCAATCGGCTGCGCCGCGGCTTTCGGGTACGCCTTGGCGGCGCGCGCGGGCGACGACCTCGAGCGCGCGGCGGCGCTGCTCGCCGCGTCTCGCCCGACTGCGGTCAACCTGTTCTGGGCGATCGCACGAATGCGCGCGACGCGCGGCGACGAGGCTGCGCAAGCCGAGGCGCTGGCGATTTACGCGGAGGACATCGCGGCGAACAAGGCGCTCGGCGCGCACGGTACCGCGCTCATACCGGAGGGCGCACGCATCATGACGCATTGCAACGCCGGCGCGCTGGCCACCGCCGGTCACGGTACGGCGCTCGGCATCGTGCGTTCCGCGCACGCGGCGGGCAAGCGGGTCGCGGTAATCGCCAACGAAACCCGGCCCTACCTGCAGGGCGCGCGCCTGACCGCGTGGGAGATGCTTCAGGAAGGCATCCCGGTCACGCTCGAGGCGGACGTCGCTGCAGGCCATCTCATGAGCCATGGCGAAGTCGATCTGGTTCTCGTGGGCGCGGACCGGATCGCGGCCAACGGCGACGTGGCAAACAAGATCGGTACCTACACGCTGGCCGTTCTGGCGCGGCGCCACGGTCTGCCGTTCTACGTCGCCGCACCGTGCTCGACCTTCGATCTGGCGCTTGCCGACGGGCGCGCGATCCCGATCGAGGAGCGTCCGGCCGACGAGGTGACCGGTTTTCGCAGCGAGCGCTGGGCCCCGCGCGGCGTAGCCGTGCGCAACCCGGCATTCGACGTCACGCCGGCTGAGCTGGTTAGCGCGATCGTGTGCGAGCGCGGCGTCATCGAGCGCCCCGACCGCGCGCGCATTGGCGCCCTGCTGGGCTGAACGGCGGCGCACGCGAGTGGCACGCGCCTTTCTGCGCTGGGTGGACCGCAATGTGCTCGAGCTCGGGCGCGAGCTGCGGCTCGACTACCTGCCGCCGCTCATGGTCTACGTGGCCGCCGGGATTTCCGGTCTGACGGGAATCGTCGGCACCTTCTTTATCAAGGAATACCTCGGGCTGTCGGCCGAGTTCCTAGCGGCACTCGGATTCTGGGCGGGGATTCCCTGGGCGCTCAAGATGCCGATCGGCCACCTCGTCGATCTGATCTGGCGCTGGAAGAACCTCCTCGTCTACCTCGGTGCCGGGCTCATCGGCCTGAGCCTTTTCATCATGTACGCGCTCATCGCGCACACCGCGGAGATGCGCGCCCTGCTCCCCGCCGGCCACTGGTTCGTGATCTCGTCCCTGCTCGCCCCGGTCGGCTACGTCGTGCAGGACGTGGTTGCGGACGCGATGACCGTCGAGGCTGTGCCGCGCGTCGACATGCGCGGGCGGGAATTCGACCCGGAGACCCGCAAGCTGATGCACACCACGATGCAAACCCTCGGCCGCGTCGCGATCATCGGCGGATCCGTGCTCGTGGCGCTGGCCAATGTCTGGCTGTTCCGCAACGTCGAATCGATGTCGACGCAGGACAAGGCCGATACCTACGCGCTGGTCTACCTGCTGGCGATGGGCATCCCGATCTGCTCGGTGCTCGGCACCGTGCTCGCGACGCTACTGCACTGGCGTCGCCGGCGCCGGCTGGCGAACGAGGGGTTCACCGCCGCTCAGATCCACGCAATGCTCAGGGTGCGCACCGCGGCCACGCATCCGAACTGGTGGATCCTCGGCGGCAGCCTTCTGTTCGTCGTGGTGACGCTTTCGGTCGGGCTGGCGGACCTGCAGTACAGTCAGGAAATTGTGTTTGCCGGCTCGATGGCCGTGGTGCTCTTTCTCATGTGGCGGCTGCTTTTGACGCTCAGCCCCGAGGCACGCCAGACATTGGTCGGTACCGCGGTGGTGATCTTCATATTTCGCGCGATACCCGGGCCGGGCGCAGGCTCGACCTGGTGGATGATCGACGCGCTCGGATTCGACCAGTCGTTTCTCGCGAAGCTTTCCCTGATCGCAAGCGTCTTGACGCTCGCGGGCATGTTCGTCTTCCGGCGTTTCATGGCCGAGCGCTCGATCGCCTATGTCGTCGGCTTCCTGACAATCGCGGGCACCCTGCTCGCGCTGCCGATCATCGGCATGTACTACGGACTGCACGTCTGGACCGCCCGCCTGACCGGCGGCCTGATCAACGCGCACACCATCGCGCTCATCGACACCGCGCTCGAATCGCCGCTCGGTCAGATCGCGATGATCCCGATGCTCGCTTGGATCGCGAACTCGGCCCCGGCCGAGCTCAAGGCGACCTTCTTTGCCGTCATGGCGTCGTTTACGAACTTGGCGCTGTCCGCGTCGCAGCTCGGAACGAAGTACCTGAACCAGCTGTTTCTCGTCACGCGCGAGGTGCGTGACGCGAGTACCCACGCGGTGACCGTTCCTGCCGACTACAGTCAGCTCGGCTGGCTGCTGATCGCCTCGACCACCATCGGTTTCGTGCTCCCGATGCTTGCGATCCTGGCCGCGCGCGCGTTTCGCTGGCGCACGGCCTAGGGTGCCGAATTGGAACGGCGTCCCCGGCGCGAGGGACATTCCGGGGGGTGGCGCGGTTTGCCCGCCTGCGGCCCTGTGCTAAGGTTCCAGCCTCGCGATATCGGATGCGCGACAGTCACTAGGAGGAGGATCAATCATGAAGCACAGGTTGCAATTCAAGCGCGTTGGTTGCGTTGCAGCATCGGCCGTGGCGCTCGCTTTTGCGACGATGGCACAGGCCAAGGTCGAGGGCGACACGATCATCCTGGGCTCGGCGATTTCAATCACCGGCAAGTACTCGCAAGAGGGCAAGAACGCGAGCGACGGCTACAACTTCGCGGTCGACGCGATCAACGCGAAGGGCGGCGTGAAGGTTGGGGGCAAGAGCTACAAGCTGAAGGTCCAGTACTACGACGACGAATCGACCCCGGCGCGCACCGCGCAGCTGCTCGAGCGGATCATCAACCAGGACGGGATCAAGTTCACGCTCGGACCCTATGCCTCGGGTCCAACCAAGGCGGCGCTGCCGGTCATTGAGAAATACAAGATCCCGATGGTCGAGGCCGAGGGTGCGTCGCGCTCGCTGTTCACCCAAGGCTACAAGTACGTCTTCGCCGTGCTGTCGACCTCTGACCAGTACCTTGCCCCGGCGGTCGACCTGGCCGCCGAGCTCGCAGCCAAGAACGGCAAGAAGGCGAGCGACCTGAAGGTGGCGCTGTCATTCGAGAACGACCCCTTCTCGCTCGACGTTCGCGCGGGGGCAGTCGACAAGATCAAAGAACACGGCATGAAGATCGTCGTCGACGATAAGATGCCGCGCGACCTCTCGGACATCTCGGCGACGATGACGAAGATCAAGGCGCTCAAGCCCGACGTCATTCTCGTCTCGGGCCACACCAAGGGCGCAACCACCGCGGTGCGGCAGGCGAAGGAGATGGGCGTGAACGCGCCGATCGTGGCGATGACGCATTGCGAATCGGCCAAATTCACGACCAAGTTCGCCGGCGCTTCGGAGGGCATTTTGTGTCCGACGCAATGGGCCGAAACGCTGACCTACAAGGACAGCTTGTTCGGGACCGCGAAGGACTACTACAACGCCTTCCTCAAGGCGCATCCCGAGTACAAGATCGTCCCCTACCAGACGGCGCAGGCGAGTGCTGCGGTGCAGGTCTGGGCCGACGCCTTCGAGCGCGCGCAGAGCTTCGACACGGAGAAGTTGCGCGATGCGCTTGCCAAAACCCAGATGCAGACGTTCTACGGCAACATCAAGTTCAGCCCGGCGGGCAATAACGTCGAGAAGCCGATGGTGTTGCGCCAGATCCAGGGCGATAAGTACGTGGTGGTTGCGCCGACCAAGTACGCCTCGGATCCGGTGGTGTATCCGCGCAAAGCACCCAAGTAACGGTCTATCTTCTGAAGGAGGGCCGCGCCGGGCCTGAGCGCCCGGCGCGGCAGTCAGCATGTGGGATAACCTGCAGATCCTCGGCGTCGCTCCGATCTTCAACGTCCAGTTGATCCTGAATGGCGTCACGGTCGCGGCCGTGTTCTGCCTGGTGGCCTACGGCCTGGCGCTGGTCTGGGGGGTCACCAGCGTCAAGAATCTTTCGCAGGGCGATCTGGTCATGATGGGCGGCTACGGCGCATGGGAGCTCGCCCGGCATGGCGTGCACCCGATCCTGGCGTTAATCCCGGTTTCAGCGATCATGTTCGCCTTCGGCTGGATCATCTACAAGCTGATCATCCGCCGTGTCATCCAGCTCGACCTCTTCACCTCCCTGCTCGCGACCTTCGGGCTGGCAATCACCATTCAACAGTCGCTCAATCTGGCCTTCGGGCCCGACGTGCGCACAGTCGAGTCCGGTTTCGGCCAAATCAAGCTGTTCGGCGGCATGATCGAGATCACGCAGATCAAAGTGATCGCGTTCGGGCTGTGCGTGCTTCTGGCCATCGCCATGGTTCTGTTCCTGAAGAAAAGCCGCATGGGACAGGCAATCCGCGCGACGGCGCAGGATCCTCGCGCGGCACGCGTGCTGGGCGTCGACACCGACCTCGTGTACGCCATGACGTTTTCGATCAATGCGGCGATCTGCGGCGCAGCGGGCGTGCTAATCGCCATGATTTGGGTGATCCAGCCGTTCTATGGCATCGCCTACTCGGTGCGCGCCTTCGTCATCGTCACCGCCGCCGGGCTGGGCAATCTGCCGGGTGTCATCGTCACCGCGCTCGGCCTCGGGGTGCTCGAGCAGTACAGCGGCTTCGTGATTGGAGCCCAGTTCCAGCAGGCCACCATTGTCGGCCTCCTCCTCGCCATTCTCATCTGGCGGCAGATGACGCTGCTTCGCCAGCGCAAGTCGCTGCAATGAGCCTGCGCCTCGGCCTGACGCCGCGCACGCTCGCCGGACACCTGCTGCTGCTGGCCGCGGGCATCGCGGCGCCGTTCCTGTTTCCCGGCCACACAATCCAGTTCGCCGTGTTCTGGGTGTTCGTGCTGTTCGCGCTCACCTGGGACATCATGGGCGGGCAGATGGGGTATAACTCGCTCGGCAATATCCTGTTTTTTGGCCTCGGCATGTATGTCTGCGCGGTCGCGCAGATCGCAATTGTGTACGACGTCGCTCAGTACACCGCGGCAAACGGCGCGATCAGGGTGGACTTCTCGCGCAACGAGTATTTCCAGGGGCTGGCGCTGGGCGTGGTGCTTTCCGCACTGATCCCGGTCGTGGTTGCGGCGGTATTGAGCTGGATCTTATTCGGACTGCGCGGACCTTACTATGCGATCGGCACGCTCGGCGTGGCGATCGCCGCCGCCGAGCTGACCAATTCATGGAATTACGTTGGCGGCGGCATGGGCATCGCCATGCCGGTATTCCCTGGCGGACCCGGTATGCGCGAGCGCTTCTTCTATGCTGCCTGCATGGTTGCGACCGTTCTGTGCTACCTGTTTCTGCGCTGGCTGTACAGAACACGCTTCAGTCTCGCCATCAACGCCATCCGCGACGACGAGGACAAAGCCGAGGCGCTCGGCCTGCATACCGCACGTTACAAGATGGTTGCCTGGTGTGTGTCGGCATTTTTCCTTGGAATTGCAGGCGCGCTGTTTGGCAACATGACCGGGTTCATCGAGCCGATGGAAACGGCATTCCCGACGTTGACGTTCGGAATCTTCATGGTCGCCATGACGCTGCTCGGCGGCAAGGGCACGCTCTGGGGCCCGGTCATCGGCTCGACGCTGTTCTACGCCTTGCGTGAGGTGACGTGGACCTACCTGCTCGGCTGGCAGTACATCGCGCTGGGCGTTCTGATCATCGTCAACGTGGTGTATTTCCAGCAGGGAATCGTGGGCTGGCTGCGCCAGCGCCGGCCACAGTGGTTCGCCGCACCGATCGAGGCGTCCAAAGACGAGACGCTCGGCGCCGACGGCAAGGCATGAGTACCCCGATCATCGAGGTCCGCGACGTCACCAAGGCTTTCGGCGGGGTCGTCGCTAACCGTGCGGTCAGCCTCAAGGTGGCCGAAGGCAGCATCACGGGCCTGATCGGGCCAAACGGCTCGGGCAAGACGACACTGTTCAATTCCATCGTCGGCCATCATCCCATCGACTCGGGCTCGATCCGTTTCGCCGGTCAAGAGATCTCGCGCCTGAACGTGCAGAAGATCGCGCGACTCGGAATGCTGCGCACGTTCCAGCAGACACGGGTGTTCTCGAAAATGGACTGCGTGCGCAATCTCCTCATTTCGCTTCCGCATCGCGACAGCGAGTGGCGGGACATGTTCCGGCCCTACCCCGCCGAGCTCATCGAACGCGCGCATCAGCTGCTGGAATTCGTCGGCCTGTATTCGAAGCGCATGCTGGTCGCCGGATCGCTGTCCTTCGGCCAGCAGAAGCTGCTTGAATTTGCGATGGCGCTGATGAACCAACCCAGGGTGCTGCTCCTGGACGAGCCGACCGCAGGCATCAATCCGACGCTGATCAACGGCCTAATCGATCGACTGAAGCACGCCAATGCGGACTTCGGTATCACGCTCTTCGTCATCGAGCACAACATGCGGGTTATCATGAATCTTGCCTCGCACATCTATTGCATGTCGCGCGGCGAGGTGCTCGCTGAGGGCAGCCCGGAACAGATCCAGGACGACCAGCGCGTCGTCGACGCCTATCTCGGGACGCAGTGATGGCAGACGCGCCGCAGCGTACGGTTGGCTACCACATCGGCAGCGTCGACACGGTCATTTCGGTCGACGACGTCGCGCGCCAGGCCGAGGAGCTGCGCGACGAGATCCCCGAGGAGCGTTTGCTGGAGCTCGCCGGCGGAGAGCCGTTCCTGTCGATCCGCGATCTGCGCGCCGGCTACGGCAACATGGAAATCCTGCACGATCTGACTCTGCACGTGGGCCGTGCCCAGTCGCTGTGCCTCATCGGCCCGAATGGCGCCGGCAAGTCCACCGTGTTGCACTCGATCTATGGCTTCACGAACATCAAGGCGGGCGAGATTTCGGTCGGCGTGGGTGCCAGCCGGCGGAATATCACGCGGCTTGGTCCGGAGAGCAAGCTCAAGAATGCGCGCATTGCCTACATCCTGCAGGACAAATCAGTATTTCCCGACATGACCGTCGAGGAAAACCTGCTGATGGGCGGCTATCTGCTGAACTCGCACGCGGCGGCGCGGGCTGCGGCCGAGCGCGTATTCGCCAAGTACGATCGCCTCGCAGCGCGCCGCAATCACCCCGCGCGCGTGCTCTCGGGCGGCGAGCGTCGGTTGCTCGAGATTTCCCGTGCGCTGGTGATGGAGCCGGATGTGTTGCTGGTCGATGAGCCCTCGATCGGTCTCGAGCCGCGCTTCATCGACATGGTGTTCGAGATCCTGCGTGACCTGCAGCAACGCGACGGCAAGACGATTCTGATGGTCGAGCAAAACGCGAAAAAAGGCCTGGAGTTCGCCGATCTCGGCTATGTCCTGGTTTCGGGACAGGTTGCCCTCGCCGGCAAGGGCGACGAGCTGCTGCAGAATCCAGAGGTCGCGCGCCTGTTCCTCGGCGGCTGATCAGCCGGCCAGGCGCAGGCGATTCACAACGCGCTCGATCCCGAATACATACCAGGTATCGAGCTCCGCCTGACGCCGTCCCGCCTCGGTGCGCACCTGGCCCTCTAGGGTCACTACCGCGTCGCGGCACTGTACGCTGATGCTCTCCGCTTTGAGCATCGGGTCCATTTCCAGCGTCAAGCGCACCGCATCGACGATTTCGTCGTCGGAGTCCTGTTCCTCCGGTTCGACGGCGATGCCATTGACCACGTCGCGGCAGCCCGGCGTCCACCAGGCCAGGACACCGAGCATCCGCTTGTGCGTCAGGCTCAGGACTTGCCCGTTGAGCGTGATCACGCCCGCGCTGATCTCCGCCTCGATTTCGCCGAATCCCTCCGGCCCGGCGTCATGGACCGTATCGACACGGCCTTGGAGGCGCACGCGCAGCGTGCAGTTTGAAAGCTCGGTTTCCTTTTCGATGAACTTCACCAGCGAATCCCGGATTTCTCCGTCACCGCGCGGCGTCGCAGCGGCAATGTACAGCCGGTCGATGATGCCGCGGACGCCCGGGACACCGGCCGCAACGGACAGCGCGCTCTTGCGCGCCGCCACATCCGAAAGCTCTCCCTCGAGTACGACCGCGCCATCGGCGGTCGCCTCGATGTGAAGCGGGTAGCGCCCTAGATTGACGCGAACATCGGCTTCCAGCGCAGCACGCACGGACTGTGCGAGTTCAATCCCTGTCATCTCCCTGTCTCCCCCCGTCACGCCGAAATGTCGACCTCCGTGAATGGCGGCACGAGATCAAACAGCTCGACGATGTCCGAATTGCGCATCCGGATGCAGCCGATCGAGCCCGGTTTGCCCATTTCCGCGCTGTCCGGAGATCCATGAATGTAGATGTAGCGCCGCATCGTGTCGACGTCTCCGAGCCGGTTTCGACCCGGCTCGCATCCGGAAAGCCAGAGGATGCGGGTCAGCATCCAGTCGCGCCCGGGGTACTGGCTGTGCAGCGCCGGGGACCAGCGCTCACCAGTCGGTCTGCGCCGCACGAAAACCGTGTTCTCCGGCTGCCCCCCGCCGATCTTGGCGCGGATGAGGTGACGGCCACGCGGGGTACAGAACGAGCCATTGCGCTCGCCCGGACCGTTCTTTGCCGTCGATACCGGGTAGCGCCGCAGCAGCGCCCCGGCCTCGTCATACACGGTAAGCGTCTGCGCCGGCAGGTCGATCTGGATTCTCATCTGCGCGCAGCGAAGAATGCGCTCAACAGTGCCCCGCTCTCCTCCGCCAGCACCCCGCCGAGCACCGTGGCGTGATGATTGAGCCGCTTCTCGCCGAACAGGTCGATCACGCTGCCCGCGCTTCCGGTCTTGGGATCGCGTGCACCGAACACGACGCGCGCAATGCGGGCGTGAAACATCGCGCCGACGCACATCGCGCAGGGCTCGAGCGTGACATACAGGCTGGCGCCCGCCAGGCGATAGTTACCAACCGCGAGCGCCGCGGCGCGCAGGGCCTGGATCTCCGCATGGGCGGTGGGATCGGCCGCCGCAATCGGCCGATTCCAGCCCTCGCCGATCACATTCCCGTCGAGCACCACGACCGCGCCCACAGGCACCTCGCCCTCGGCCCGACCCTGGCGTGCGAGTTCGAGAGCCCGCCGCATGAAATCCTCATCGCTCATTCCCACTCGATGGTCGAAGGCGGCTTGGAGGAGATGTCGTAGGTCACGCGATTGATGCCGCGCACCTCGTTGATGATTCGATTCGATACCCGTGCGAGGAGCGCGTGCGGCAGAGGCGCCCAGTCCGCGGTCATGAAGTCGGTGGTCTGGACCGCGCGCAGCGCCACGACGTAGTCATAGGTGCGGCCGTCACCCATGACGCCGACCGACTTCACCGGCAGGAACACCGCAAACGCCTGCGCCGTGCGATCGTACCAGCTCGCCCCGTCCGCGTCGGTCGTCGCGCGCAGCTCGTCGATGAAAATCGCGTCCGCGCGCTGGAGGAGCGAAACATATTCGGGTCTGATCTCGCCGAGAATGCGCACACCGAGCCCGGGACCCGGAAACGGGTGGCGGAACACCATCTCGCGCGGCAGACCGAGCGCAAGACCCAGCTCGCGCACCTCATCCTTGAACAGCTCGCGCAACGGCTCGAGCAACTTGAGATGCAGAGTCTCGGGCAAGCCACCGACGTTGTGGTGCGACTTGATCGAGGTGGCCTTCTTGGTCTTCGCTCCGGCCGACTCGATCACGTCCGGATAGATCGTGCCTTGCGCCAGCCAACGGGCATTGTCGACCCGGCCTGCCTCGCGCTGGAAAACCTCGACGAAATGGCGGCCAATGATTTTGCGCTTCCGCTCGGGATCCGCAACGCCCTTCAGCGCGGCGAAAAACTCCTGCGCCGCGTCGACGTGAACCACCTTGACGTGCATGTGCCGCCGAAAGGTGTCGAGCACCTGCTCGGCCTCCCCCAAGCGCAGCAGCCCGTGGTCGACGAACACGCAGGTCAGCTGCTCGCCGATCGCCTTGTGTATCAGTGCAGCGGCAACCGATGAATCGACCCCGCCGGACAGCCCCAGAATGACCTCGTCGCGGCCGATCTGAGCGCGGATCGCCGCGACCGCTTCGCTCACGTAATCGGGCATGTTCCAGTCTCTGCCGCAGCCGCAGATATCGTGCACGAAGCGCTCGAGAATGCGTTTGCCTTGCTTCGTATGCGTGACCTCTGGATGAAACTGCACGCCATAGAAGCCGCGGTTCTCGTCGGCCATGCCGGCGACTGGGCAATTGTCCGTCGATGCCATGAGGCTGAATCCGGCGGGCATCGCGGTCACCTTGTCGCCGTGGCTCATCCATACATCGAGCATGCCATGGCCTTCTGCGGTCACGGCATCCTGGATACCTTCGAGCAGGCGCGTATGTCCGCGCGCCCTGACGCTGGCGAATCCGAACTCGCGTTTGTCACTGGCGTCGACCTGCCCGCCAAGTTGTACCGCCATGGTGAACATGCCGTAGCAGATCCCAAGCACCGGGACACCGAGTTCGAAAACCGCTTTCGGCGCGCGCAGCTCCTGCGCTTCGTAGGTACTCGCGTAGCTCCCGGAAAGGATGACGCCTTTGGGTGCAAAATCGCGCACGAAGGCATCCGAGACGTCGTTCGGATGGATCTCGCAGTAGACCTTAGCCTCGCGCACGCGACGCGCGATCAGCTGAGTCACCTGCGAACCAAAATCGAGGATCAGGATCCGATCGTGCATCGCTGCGGCCCGGATCCGTCAGCCGGCGCGATAGTTCGGGGCTTCCTTGACGATCTGAACATCGTGCACGTGCGACTCGCGGAAGCCCGCCGTCGTAATCTCGACGAAGCGCGCCTGCGTGCGCAGCGCGTCGATCGTCTCACAGCCGGTGTAGCCCATGCTCGCACGTACCCCGCCGATCAGCTGCTGGATGACCCAGATCACGCTGCCCTTGTAGGGCACCCTTCCCTCGACGCCCTCCGGAACGAGCTTGTCGACGTTCATCTCCGATTCCTGGAAGTAGCGATCCGCTGCGCCCTGCTGCATCGCGCCGAGCGAGCCCATGCCGCGATAGGACTTGTATGAGCGCCCCTGATAGAGCTCAATCTCGCCGGGCGATTCGTCAGTTCCCGCGAGCAGCGAGCCCAGCATCACGGCGTGCGCGCCGGCGCCGAGCGCCTTCGCCACGTCGCCCGAGAAGCGCACGCCGCCGTCCGCGATCAGCGGGACGTCGGTCGACGCGAGCGCCTCGGCAACGTCCTGAATCGCCGTGATCTGGGGCACACCGACGCCGGCCACGATGCGCGTGGTGCAGATCGACCCCGGTCCGATGCCGACTTTGACCCCGTCGGCGCCGTGATCGACGAGGGCGCGGGCCCCGTCGGCGGTCCCGATATTGCCGCCGATGACCTGTATGTCGGGAAAGCTGCGCTTGATCCAGCGCACGCGATCGAGCACGCCCTGCGCATGACCGTGCGCCGTGTCGACCACCAGCACGTCCGCGCCCGCCTCAACCAGCGCGGCGACCCGCTCTTCGGTTCCCTCGCCCACACCGACGGCGGCACCGACGCGCAGCTTGCCGTGCGCGTCCTTGCAGGCATGCGGAAACTCGGTCTCCTTCATGATGTCCTTCACGGTGACCAGCCCGCGCAGCTCGAAGTCGTCGTCTACGACCAGCACGCGCTCGAGGCGGTGCTTGTGCATCAGCTGCATGGCTTCATCGCGGCTCGCACCTTCGCGCACGGTGACGAGCTTGTCCTGCGGCGTCATGATGGCCTTGACCGACTGATCGAGGTTCCGTTCGAAACGCAGATCGCGGTTCGTCACGATCCCGACCACCCTGCCGTTCTCGACGACCGGAAATCCCGAAATCTTGTGCTGCTTCTGCAACTCGATGACGTCGCGCACGCGGTTTTCGGGCGCAATTGTCATCGGGTCACGCAGCACGCCCGATTCGAAGCGCTTGACCTTCGCGACCTCGAGCGCCTGGGAGGCGATCGACAGATTCTTGTGCACGATGCCGACCCCCCCCTCCTGGGCGATCGCGATGGCGAGTCGCGATTCGGTGACAGTGTCCATTGCCGCGGACACGAGGGGGATGTTGAGCTCGAGCTTTCGGGTCAGGCGGGTTTTGAGAAATACTTCACGCGGAAGGACGCGCGAGTGGGCGGGAAGGAGAAGGACGTCGTCGAACGTGAGCGCCCTCTGAATCACGCGCATAACCAACCTTTCTTGCAAAAATGCATTATACGCGAGTGCCTGTGCCGGCCCGGCGTGCGCGTTGACGCGAGCGGAGAAACTCGCTACCGTCCCTTCGTTGAGCCGCACACGGGGCACGACCTGAATGTGCGCAGTCGCAGGAGTTGGTATGAAGCGATCGAAGCTCTACCTCATCGGATTGGCCATGGCGCTTTGCGTCGGCGCGGCGCATGCCCAGCAGTACAAATGGAAGGACGCGCGCGGACGCACGGTCTATGGAGACGTTCCGCCCGCTGGGGTCAAGGCGACTCCCATTGGGCCGGTGCCTGCGGCCCCGGCTGCCGCGCCTGCCGCAGGTACCGAGACCGCCAAGGCGGCGGGCGCCAAGGACGCGAAGCCACTGTCGCCGGCTGAAAAGGAGATGGAGTTCCGCCGCCGCGTCAAAGAAGCTCAGGAGGCCGCCGCCAAGCAGGCCGAGAAAGACAAGACCGAGCGCGACCGGCAGGAAAACTGCGAGCTCGCGCGCGAACAGGAGCGCACGCTCGCCAGCGGCCAGCGCGTGGCGCGGGTCAACGAGAAGGGCGAGCGCTATTACGTGGACGACGCGCAGCGCGCACAGGAACTGACCAAGGCGCGCCAGAGCGTGTCCGAGTGGTGCAAATAAGGCGCTAGCTAGCGCCCGCGGCCGCGGATCGCCTTGGCGCGCGCGCGGCGCGCGACACGCGGGTCGACGCGCAAGGGCCGGTAGATCTCGATCCGGTCGCCGTCTGCGAGCTGCCGCTCCGGGCTTACGCGGCGGCCGAAGATTCCGAACTGAGGCGCTGGCGACGGCGAAAGTCCCCGCAGGACTCCGGAGGCCGCCACTGCGTCGCGCACCGTGGCCCCGGGGCGCACCAAAACCTGCACCACGGTCTGCGCCTCGGAGAGCGCGTAGACCACGTCAACCCGCAGCCCGCCCATAGAGGGCCTCCGCGCGGCGCACGAAGGCGTCGACCATCGTGTCCGCGATTTGACCGAATAGGGGCTCGAGGACCTTCGCCAGCACGCGGCTTGAGAACTCGTATTCCATCGCGAATTCGACCCGTGCCGCGTGCGCGCCGAGCGCGGTCAGGCGCCAGTCGGCCGAAAAGCGCCGGAACGGCCCCTTGACCAGCCGCATGTGAATCGCCTTGCCGCGCTCGCTGCGGTTTTCGGTCGTGAAGGACTGGCGCACGCCGCGCAGGCCGACACTGAGGGTCGCGATCGTCTTCTCCGCGTCGCGCGCATGCACCTTCGCCTCACGGCACCAGGGCAGGAACGCCGGGTAGGATTCGATGTCCTCGATGAGCGCGTAGAGCGAATCAGCCGAATGCTCTACGATCGCGGAGCGTGCGACACGCTTCACGCCCGCCTCTTCCACGCTGCTAGAATCGGTCGCGCCGGATTGCGAGGCACATGTCGATCGTTCAGAACCGCAGGGCGTTCCACGACTATTTCATTGAGGAGCGCTACGAAGCGGGCCTTACCCTGGAGGGCTGGGAGGTCAAGTCGATCCGCGCCGGGCGCGCGCAGATCAACGAGTCCTACGTACTGCTCCACAATGACGAGCTTTGGCTCGTCGGCGCCCATATCAGCCCGCTGACCGCCGCCTCCACCCACATCACGCCCGATCCCACGCGCAGCCGCAAGCTGCTTATGCACGCGGAGGAGATCCGCCGTCTGATCGGGAAAGTCGAGCAGCGCGGCTATACGCTCATTCCGCTCGATCTGCACTACCGCAAGGGAAGAATCAAGCTCGAGTTCGGGCTGGCGCGCGGCAAGCTCAAGCACGACAAGCGCGCCAGCGAGCGCGACCGCGAATGGCAGCGCGAGAAGCAGCGCCTGTTGCGTTCGCGCTAGGTCGCGCGCGCGCCGCACTAACGGGCAAGCGATAGCCAGGTCGACACCACGGTGTCGGGATTGAGCGAGAGACTCTCGATGCCCTGATCCATCAGCCAGCGGGCGAGATCCGGGTGATCCGAGGGTCCCTGCCCGCAGATCCCGACGTATTTGCCCTGACGGCGACAGGCCGAGATGGCCATTTCGAGGAGCGTCTTGACCGCCTCGTCACGCTCATCGAAGGTCTCTGCAACGAGCTCCGAGTCCCGATCGAGGCCGAGGGTCAGCTGGGTCAGATCGTTCGAGCCGATCGAGAAGCCATCGAAAAGGCTAAGGAACTGGTCCGCGAGCAGCGCGTTGGACGGCAGTTCGCACATCATCACCACGCGCAGCCCGTTTTCCCCCCGCCTCAGACCGTTCGCCTCGAGCAAGCCGACGACCGCCTGGGCCTCTCCTACGGTGCGCACAAATGGCACCATGAGCTCGACGTTCGTCAGGCCGAGCCCGTCTCGCACACGCTTCATCGCGGCGCACTCGAGCTCGAAGCATTCTCGGAAGCTCGCCGACACATAGCGTGACGCGCCGCGGAAACCGAGCATCGGGTTTTCCTCTTCCGGTTCGTAGCGCGCGCCGCCGACCAGCTTACGGTACTCATTCGACTTGAAATCCGACAGGCGCACGATCACCGGACGCGGCCAGAACGCGGCCGCGATCGTGGCCACCCCTTCGATCAGCTTTTCCCGGAAGAAGCTGCGGGGATCGGCGTAACCGCGCGCAGCCTGCTCCACCTTCGCCTTGAGTTCCGCCGGGAGCTTGGGATACTCGAGGCAGGCGCGAGGATGCACCCCGATTTCATTGTTGATGATGAATTCGAGCCTGGCCAGACCGACACCAGCGTTCGGAATCTGCGCGAAATCGAAGGCCAGCTGTGGATTGCCGACGTTCATCGTGATTTTGACGGGCAGCTCGGGCATCTTGCCGAGCTCGGTGCTCGAGACCTCGAACGGGAGCTCGCCTTCGTAGACGGTGCCGGTGTCCCCCTCGGCGCAGGACACCGTGACGGCCTGCCCGTCCTTGAGGTTTGCCGTGGCATTTCCGCAGCCCACGACGGCCGGAATCCCGAGTTCGCGCGCAATAATCGCCGCGTGGCAGGTGCGACCGCCCCGATTGGTGACGATCGCCGCTGCACGTTTCATCACCGGCTCCCAGTTCGGGTCGGTCATGTCGGTCACCAGCACGTCGCCATCCTGGACGACCGACATCTGGCTGGCGTCCTTGACGACGCGCACGACACCCGCGCCAATCTTGTGGCCGATCGCACGCCCAGTGATCAGCGCTTTGGAGTGGCGTTTGAGCGCGTAGCGCTCCTGGCCCTCGCGCTTGCGCGACCTCACGGTCTCGGGCCTGGCCTGCAGGACATAGAGCATGCCGTCGGCGCCGTCCAGCGCCCACTCGATGTCCATCGGGCGCTCGTAATGCTGTTCGATTGCGACCGCGTAGCGCGCCAGCTCGAGCACCTGCGCGTCCGAGAGCGAAAAGCGGTCGGCATCGGCCGCCTCGACATCGACCACGCGCGTCGAGCGACCCGCTTCCGCAGCCGCCCCAAAGACCATCTTCTGCATCTTGGAGCCGAGCGAACGCCGTATGACCGCCGGCCGTCCGGCAGCGAGCATCGGCTTGTGCACGTAAAACTCGTCCGGATTGACCGCGCCCTGCACGACCATCTCGCCGAGCCCGTAGGACGCTGTAATGAACACGACGTCCCGAAAACCGGACTCGGTGTCCAGGGTGAACATCACTCCGCTCGCGCCCAGATCGCTGCGCACCATCTGCTGCACCGCCGCGGACAGCGCCACCTGACTGTGCTCGAAGCCGTGATGGACCCGGTAGGAAATGGCGCGATCGTTGTACAGCGACGCGAACACCTGGCGGATCGCCTCGAGCACGTTGTCCACGCTCTGGATGTTGAGAAAGGTCTCCTGCTGCCCGGCAAAAGACGCGTCGGGCAGGTCCTCGGCGGTGGCCGAGGATCGGACTGCATATGATATTTTACTTGAGGAATGTTTATCAAGTTCTTGAAAATAAGATCTTATCGTATTTTCAACTTCCTTTGGAAACGGTGCCTGCTCGATCCAGGCGCGAATCTCGGCACCGCATTTCGCGAGCGCCTCGACGTCGCGCGGATCGAGCTTCACGAGGCGATCGCGGATGCGCGCGTCCAGCCCGTTGGCGGCGAGAAAGGCACGGTAAGCCTCGGCCGTGGTCGCGAACCCGCCCGGGACCCGAATCCCCGCGGCGCTCAAGCCCCCGATCATTTCTCCCAGGGACGCGTTCTTGCCACCCACCTTGTCCAGGTCGGTCATGCGGAGGTCCTTGAGCCACGCGGCGTACATAGCGCTCACCCTGTTGGTTGCCGGATGCGGGAGAAACTCCTATTTTATCGGCTCGATCGACCGTTGGTGCGCAGCACAATCCCCTCCCTCGACCTGTCCGAATGAACCCGCGCCGCACCGTCTTCTTCGTCTCTGACGGCACCGGAATCACGGCGGAAATGCTGGGGCACAGCCTGTTGACCCAGTTCGAGGGCGTGCAGTTCGACCAGATTACGCTCCCGTTCGTCGACAGCCTGGCGCGCGCCGAGGAATGCCGCGAGCGCATCGCGGCCGAAGCCGTGCGCGTCGGTGCAGCGCCGATCGTGTTTTCGACGCTTGTCGACCGTGCCTACCGCGAGGTGGTGTGGCGCGCCCCGGCGTTGTGCTTCGACTTCTTCGAAACCTTCATTGCGCCGCTCGAGGAGGGGCTGGGAATACGCTCGACGCACCATGTCGGGCGCTCGCACAGCGCGCTCGACATGCAGGAATACCAGCGCCGTATCGAAGCGGTGAACTATTCGATGGCGCATGACGATGGTGCATCGAACGTCGACCTCGACCAGGCCGAGGTCATCTTGGTCGGCGTATCGCGCTCCGGCAAGACCCCCACCTGCCTGTACCTGGCCCTCCAGTTCGGCGTCAGCGCTGCGAATTATCCGCTGACCCCCGAGGATTTCGATCGCGACCTATTTCCACGCGCGCTGCGCCGCTACCGGACAAAGCTGTTCGGTCTGTCGATCGCGCCCGATCGCCTGAGCGAGATTCGGCAGGCGCGTCGGCCGAACAGCCGGTATGCATCACTTGAGAATTGCCGCTACGAAGTCGACGCGGCGGAGCGCATGATGCGTGACGAATCGATCCGCTGGCTCGACTCGACCAAGCGATCGATCGAGGAAATCGCCACCACGATTCTGCGCGAGATGCGGATCGACCGGCATGTCTACTAACGTCCCTGCGGCACGCGCCGCTGGCGTGCGGCCTCGTACAAGCAGATCGACGCCGCGACCGCCACATTGAGCGACTCGGTCGCGCCGCCAATGGGAATCCACGCCCGCAAGGTCGCCGCACGCGCAGTGGCCTCCCCCACCCCGCGCGCCTCTCCCCCGAACGCCCAGGCGTGGCGGCCACGCAGGTCGATTTCATGCAGCGGCGTGCCGTCGCGCGGCACGGTGCAGATGCGCTCTCCGGCGAATGCTGCAAAGCGCTGGGCGAGCGCATCGGTTTCGCGCAGCCGCAGAGAAAAATGCGCGCCCATCGCGGCGCGCAGGACCTTTGGTGACCAGGGATCCGCGCAACCTGCGCCGAGCACGACCTCGGGCACTTCGAATGCAGCCGCACTGCGCAGAATCGCGCCCAGATTGCCGGGGTCTTGCACCCCGTCCAGAAAAATACGGGGCTCGGCGCTGTCGGCTTCCAGCGGCGGGGACGGGATCTCGATTTCTGCGGCAATGCCCTGCGGCGTCTCGGTACCGGCCAGGCTCTTGAACACTGCTGTCGCGAGCACCACGGGCGCGACCCCGGCGCGCGCGACGAGCTCGCCGACCTCGCGGGCTTCGCTGGCCTGGGCACTGACGATCAGGGCGATTGGCGCGCCCTGCGCCTGCAAATACGCACCGACCAAGCGTGTGCCTTCGATCCAGGCGCGCCCCGCGCGGCGCCGCGTCTGGCGATCGGCGATCAGTCTGCGCCAGCGGCGCACGCGCGGATTGTCCCTCGAGCGCAGGATGGTCATTGTGAAGCGAAATCCGGTGCCCTCGTCCGGACCAAGCCCGGTTCGATCACCTGCGCGACGAACGCCGCGCAACTGCCGCGTCGATCTGCGCCACGCTCGGCCTCAGGCAGGCGCATGTTCGAGCATGCTGAGCACGGCATCGCAGGCTTTCTGCGCATTGTTCTGGCGCAGCCTCTCGTGGAGCTCGTAAAAATGCGCGAGCTGCTGCTCCCGCGCCGCAGCGTCGCGCAGAATGCCGATGAGCGCCGCCGCCAGATCCCAGGGCGTCACTTTCTGCTGGACAAATTCCGGCACTACGGGCGCCGCGGCGAGCAGGTTCGGGAGACCGACCGCGATCCGCGCAGAGCGCGGCCGCCCAAACCACCAGTCTAATCGGCTCGTGCGGTGCGCAATGACCATCGGGGTCTTGAACAGCGCCGCTTCGAGCGAGCTCATGCCGCTCGATACCAGTGCGACCTCGGCCGCGGCGAGCGCCTCGTGAGCGTGGCCGAACAGCACGGTCAGCGGAAAATCGCCGTCCGCATGCAGACGCACCGTCGTCTCGATCAGCTCGCGATGTTCGCGCGAGGAGGCAGGCATGACGAAGTGTGCCTCCCCGATCTCGTTATGCAAGCGGCGCGCGGCCTTCACGAAAATTTCCGCCAGCGTCGCGAACCCGGCACCGCGCTCCCCCGGCAACAAGGCGACAATGCGTCTGCCATGTGGCAGGCGCAGCTGTGTGCGCGCAGCAGCCTTGTCGATCTTGAGTGGCAGGCTGTCGGCCAGGGGATGGCCGACGAACGACGCGCAAACGCCGGCGTGTTCGTAAATTGCCGTCTCGAACGGAAACAGGGTAAGTACGCGGTCAACGCAATGCGCAATGCGCTTCACCTGCCAGCGTCGCCAGGACCAGACTTCCGGCCCCGCATACTGCAAGGTCGGGATTCCGGCCGCCTTCAGCCGCCGCCCGATGGGCAAGCTGAATTCGGGCGAACCGATGCCGACGAATAATGCCGGAGGCTCAGCGAGCCACCGCTGGATCAGGCGTGCACGGATGCGCGCCAGCTCGCGACGTTTCGAGCCGCCCCGCGTGCCGCCACGTTCCGCGAGCTTTTCGAGTGCGATGTCGGCGACCGCGCCCTGCGCCTGCATGCGCCGGCCTGCGATCCCGGCCGCCACCAGCTCGGGGCACCGCTCGTGCAGGGCTGCGAGTAGCTCGGCCCCGAGGGCATCGCCAGACGCGTCACCAACCGCGACACCGACGCGGATCCCACCGCCCGCCACAATCCGACCTATCGCACGATGCCGCGTTTAGCGCGCCCGAGAAAGTCGGCCATCACGCGAACCTCGTCGTGCGCTTGCGCCTGCGTCTCCAGCTCGCGTAGCGCCTCTTCGAAACTGAGTCCCGAGCGATAAAGCGTACGGTAGGCGCGCTTGATCGTCTGAATCGACTCCGACGAAAAGCCGCGCCGGCGCAAGCCTTCGGCATTGATCCCGAATGGGCGCGGGGGCGAGCCCGAGATCGTCACGTAAGGCGGCACATCGTTGGCAAGAGCGGATTGCATCCCGAGAAAGCTGTGCGCCCCAACGTGAACGAACTGATGCACCAGCACCCCTCCTCCTAGATACGCCCAATCGTCGAGCACCACGTGGCCAGCGAGCTGGACGAGATTGGCAAGTACGATGTGGCTGCCAATCTGGCAATCATGCGCGATGTGCACGTACGCCATGATCCAGTTGTCGTCGCCCAATCGGGTGACCCCGGCATCCTGCACCGTGCCGGTATTGATGGTGACGTACTCGCGAATGGTGTTTCCATCGCCGATCTCAAGCGCAGTCTCCTCGCCGCCGTACTTCTTGTCCTGTGGCGGACCTCCGATGCACGCGTGGTGATGGATGTTGTTGCCACGACCGATTCGCGTGCGGCCGTCGATGACTGCATGCGCACCGACCCGGGTGCCCTCTCCGATCTCAACATTCGGCCCGACGATGCTGAACGGACCGATCGAAACGTCGTACGCGATCCTGGCGTCCGGATGGACGATCGCGCGCGAATCGATCATCGTCAGGGACGCGCCGCAACGGGCCGCAGTGCGCAAAGCAGAACTGCCTCAGTCACCAGCGCCCCTCCGACTCGCGCCTTGCACTCGTACTTTCCGATCCCGCGTCGGCTCGCAACCAGCTCCACGTCGAGCTCAAGCTGATCACCCGGCAAAACGGGCTTCTTGAAGCGCGCATTGTCGATTCCGGCAAAGTAGTACATCTCCTCCTTGTCCGGCATCCGTTGCATGGTCCGGAAGCCGAGAATCGCAGCAGCCTGTGCCATCGCCTCGAGAATGAGAACGCCCGGCATGATGGGCCAGTTCGGAAAATGCCCGGCAAAATGCGGTTCGTTTGCCGTGACATTCTTGATTGCCACGAGACGCTTTCCCGGTTCGCAGGAGAGAACCCGATCGATCAGCAGGAACGGAAAGCGGTGCGGCAAGTAGCGCAGCACCTCTTGAATGTCCATCTCAGTCACTGTTTGATTCCTTTCCGAGAAGCCCTTTCTCGAGTCTGCGCACCCGTTCGATCAGCGATGACAGATGGCGCAGGGCCGCTGCGTTCCGAAGCCAGGACCCATGGTCATCGAAGGGAAACAGCCCGGTATACGTGCCGGCGCGCAGCGAGCGCGTGATCGCGGTTCCGGGCGAAATACGCGTACCGTCCGCGATCTCGATATGGCCCCGGATCATAGCGGCGCCGCCGATCTCGCAGTTTCTGCCAATCACCGCACTGCCCGCAACGCCAGTGCACGCCGCGATCGCCGTGTTCGCTCCGATGCGCACGTTGTGTGCAATGTGGATCTGATCGTCGAGTTTCACTCCGTCCCCGATCACCGTGTCGTCGATCGTGCCCCGATCGACGGTCGTGTTGGCACCTATCTCGACGTCGTCGCCGAGCACCACGCGGCCAAGTTGAGGGATCGAGTTCCAGCGATCCCCATCACGCGCATAGCCGAAGCCGTCGGCGCCGATCACGACGCCGGCATGCAAGATACTGCGTGCGCCGATGACGCATCCGTCATAGACGACTGCAGTCGGGTACAGGCGGCAGTCGTCACCCAGCCGCACGCCCGCGCCCACGAACGATCCCGCGCCGATCCAGGCGCGCTCGCCAATGCGCGCCTCGGCATCAACAACGGCGCCAGCCTCGATCCGGGCGCTCGGCGCAACTGCGGCACGCGGATGCACCCGTGCCGCAGGATCGATTCCTGCCTCGCAGACGGGAAGCGGATTGAGCAGCCGCGCCAGACGAGAGAAATACAGATAGGGCTCATCGGTCACGATGCGCGGCAGCACGGTTGACGCCTCGAACTCTGGAGATATGACGACCGCGCCTGCGCGCGTGCGCGCGAGTTCTCCGAGATAGCGCCGATCGGCGACGAATACGACGTGCTCGGCACCCGCACGCGCGAGCGTGCTCACCTGGACAATCTTGCAATCCGGATCCCCGACGATTCGGCCGCCGAGTTGCGCGGCAATCTCGGACAAGCTCAACGGCCCACGCATGTTCGCGCGAGCTAGTTTTCGTCCAGCGCCTTGATCACCTTGTCGGTGATATCGATGCGCGGATTGGCATACACCGCATCCTGTATCACGATGTCGAGCTTTTCCTCGCTCGCGATCTGGCGGATAACGCGGTTCGCTTTCTCGACCACCGCAGCGAGTTCCTCGTTGCGCCGTTGATTGAGGTCTTCGCGAAATTCGCGCTGCTTGCGCTGAAACTCCCGGCTCATCTCACCGAATTCCCGTTCCTTCGTGCGGCGCTGGCTGTCCGACATGGTCACGGCGGTGCGTTCCATCTCGTCCTGCGTCCTTTTCAGCTGCTCGGCCATGCGGCCGAGCTCCTGATCGCGTTTCTGGAACTCAGCTTCGATCTTCTTCTGCGCACGCTGCGCCGGCGTCGAATCGCGCAGAATGCGCTCGGTGTTCACGAAGCCGATCTTGCCCTGCGCATGGGCAACCCAGGGCAGGAGTAGCGCGATCCCGAATACAACACAGCGCAGCATGGAGCGAGCAATCATCACAAAGGTACTTTCGCCTCAAAAACCGGTTCCAAATTGAAATTGTAACCGCTGAATCTGATCTCCCGGCTTGTTGTTCAGCGGCTGGGCTGCGGAAAGCTTCAAGGGACCGAACGGCGAATTCCACGCGATCGAGATGCCCGTCGAGTATCGAAGATCGGAAAAGCTCAGATCCTGACCTTGTCCCCAGACCTGACCGGCATCGACAAAGGCGCCGAGGCGCAGCGACTTGTCGTTCTCCGCGCCGGGCATTGGGAACAGAACCTCGACGTTGCCCACGATCTTACGGTTCCCACCGATCGGATCACCATTGATGTCCTGGGGTCCCAGCGTGAACGGCTTGTAGCCGCGCACCGAGCCTGGTCCACCCGCGTATAGATTCTTGAAGAACGGGAGCGGCAAGCCGCCGTAGCCTTCGCCGTAGCCCACCTCACCGTTCAGGAAAAGGGTGAAGGTACGCGACAGCGGATAGAGCCACTGCTGCTGAAAGTTCAGCTTGTAGTACTTCAGGTCTCCGGCGCCGACTTCGACGCTGGCGCGCGACAGCATGCCCTCGCGCGGAATGATCAGGCTGTCGCGCGTATCCCGGGCCCAGCCCGCGGTGCCGAAGCCATAGGTGTAATGGTCGCCGAACGTCTGGATGAATTGCTGGTAGGAAGGCGAGCTGTTTCCGTAGACCGTAGTGTTGACGTCCTCCGCCCCGATCCCGAAGCTAACCGACGAAACTTCGGACAGCGGATATCCGAACTTGAACCCGCCGCCCCAGGTATCGGTCTTGTACGGCGAAACCGAGGCGTTGGTCGCATCGATCTTGCGCTTGTAGACATCGAAGCCCGCGCTCACGCCGTCGACCGTAAAGTAGGGGTTTAGGTACGAGAGCGAGTAGACCTGATTGATCTTGCCCGAGCTCACGTTCACCGACAGAAATTTTCCGCTGCCAAACACGTTCTGCTGGCTGACCGACCCGGAAATCACGAAGCCTTCCGTGCTCGAAATCCCTGCGCCGAGCATGATCGAGCCAGTCTGCTTCTCCTTGACCGTGAAATTGACGTCGACCTGGTCTTGCGTGCCTTCGACCGGCTTCGTTTCTACCGTAACCTCGCTGAAGTACTGGGTCCGGTCGATGCGACGCCGCGAGAGCTGGATCTTGGAGGTATCGTAGAACGCGCCTTCGAGCTGACGCATTTCGCGCCGGACCACCTCGTCGCGCGTTTTCGTGTTGCCCGAGATGTTGATGCGCCGCACGTACACGCGGCGACCCGGGTCGACGAGGATATTGAACGCCACCGAACGCTTTTCCTTGTCGACGTTCGGAACCGCGTTGGCGTTTGCGAACGCGTAGCCTTCGTTTCCCAGACGATCGGTGATCGCCTTGGTCGATTGATTGAGACGTGCTCGCGAAAACACATCGCCCGGCTTGACGCGAATCAGCCGCTCGAGCTCTTCTTTCGGCACCACGAAGGTCCCGGAGAGTTCGACACTGCTCACGGTGTATTTATCACCCTCGCGGACGTTGATCGTGATGTAGATGTCCTTCTTGTCTGGGGTAATCGACACCTGCGTCGATTCGATTGCAAAGTCGAGGTAGCCGCGATTCAGGTAGTACGAGCGCAGCGTCTCCAGGTCGCCCGCCAGTCGCTGACGCGAGTACTGGTCGTGCTTTGTGTACCAGGTCAGCCAGCCCGGCGTGCGCAGCACGAACAGATCGACGAGCGTTTTCTCGGGGAATGCATGGGCGCCGACGATGTTGATCGAACGGATCTTAGCGATGTCCCCCTCGGTGACCGCAAAGTTAATCGCGACCCGGTTGCGCTCGAGCGGCGTGACCGTGGTCTCCACCTGTGCTCCGTATCGACCCTTGGCCAGGTATTGACGCTTCAGTTCCTGCTCGGCGGTTTCCAGCAGCGCACGGTCGAAAATTCGCCCATCGGCCAGACCTTGTTCGCGCAGGACGCGGCGCAGCGTCTCTTCATCGAACTCTTTGACGCCCGAGAAGGTGATCTGCGCGATCGCAGGGCGCTCCTCTACATAGACGATCAGGACGTCCCCCTGCACTTCGAGCCTGACGTCCTTGAAGAATCCCGTTGCGTACAGCGCGCGAATCGCCTCCTGCGCCTTCTCGGTCGTGAGCCGCTCGCCCACCTTTACCGGGAGGTAGCTGAACACGGTTCCCGCCTCGGTCCGTTGCAGACCTTCTACCCGGATGTCTTTTACGACGAAGGGCGCGAACGACTGGCCGAACGCGCCGATGCAAAGGGCAAGCAATGCGCAGCCAACAATCGCAACGACACGAGCCCGCATCGGTCAGCCGGAAAAAAGGCGATTGATATCGTTGTAGAACGCGAAGGCCATCATGATCAGCAGCAGCGTGAGGCCTACGCGCTGACCCAGCTCCATCACCCGGTCGGAAACCGGACTCCCCTTGATGACCTCGAGGGCATAGTACATCAAATGCCCACCGTCCAGCAGCGGGATCGGGAGCAGGTTCAGTACACCGAGACTGATGCTGATCAATGCGAGGAACGTCAGATATGAGATCCACCCAGCCTGCGCCGACTGGCCCGCGTAATCCGCAATCGTGACCGGTCCGGAGAGGTGCTTCCACGAGACTTCGCCCAGCAGCATCTTGCCCAGCATGCGCAGGCTGAACACGGCGATGTCGAGGGTCTTGTCTGCTGCCAGCCCGACCGCCTCGACGACGGAATATTGGGTGCGCACCAGAATGCGCTCGGCGTGCGTGGGCGGCACGTAGGGCGCCGCACCGATACGACCGATGCGCTGCCCATCGATTTCACGCGCTTCCGGCGTAACGCTGAGTTGCTGCTCGTGCCCGTCGCGCAAAATCGTGAAGCGCAGTGCCCGTTCGGGGCCCGCGCGCACCGCGGCTACCAGTTCGCTCCAGTAATCGATCGTACGGCCGTCGATCCGCAGGATGCGGTCGCCGGAACGTAAACCGCCATGTTCCGCCGGGCTGTCCGCCTCGACCTGGCCCAGAACCGGATCGAGCGGCGGCCGGTAGAGCTGCAGGCCGATCGCCGCCATCAGATCGCGCTCTGCGTCTGTGCCAGCGAAACGACGCAGGTCGAGCACGACATCCGACAGATGGCGTTGCGCGCTAACCCGTTCGAGTCGAAGCTGCTCGCCCTGCAGGGCGCCTTTCAGCACGCGCCAACGCAGCTGCTGCCAGGTGGCGATGGCCTCGCCGTTCACCGCCACGATCGTATCGCCCGCACGCAGGCCGGCATCCGCGGCCGCGCTCGCAGCCGGAGGTGAACCGATCACCGGTCGGGCTTCCGGCAATCCGTACATGAACAGACCCGCGTAAACCGCGATCGCGAACAGGAAGTTGGCCACGGGACCCGCTGCGACGATCGCGGTGCGTCGCCACACGCTCTTTCGATTGAACGCACGCGGCAGATCCTGCGCGGCAACCGGCGCCTCGCGCTCGTCGAGCATCTTGACGTAACCGCCAAAGGGCACGGCGGCAATGACCCAATCCGTGCCGTCTCGACCGCGCCGCGTGAGCAGCGGGCGCCCGAATCCCACCGAGAACCGAAGAACCTTCACGCCGCACAGACGCGCGATCAGGTAGTGACCGTACTCGTGGACGACGATCAGCACGCCCAGCGCCACAATGAACGCTAGCGTGGTCAGCAACAGATTCATGCGGCGCGCGCCTCGCTGCGCGCGATCGCCGCGCGCGCCACGCGGCGCGCATGGGCATCGGCCGCGATCAGTGCTTCCAGATCCGTAATGGCCTCGGCCGGTATCTGGCCGAGGACTTCCTCGATCACCGCGGAGATCGCGGTGAACCGCAGGCGCCCTGCAAGAAACGCCTCGACGGCGAGCTCGTTGGCCGCATTCAGCAGCGTCGGGGCCGTGCCGCCCGCGTCCAGCGCGCCATAGGCGAGCTGCAGGCAGGGAAAGCGTCGCGTGTCGGGAGGCTCGAAGGAGAGCTGGCCAAAACGTTGCAGATCCAGCGGTGCGACGCCCGACTCGATCCGCTCGGGGTATGCCAGCGCATGCGCGATCGGAACGCGCATGTCCGGATTAGACAGCTGCGCGAGCACGGAACCGTCGATGTACTCCACGAGAGAATGAACGACGCTTTGCGGATGGATGACTACTTCAATGCGTTCCGCGCGAATGTCGAACAGCCAGCGAGCCTCGATCACCTCGAGACCCTTGTTCATCATGGTGGCCGAGTCAACCGAGATCTTGCGCCCCATCACCCAGTTGGGGTGAGCACAGGCCTCGTCGGGCGTGACCTGCTCCAATCGATCGACCGGAAGGGTACGAAACGGACCGCCCGAAGCAGTCAGCAGCACGCGGCGCACCGCGCGCAGGGACGGTGTTCCCGCTTCCCCCGGCGGCAGGCACTGAAACACCGCGTTATGCTCGCTGTCGATTGGAAGAAGCACGGTACCCGCGGCGCGCACAGCATGCATCAGCAAAGGGCCTGCCATGACAAGCGCTTCCTTGTTCGCGAGCAGCACGCGCTTGCCCTGGCGCGCCGCAGCGAGCGTCGACGCCAGTCCTGCGGCTCCGACAATCGCACACATCACGGTCGCGACATCCTCGCAACGGGCGAGTTCCTCGAGCGCCTGCGGCCCAAAGCGGAGCTCGCCCCGGAAGCCGCTCTCGGCAAACCGTTTTCGAACATGCGCGTCCTCCGCGACGCCGGAGAGCACCGCGTGACGCGGCTGGTGGCGCATGCAGAGCGCGATCAGGGCATCGACCGAACGATGCGCACTCAACGCGACCGCCGCGTATCGCTCGGGGTGGCGCGCGATCAGGTCCAGCGTACTTGCACCGATCGAACCTGTGGCCCCGAGGACTGCGACGCCGATGGCTGTGGAGGGCATCTGGGCTCCGAACGCTCAGGAGGCCGGGACAAGGCCCGCGAGGAACGCGGCGACCGGCAGGGCGGCGAGCGCGCTGTCGATCCGGTCCAGGACGCCGCCGTGACCCGGGAGAAGCTTCCCGCTGTCCTTGACCGATGCCTGGCGCTTCACTGCGGATTCGAAAAGGTCACCGATGACGCTCATGACGAATAGAACGGCACCCGCGCCGAGGTACAGCAACCACTGTCCGCCCCCCTCCAGGTACGGATCGAGCATCGGGACCGTGAACGCGCAGATGATAACGTAGACTTGCACGCCCAACAGCCCGCCGACCACGCCCTCCCAGGTCTTGCCCGGACTGATTTGGGGTGCGAGTTTGCGCTTGCCCAGCGCGCGTCCCGCGAAGTACGCAGCAGAGTCGGCGACCCAGACCAGCGCCAGCACCGCCAGAACCAGGCTCGGCGGAAGCACGACCAGCGCCAGCCCCGCCGGCAGCAGCACAGCGGGCCCCGCCAGGGCGAGCAGGCGCTTTGCGAAAGGCCCGAATCCGCGCGCCATCCAGAGCGGCGCGATGACGATCCAGAACAGGCTCGCGGCGCCAAACAGGTAGCCGAGCCAGGCCTGCATCGATCCTGCGCCGAACCAAGCCAGGCCAAATAGCAGACCGAATCCGCAGACCAGCGTGCCGGCATAGGCACGCCCGATCCCTGACGCCATTCCGCACAGGCGGCCCCATTCCAGGGCCGCAAGTCCGATGAAGACCGCGGCGACGACGGCGAATGCCGGTCGCGGCAGCCAGAACAACGCGCCGAGAAAGGCCGCGAGCAGTACGACGGCGGTCAGGACGCGCTGAGCCAATGCGCGCTCAGGCCGTTTTGTGCGTTTCGCTGGCTCCACGCGTGGCCCGTGCCTGCGCGCGTTCCGCCTGTTCGACCTGCTCGCTGGTACGGCCAAAACGCCGCTCGCGTTGCCGGTACGATTCGATCGCGCCATCAAGCGCGGCGGCATCAAAATCGGGCCAGAGCGTGTCGGTGAAAAGCAGCTCCGAATACGCCAGCTGCCAGAGCAGAAAATTGCTCAACCGCTGTTCGCCCCCGGTACGGATGAACAGATCCGGTTCGGGGGCATAGTGCATCGACAGATAAGGCGCCAGCGCTTCCTCGGGGATTTCGCCGCGCACGGCTTCCGGGTGCGCCCGCGCGAGTCGCGCTAGCGCCTGCAAAATGTCCCAACGTCCTCCGTAGTTCGCCGCGATAGTCAGCGTCAGGCGCTGATTGTGCGCCGTGCGGCGCTCGCCCTCGTCGATCAGTTGACGAATGCGCGGATCGAAGCGCGACAGATCGCCGACGACGCGAAGCCGAATGCCGTTGCGATTGAGCTTGGAAACTTCGTTCGTCAGCGCCCCGCTGAACAGCTGCATCAGCAGGCTGACCTCCTCGGGCGGTCGGCGCCAATTCTCCGAGCTAAACGCGAACAGGGTGAGGAATTGAATCCCGCGCTCGGCACAGGCCTTGACCACCGCGCGCACCGCTTCGACGCCGCGCTTGTGTCCGGCAAAGCGCGGCAAGCGACGCCGCCGCGCCCAGCGTCCGTTGCCGTCCATGATGATCGCGACGTGCACGGGCACTTTGCCGTGCGGCGGTATTTCCCGTGTCGAGCTGACGTGATCCACGATCGCGGTCCCCTAGACGGCCATCAGCTCGGATTCCTTCTGCTCCAGCAGTCGATCGATTTCGGCCACCGAGCGGTCGGTCAGCTTCTGCACGTCATCCTGCGCACGACGCTCCTCGTTCTCGGACACCTCTTTCTTCTTGAGCGCCTCCTTCAGACCATGGATTGCATCGCGCCTCAGATTGCGCACCGCGACACGCGCGTTCTCGGCTTCGTGACGCACGACCTTGATCAGTTCCTTGCGCCTCTCCTCCGTCAGTGGCGGCATCGGCACACGCAGGGTCTCGCCACTGGCTGCAGGATTGAGCCCAAGGTCCGATTCACGAATCGCCTTCTCCACGGCCTGGACCATCTTCTTCTCGAATGGCGTGACCCCGATGGTGCGCGAATCGACCAAGGTCACTTTTGCGACCTGATTGATCGGCGTCGGCGTTCCGTAATAATCGACCATGATGTGATCCAACAGGCCGGTGTGGGCACGGCCCGTGCGCACTTTGGCGAGATCCGCTTTGAATGCCTCGATGCTCTTGCCCATCTTCTGCTCGGTGCTCTTCTTCAGCTGCGCAATCATGGTCATTTCCCTCAAACGTGAACCAGCGTGCCTTCATCCTCCCCTAGGACGACACGCTGCAATGCGTTCGGCTTGAATATACTGAACACCGTCACTGGCAGACGCTGGTCGCGGCACAGCGTCAGCGCGGTCGCATCCATCACTCGCAGGTTACGCGCAATTGCTTCGTCGAAGCTGAGGGCACGGAAGCGACGGGCGTTCGGATCGGTTTGCGGGTCGGCCGTATAGACACCGTCGACCTTGGTCGCCTTGAGCACGATTTCCGCGCCAATCTCGCTGCCACGCAGCGCGGCTGCCGTATCCGTGGTGAAAAACGGATTGCCCGTGCCGGCCGCGAAAATCACGATTTTGCCTTCCTCCAGGTATCGGATCGCCTTGCCCCGAATATACGGTTCGACGATGCGTTCGATATTGAGCGCGGACTGCACGCGGCTCGCGGTTCCCGCGCTACGCAGCGCATCCTGCAGCGCGAGCGCGTTCATCACCGTCGCGAGCATTCCCATGTAGTCGGCCGTCGCGCGGTCCATTCCTGCCGCACCGGGCGCCACGCCGCGAAAGATGTTGCCACCGCCGATCACCGCGCCGATCTCGACCCCCATGCGCGCAACCGCCGCCATTTCCGCAGCGATCTCCTGAATCGTCTGCCGATTGATGCCGAACGGGTCCTCGCCCATCAGCGCCTCGCCCGACAGTTTGAGCAAGATGCGCCGGTATTTCGGCGAATCGGCGACCTGCGGCATTGTCATCGGTGTCAGCGCGCGATTCCCGCCTGGGCCATGACTTCGGCCGCAAAGTCCGTCGAGCGCTTCTCCAGTCCCTCTCCGACCACGAGAAAGGCAAACCCGTTCAGCGACGCCTTGCGTGCAGCCAGCATCTTCTCGATCGTCTGCTTGTCGTCTTTGACGAACGCCTGACCCAGCAGGGTGATTTCGCCAAGGTACTTGTTGATCCCCCCCTCGACCATCTTCGCGACGATCTCGGCTGGCTTGCCCGACTCCTTGGCGCGCGCGGCAAGAATCTGCCGTTCCCGTTCGACCACGTCCGCAGGCACGTCCGCTTTGCGCAAATGCTGCGGTTTGGCGAACGCGACGTGCATCGCCACGTCCTTGCCAACGTCCTCGGGTCCCTCAAAATCGACCAGCACTCCGATCCGGTTGTTGTGCACGTAGAGTGCGAGCCGGGCCGCCGTTTCCATGCGCCGAAAGCGTCGAACCGCGATGTTCTCACCGATCTTCTGCACCAGGGCCTGGCGGCGTGCCTCGACCGTGGTGCCTTCGATGGTCAGCGCCGACAGCGCCTCGACGTCAGCCGGGGACTCGAGCGCCACGCGCTCCGCCAGCGCCCTCGCGAACGCCAGAAAATCCTCGTTCTTGGCCACGAAGTCGGTTTCGCAGTTGATCTCCACAAGGGCCCCACGCTTGCCGTCGCCGGCCACAAACGCGCCAATGACGCCCTCGGCCGCGACGCGGCCCGCGGCCTTGCTCGCTTTCGCGCCACTGCGGATGCGCAGCAACTCCTCGGCCTTCTCGAGATTTCCGCCCGTTTCGCTGAGGGCTTTCTTGCACTCCATCATTCCCAGGCCGGTGAGCTCGCGCAATTCCTTCACCAGACCGGCGCTGATTTCCGCCATCTTCCTGCGACTCCTTTCACGGGACCCTCTGCGGTCCGTCTTCCTCAAACCAAGGATTCAAAAAAGGGGGCACGTGGCCCCCCGTCATCACGGCGCGCCGGCACGCCTCAGGCACCCTCCTCGGCCTCCACTTCGACGAACTCGTCACGTGTCGCGGAGACGACTTCCTCGACGGAATGCTCACGTCCTTCGAGCACCGCATCCGCCGCGCCGCGCACGTAGAGGCGGATCGCGCGGCCCGAATCGTCGTTGCCGGGAATCACGTAGTCGATTGCTTCGGGCGAATGGTTGGTGTCGACCACACCGATCAGCGGGATGCCAAGCTTGGCTGCCTCGGCGACTGCGCCACGCTGATAGCCCACGTCGATCACGAACAGCGCGTCGGGCAGGCTAACCATGTCCTTGATACCACCGAGAGAACGCTCGAGCTTGTTCATCTCGCGCTGCAGGCCGAGCGCCTCCTTCTTCGACATTCGCTCAAAGGCGCCGTCGGTCTTCGCCTGCTCCATCTCCTTCAGGCGCTTGATCGACTGCTTCACCGTCTTGAAATTGGTCAGCATCCCGCCGAGCCAGCGATGATCGACGTAGGGCATGCCGCAACGCATGGCCTCTTCGCGCACGACCTCACGGGCCTGCCGCTTGGTGCCGACGAACAGCACCGTGCCCTTATTCGCGGCGAGCTGGCGCATGAACCGCAACGCCTCCTGGTACAGCGCGAGCGTCTTTTCCAGGTTGATAATGTGAATCTTGTTGCGATGGCCGAAGATGTACGGGGCCATCCGCGGGTTCCAGTACCGGGTCTGATGACCAAAATGGACGCCCGCCTCCAGCATTTCACGCATGGTGACCGACATGTAGACTCCTCGGGACACGGCGCAGGCGCCGCGGCCCTGTTTCAGGGTTATCGACTACCGCTCGATCGGATCGACGACTCACGCAGCGCGCGCACCCTGAACCGTCGAGCGGGGAATTTCGGCCCGCACCGCCCGGAATTTGACTGGGCCGGAACGAGTCGACCCGAAATGTTAGCATAATCAGGCACAAAGGGCGAAGACCGCAGAACCCCCGGCCGGGTCGGGGCAGCGGTTTGCGACCCCCTCAATCCATTTGCTTATCCTGCGCGCTTTTTTGCTATGCCCGTAGTCGTCAAGACGCCCGACGAGATCGAGCGCATGCGCATCGCGGGCCGCCTCGCGGCCGAGGTGCTTGATTTCATCACCCCTTGGGTCGTCGCGGGCGTGTCGACGGAGGAACTCGATGCGCGCTGCCACGACTACATGACGCGCGTGCAGGGGACCGTGCCGGCGCCGCTGAACTACGCGCCACCCGGCTACAAGCCGTTCCCCAAGTCGATTTGCACGTCGGTCAATCATGTCGTCTGCCACGGCATTCCGCGGCAGGACAAGCGCCTCAAGGCGGGCGATATCCTGAACATCGACGTGACCGTGATCAAGGATGGTTTCCACGGCGACTCCAGCCGCATGTTCTTTGTCGGCGAACCGCGCATTCAGGCGCGCCGCCTGGTGGAAGTGACTTACGCCTGCATGTGGCACGGCATTCGCCAGGTGCGACCCGGCGCACGCCTCGGAGATATCGGCGCGGCGATTCAGGCGCATGCCGAATCGCAGGGCTACAGCGTGGTGCGCGAATTCTGCGGCCATGGAATCGGTCGCCGGTTCCATGAGGAACCGCAGGTGCTGCATTACGGCAAGCCAGGCACCGGTTTGGTTCTCGAGACGGGCATGACGTTCACCATCGAGCCGATGATCAACGCCGGCAAGGCGGGAATCCGCGAACTGTCCGACGGCTGGACCATCGTCACGAAGGACCACAGCCTGTCCGCGCAATGGGAGCACACGGTTCTGGTCACGGACCAGGGATTCGAGGTGCTCACGCAATCGGCGGGCACGCCTGCGCCGCCTGCCGAGGTCCTCGGCTAGGACATGGCCGCTGCCCTGCTCGAAGCCGGCGTTGCGGAGCACTGGAATCGGCATCTCCAGGCCGGACGCGAGCGACTACGGGCTGAGTACCTGCGCCGGCCCGCTCCGCGCCAACTGCTGCACGCGCATGCCCGGCTCGTCGACGGCGTGCTGCGCGGGCTATGGACGCAGCTCAACCCGGCGCGCGGTGCGGCGCTGGTGGCAACTGGTGGATACGGGCGCGGAGAGCTGTTTCCGTACTCGGACGTCGACGTCCTGATCCTGCTCGAGCGCCCGCCGGACATCGAGGAACGGGAAAGACTGGAGCGTCTCGTCAGCCTGTTCTGGGACGTCGGTCTCGAGATTGGCCACGGCGTACGCACGCTGGAGGAATGTCTGGCCGCGGCCGAGGAGGACATTACAGTGCGCACCACCTTGCTCGAGGCGCGGCTGCTGGCCGGTAGCCGCAAGCGCTTCGCCGAGCTGAGCAGCACAGTGGCGAGCACGACCGATCCGACATCCTACTTCGAGGCGAAACGCCTGGAGCAGGAGCAGCGCCACGCGCGCCACCAGGACACGGCCTACGCACTGGAACCCAATCTCAAGGAGGCACCGGGCGGACTGCGCGACCTGCACGTGATTCAGTGGGTCGGTCGTGCCAGCGGCATCGGCGCGCGCTGGAGCGACCTCGCGCACAGCGGCCTGGTCGATCACGTCGAGGAGGGTCAGCTGACGCGCCTGGAGGCACGCCTCCAGAACCTGCGCATCCGCCTGCACTACTTGGCGCAGCGGCGCGAGGACCGCCTGATCTTCGATCTCCAATCCGCTCTCGCCGCGCAGCTCGGACTGAAGGACAGCGCGACCCGCCGCGCGAGCGAGCTCATGATGCAGGGGTACTACCGTACCGCAAAGTCCGTCACCCAGCTCAATACCCTGCTGCTGCGGACCTTCGAAGCCCGGCTGGCACCTGCGCCGGACACGCGCGCGCACCCGCTCAACGAGCGATTTAGCGTACGCGGCGAGCTGCTCGAGGCCGCTCGTGAAAACCTTTTCGAGCAGGAGCCGCGCGCCATTCTCGAAGCCTTTCTGCTGATGCAGCAGCATCAGGAAATTCGCGGCATGACACCCATGACCCAGCGTGCGCTGTGGCGCGCGCGGACGCACATCGACGCGAAGTTCCGGCGCGATACGCTGGCCCGCCTGCTGTTTATCCTACTGCTCCAGCAGCCGCGCGGAATCGTGCACGAGCTGCGCCGCATGAATCAGTATGGCGTGCTCGGCCGTTACCTTCCGGAATTCGGGCGCATCGTGGGTCAGATGCAGCACGACCTGTTTCACGTCTACACCGTGGACCAGCACATTCTGATGGTCGTGCGCAACCTGCGCCGCTTCACGATGCCCGAGCTGGCGCACGAATTTCCTCTGTGCACGCGTCTGATGACGAACTTCAGCCGGCGCTGGCTGCTTTTCATTGCGGCGCTGTATCACGATATCGCCAAGGGCCGCGGTGGCGATCATTCCGAGCTAGGCGCGCGCGATGCACGGCGCTTTTGCAGGCGGCACGGCCTTTCGGCCGAGGACAGCGCGCTGGTGGAATTCCTGGTGGAGTGCCACCTTGTGATGTCGTCGGTGGCGCAAAAGCAGGACGTCTCCGATCCCGACGTGGTCCAGGCCTTTGCCGAGCGCGTCGGCACGGAACGACGCCTGATCGCGCTCTACTTGCTGACCGTGGCCGACGTTCGCGGCACGAGTCCAAAGGTATGGAACGCCTGGAAGGCCAAGCTGCTCGAGGACCTGTTTCGCGCCGCGCGCCGCGCGCTCACGGGCGATGCGGTTCCCGTGGACGCCGTCCTGTCGGCCAAGCAGGACGAGGCGCTGCGCCTGCTGCGCCTCTATGCATTGCCGGAAAGCGCAAAGGACCGCCTCTGGGGCCAGCTCGATACGCCGTACTTCCTGCGCCACGACGCGCAGGAGATCGCCTGGCAGACCCGTCAGCTCTACGCGCGCGTCGATGCCGGCCGCGCGGTGGTCAGGGCGCGATTGGCGCCCATTGGCGAGGGGCTCCAGGTCATGGTCTATGCGCCCGACCGCGATGGCCTGTTCGCGCACATCTGCGGGTACTTCGGGCGTGCCGGCTACAACATCGCAGAAGCGAAAGTTCACACCACGCGGCATCGCTACGCGCTCGACACCTTTCTCGTCCTCGGCCGCGGCCCGGGCGTGCATTACCGCGACATGATCCGGATCCTGGAGAAAGAACTCACCGACGAGCTGGAGTCGAACGCGCCGCTGCCCGCGCCGCGCAGCGGACGGCTTTCGCGGCGCGTGCGCCATTTTCCCGTCTCCCCGGTGGTCGACCTGCGACCGGATGAGCGCGGCACCTATCAGGTGCTGTCGATCGTCGGCAACGACCGTCCGGGGCTGCTCGACGCGATCGCGCGCGTGCTGGCCGAACACAAGGTCAGCGTGCACACCGCGAAGATCAACACCCTTGGTGACCGGGCAGAGGACGTCTTTCTGGTCTCGGGCGAGGTGCTCAACCGCCCGAAGGCCGTGCTGCGCCTCGAGCAGGAGCTGTTCCGCACGCTGCAGGTCGACGACCGACGCGACTGACTCAGGCCTCCGGCGGCA
>JAJDNJ010000285.1 GCA_022340705.1 Betaproteobacteria bacterium
GGCGCCGGCGCTCTTCACGCCCTCCCAGAGCGACATATGGGCGAACATGTCGATGTAGACCGGCGTCTCGGGCGAGGCAATCGACTGCAGCAGGCCGGTGTTCGCGCACCAGCCCGACTGGGTGACAAGGGCGTCCTCCGAGTGCGCGGCTGCGGCGATCTCGCGCTCCAGGCAGCGCAGCGGGGCCTCGCCGAAGACGAAGACGCTCGAGCGCGGAATGCCGTGCCCCTCGTCGCGCAGCGACTCGCGCTGCGCTTCGACGATCTCCGGGTGCTGCGCGAGCGACAGGTAGTCGTTCGTCGTCAGCAGGACGTCGTCCTTGGACGGGATGCGTCCCTTGAGAATGTGTCCCCCGGTCACCGGATTGACCGCACGTTCTCGGTAATAGCGCTCGACGCGTTCGGCGAGAAATGGAATCTCGCGTGGCTCGGCAAAAGTCGATCGTTCCATCGCTTGGCTAAGGGTCTGCACGGCACGTTCCTCCTGTAGTCTGCTTAAGACGTTGATTCGCAACGATTGGGCTTGGCACTGCGCCGACCTTCTTGCGGGACCGTGCGAGGCAAGGCACGTCGCCATACGACCACAGGTCATAAATCACGTACAGGAAGTTTTCGAACAAAAATCAACAAAAAAGCCGGCTTAGATAGGCCCGAATGTCGCGTAAAGGCGACGAACGCGCAGTTTGCGTTCCATATTGGTGCGCGGTTTAGCGACAGGCCGCCGGGTCTGGGGCTGCGTTTGTCCTGCGCCCCTGGCTGCTGCATGCTCGGCCTTGGCCACGCTCACCGGCGTGCGTTCTTCCGCCCGGAGTCCTCATGCAAAAGGTCCATCGCAAGCGCCTGCGCAAGTTCCTCGAGCCCTACCGTGTCACGCGCGGCAAGGGGTTCCGGCTCAAGGATCACGATCCGGGCGACACGCACCAGTTCAAATCCGAGCAAAAGCGCGAGGCGAAAGAATTGCTCGCGCGCGGCGTCGAGTGGCTCAGCGAGGCGCAGGGCATGCTCTATGCACAGGACCGCTGGAGCGTCTTGCTGATCTTTCAGGCGATGGACGCCGCCGGCAAGGACGGCACCATCAAGCACGTGATGTCGGGCGTCAACCCGCAGGGCGTGCAGGTCACCTCGTTCAAGGCCCCGTCGGCGGAGGATCTCGATCACGATTTCATGTGGCGCTGCATGAAGGCCCTGCCCGAGCGCGGCCGCATCGGCATCTTCAACCGGAGCTACTACGAAGAGGTGCTCGTGGTGCGCGTGCACGAGGCGCTGCTCGCCAAGCAGCAACTCCCCCGGAAGCTGGTCGGCAAGAAGATCTGGGACGAGCGCTTCGAGGACATCGTCAACATTGAGCGCTATCTGGCGCGCAACGGCATCCTGCTGCTGAAATTCTTCCTCAACCTGTCGCGCACCGAACAGAAGAAGCGCTTCCTTGAGCGCCTCGATACGCCCGACAAGAACTGGAAATTCTCCACAGCCGATGCACGCGAGCGCGGCCATTGGAAAGCCTATATGAAGGCCTACGAAGACATGATCCGCAATACGGCCACGCCGCGTGCGCCGTGGTATGTGGTACCGGCCGACAACAAGTGGTTCAGCCGGCTCGTTGTCGCAGGCGCCGTGGTCGAAGCCATGGCCGGCCTCGAGCTGCACTATCCGAGAGTCGGGGCCGAGAAGAAGAAGGAGCTCGCCGCCGCGCGGCGAATGCTGATGACCGAGAAGGGCTGAGCGCGCCGCGCGCTATTTTTCCGTCAGAGTCCACACGCCGTCCCAGTCCGCGGGCGGCGGGGCGTCGAGGTAGTGGCGCGCACGCTCGACGTAGATCGCGCACACTCGGTCGTTCGCACGCAGGCGCATTGCCTCCTCGAAGGACGCGGCAGCCTCTTTGAAGCGTCGCCCACGGTACTGGTCCATGGCCAGGCGGTAAAGCTGGAGGAATTCGGGCAGCTTGGGGAAGCTACTCTCGTCGTGGAAGTCGAGGATCTCGTGCACCGCGACCGGCTGCGTCTTGCCCTTGACGATCACCTTGTCGACGACGCGGCTGCGGTAGGTGCCGCGCAGCTTGCCGAAGGTGTTTTCGCTGACCAGGATCTGCGCGCCGTAGGTCTTGCACGCGCTTTCGAGCCGCGAGGCGAGATTCACGCCGTCGCCGATCATGGTGAAATCCATGCGCTTGGGCGAGCCGATATTGCCGGCGATCAGGCTGTCGGTATTCAGACCGACCCCGATGTATACCGGCGGCTTTCCCTCCGCGGTGCGGCTAACGTTCCACTCGGTCAGAATGCGGATCATGCGGATCGCGGCGCGGACCGCGCGATCCTCGTCGTCTTCGTGGGTCACCGGCACGCCGAAGCCGGCCATGATCGCGTCGCCGATGAACTTGTCGAGCATCCCGCCGTGCTCCTGGATGCACTCGACCATCAGCGTGAAGTACTCGTTCAGCAGGCTCACGGTCGCCGCCGCCCCGAGCCGCTCGGTCACCGTGGTAAAGCCGCGGATGTCGGAGAACAGCACGGTCGCGGTGATCGCCTGGCCGCCGAGCAGGCCGGCGCCGCTCGACATCAGCTGATCGGCGATCGACGCGTCCATGTAGCGCGCCATCGTTGCCTTCATGCGCTTTTCACTGCTGATATCCTCGATCAGCAGCATCGTGCCGAGCGCCTTGCGCTCGCCGCGCAGCGGCATGGCGGTCAGGTTGACGGAAACCGAGTCCTCCTCAATCTGAAGCTGCGCATCCATTGAGGTCTCGAGCGCCTGCGTCTCCTCGACCCGCCTGATCCGGTCCATCACCCAGGCGTTCGCTCCGGCGAAGATCGACTCGGCAGTTTGCTGCGCGAGCGCGCCCGGGTGCGCCCGCAGGATCCGGTATCCGGCCGCGTTGCAGGTGACCACCTTGCCCGCTTCGTCGAGCGTGATGACGCCGTTGGTCATCGATTCGAGCATGCTCTCGTTGTAGTTCTTCATCGCCTGAACGTCGGCGAACAGCTTCGCGTTCTCGAGCGCGATCGAGACCTGCGCGGTGAAGGCCTTCAGGCGCTGCTCGTCCTCTGCGGTGAAGGGGCCGGTGCGCTTGTTCAGCACCTGGGTGACGCCGATCGTCTTGCCCTGCTGGTTGACCACGGGCACGCACAGGATCGAGCGCGTGAAAAACCCCGTCTTCTTGTCGAAGCTCGGATTGAAGCGCAGGTCGGCGTAGGCGTAGGGGATGTTGATCGCCTTGCCGGTGGAGAACACGGCGCCCGCGATGCCGACGTGGTTGGGCAGGCGGATCTGCGTGGCGTCCAGCCCCTGGCCGACCTCGGACCAGAGCTCACCGGTCTTTTCATCATTCAGGAACAGCGTCGAGCGCTCCGCGTCGAGCATGCGCGTCGCCTCGCTCATGACCTTCTGCAGGAGAGACCCGATCTTGATGTCGGCGGTCATCTCCGAAACCATGTCGAGGAACTCGAGCTCCTGTTTGCGGATCACGTTCATCCGCTCGATGTACTGTGCGGTCTGCAACGCGATCGCGCCCTGCGTGGTCATTTCCTCGAGCAGCCGCGCATCGCCGCGCGTGAACCTGCCCTTCATCTTGTTGAGCGCCTGTGCCACGCCGATGACCTCGCCCTTTACGGTGCGGATCGGAACGCAGCAGATGCTCTGGGTGACATAGCCGGTCTGCTCGTCGATCGAACGATTGAAGCGCGGGTCGGCGTAGGCGTCGTGGATGATGAGGTTTGCGCCGCTCTGGAAGACGTGGCCGGCGATGCCGCTGGTGTTGAGCAGGCGGATCTCGCGGTTGACATTGCCCTGCGCGACGCGCGAGTACAGCTCGCCGGTCGTTTCGTCATTCAGGAAAAGCGAGCCGCGCTCGGCGCCGATTTCCTTCGAGGTGAGCGCGATCAGCGTATAGAGCACCTCGTCGAGCGAGTCCATCGCCGCCATCTTGCGCGTGATGTCGAGCATCAGCTCGACACGGCGCAGCCGGCGTCCGCGTTCCTCGGCGGAGGGCGCAATGCGTTTGCGCGCGGGCACGCGCGGCGGCTTCTTCAGATGCGCCTGCTCATCCTTCATGGCGTTGCTCCAGCTGGCGGCGCAGATCCTGCACGGTGCTCTGCAGCTGCGCGAGCGCGCCTTGTGTCTGCCGCTCGAGCGCGAGCTCGCGGTCGGCGTGCGCCGCCTGCGCGCGCTCCATCTCTGCGCGCAGCGCCTCGGCGGTGCGCTTGAGCTGCAGGTTCTCCTCGCTCAACTCGAGGATTGCCTGCTGCACCGCCGCGTCGCGCTCGGCCTCGGCGCGCTCGAGCGCGGCGCGCAGCGCTTCCAGTCCGGCGCGCAGGTCCTTGATCTCTGCGGCGGCCTGCTGCACCGCTTCTGCGACGACCGTTTCGCGCTCTGCCTCGCTGCGCTCCAGCGCGCTGCGCAGACTGTCCACCGTCGCATGCAGCTGTGCCACTTCGTCCGCTGCCGCGTTCGCTGCGTTGCGCACCTCGAATTCGCGGTCGGTGACGCTGCGCTCGAGCGCAGCGCGCGTGGCATCCAGCGCGCGCCTGAGTTCCTCGACCTCGCGATCGTCGAGCGTCGCGCGTTCGAGCGGGGGCGTAGCGGCGGCCGAACGTGCGTTGGCAGATGGCGTCGGCAAGGATCGTCTCCCTCGGTCGACGATGCTATCACCCTGGCCGCTGCGCGGGCGCGCCGCCGCCGTGGCGCGAGCGGATCGGTCATCCCGGGGCGGGGATGCCGCGTTGGACCCCTGGATATGTCCTGGGCGGTCCTCGCGTTCGTGCTCGGCGTCGCGCTGCTTCAGCAGCAGGCGGAGCTGCCAGCGGCGCACTGGCTCTGGACTCTGCCAGCCTGGGTCGCGTTGTCTGCCTGCGCGTTGCGGCAAGCCGGTCGCATCGCGTGGCTGATCGGATTGTCCGGCGCACTCGCCGCTGGCTTTCTCTGGGCCGCGGGCCAGGCACGCCTTCGCCTCGACGATCGTCTCGCCGCCGAGCTCGAGGGACGGGACCTGACGATCGTGGGCGTCGTTGCCGGCCTGCCGAGCGTGACCGATGGTGTCGTGCGCTTCGAATTCGAACCCGAAGCGGCGCCAGACGGCGCGCCCCTGCCGAAGCGCATCCGACTGGTCTGGTACCGCGGCGCGCAGGCGGCACAGGACGTGGCTGCCGACCCCTGGGCGCGCGCGCCGCACCCCGGCGAGCGCTGGCGCCTTGCGGTGCGACTGAAACGACCTCACGGTCTCGTGAACCCGGGAGGTTTCGACTATGAACGGTGGCTGTTCGAGCATGGGATCGGGGCGACGGGCTATGTGCGCGCGGCGCGCTCGCGCACCCCGGGCGGCGCGATCAACGCGTCGCTCAGATTGGGCCAACGCGACCGCCTGCTCGACCGGATCGCACGCGTACGGGCTGCGCTGCGCGAGCGATTTTTCCGCGTTCTCGGCGAGCGGCCCGCGGCTGGCATCCTCGCTGCACTCGCGGTCGGCGACCAGCGCGCGATCTCGAACGAGGAGTGGCGTTTGTTCCAACGCACGGGCGTCACCCATCTAATGAGCATTTCCGGCCTCCACGTGACGCTGGTCTCCGGCCTCGTCGCCTGGCTGGTCGCGCTCGGCTGGCGACGCGTGCCGGGCGCTGCGCTCATGCTGCCCGCGCGCAAGGCCGCGGCGCTCGCGGCGATCGCCGCCGCGCTCGGCTACACGCTGCTTGCAGGGTTTGCGGTGCCGGCCCAGCGCACCTTCTTTATGGTCAGCGTGGTTGCCGCAGCGCTGTGGAGCGGGCGCATCGCCTCGCCCAGCCGCACGCTCGCGCTTGCGCTGCTCGCGGTCGTGCTGCTCGACCCCTGGGCGCCGCTCGCACCGGGGTTCTGGCTCTCGTTCGGCGCGGTCGCGCTGATCTTTTACGTCAGCACGGGCTGGAGCGCGCCGACGCCGCGCCTCGTGCAATGGGTGCGCATTCAGTGGGCGATCACGCTCGGACTGGCGCCTGCGGCCCTGCTGCTGTTCGCGCAGGTCTCCTTGATCGGTCCGCTCGCGAACGCGCTCGCAATTCCGCTCGTCTCAGTGGTAATTACGCCGATCGCCCTGAGCGCGGCGCTGCTACCGTTCGACGCACTCCTGCAGCTCGGCGCCTGGCTGACCGAGTGGCTGCTCCAGTTTCTCGAATGGTGTGACACGACAGCACTCGCCCTCTGGCAGCACGCCGCGCCGCCTCTCTGGACCGTGCTCGTGGCTCTCGGCGGGGTCGCCTGGTTGCTCGCGCCGCGCGGCGTGCCCTGGCGCGCGGGCGGCCTCGCCCTGTTCGCGCCGGCGATTGCCTGGCCAACACCGGGTCCGGCGTTCGGCGAGGCCTGGGTCACGACGCTCGACGTGGGCCAGGGGTTGGCGGTGGTCGTGCGCACTCGGCACCACGCGCTGCTCTACGACGCGGGCCCGGCCTACGGCGCCGAGGCAGACAGCGGGGGGCGCGTCATCCTGCCGTTCCTGCGCGACGCGGGCGTTGCGCAGCTCGACGTCGTGATGCTGACGCACGCCGACCGTGACCACATTGGCGGAGCGCTCAGTGTGCTGCAGTCGGTTCCCGCCGCAAGCATTCTGTCGTCGCTCGGCGCGTCGCACCCGGCGCTCGTGCTCGGTACGAGCCGCCTTCCCTGCGCGCGTGGACAGCACTGGGCCTGGGACGGGATCGAGTTCGAGGTATTGCACCCGCCGCCGCATGCTTCGGTCCGTGCGCGGGCGAACGATCGCAGCTGTGTTCTGAAGGTGGCGGGCGCGACGCACGCCGTTCTGCTCACCGGCGATATCGAGCGCCGCACGGAAACCGAGCTCGTCGCGGCTGCCGGGCACGACGACGCGTTGCGCGCGGACGTGCTGCTCGTGCCGCATCATGGCAGCCGGACTTCCTCGAGTGCCGCTTTCATTGCGGCGGTCGCTCCCCGCTGGGCGATCGTTCCGGTGGGCTACCGAAACCGATTCGGCCATCCGCACCCCGCGGTGGTCGCGCGCTACGGTCTGGCCGGTGCACAGCTCCTGCGCAGCGACGCGCTCGGCGCGATCGAGGTGCGACTTGCGCCGGTCGCCCTGACGGTGCGCGCGGCGCGTCGCGACATGCGTCGCTATTGGCATGCGGCGCCGCCCCGTTAAAATGCGAGGCGCAACCCGCGTGCGCATTGCGCAGGGCCCTACTGATCCTTCCACATCACGTGCTTACCGCAGTGGTCCGCGTCACCGGCAGCGGCCGGCTCGAGGAATTCGGCGAGCGCGTGCGCTGGCTGATGGTGCGCGACCCCGATGCCTCGCGCGCCGACTACACCGAGCACCATGCTGAAGGCGCGCTTGAGTACCGGTTCGAAACCCGCGACGGCCTCCCATTCCCGGCGTTCGCCGCCGCCTCGGAAGAATTTCCGGAACTGCGCGTTGAGGCCGAATGGGAAAACGCCGCGCAGGGACTTCGTGGTCGAGTGGTGATCGAGAACGGCCGGCCGATCGACCATCAGTCGGGGCCGCTCGAGGACGATCGTCTGGGCGTCGCGCTCGAGCTTGGCATGCGTGGCGAGCTTGCCTTTGCGGTGGCCTGCGCGAGGCGGGGAGAGGGATGGCTCGGATACTGCGCGAACGCGACACGTCACGCCTACTTCCTTGCCGAGGGTGCGGTCTTGCGCTTCGCCGAGGACGCTGGGTCGTGCTGGACGCGTCGCATCGAAGCGGGCCACGGTGAGGCGATTGACGAGCCCGTCGAGAACGCGCTGCTCGCCGAGCTCGAAGAGATCGCGTTTCGGTTCGCCGGCGACTGGCTGTGGTTCGATGCGGCTGCCGAGCAGGACACCGCGCTCGAACGCAGGCGCTACGCCGATCACGGCTGGCCGGTCCAAGGCGCGAATCTGAAGGCCGAGCGCCTGCTTACCCTCGGTCCGGGCGGACGCCTCGATGCGCTCGCGCCCGAAGCGCGCGCCCTCCTCGCACGGCTGCGCGGCGCATGGGATGCGATGCAATGACCATAGAGACGGAATTTCGCAAGCGCTCGGTGCAGTGCCTCTCGCCGGTGGGGCTGCACCGCATGGCGTACCTGGAATGGGGTGATCCGCGCAATCCGAACGTGGTGGTCTGCGCGCACGCACTGACGCGCTGCGCGCGCGATTTCGATGCGCTCGCCCGCAGCCTGTGCGGGCAGTTCCGCGTCGTGTGTCCTGATATCGTCGGGCGTGGCGACTCGGACTGGCTCGGCGACCCGATGCATTACGGTTTTCCGCAGTATCTCGCCGACATGGTGACGCTGATCGCGCGCCTCGATGTCGCGCGCGTGCACTGGGTGGGCACTTCCATGGGTGGGCTGATCGGCATGTTTCTCGCTGGACAGAAGTCGACGCCGATCGGCCGCCTCGTGCTGAACGACGCGGGGCCGGTGGTGACGCGGGTCTCGCTCGAGCGGATCGCGACCTATGTCGGTCTGGCGCCGCAGTTTTCCTCGATCGAGCAGGCCGAGGCGGCGGTGCGCGCGATTTCTGCGCCCTTCGGCCCGCATACGGATGCGGAGTGGCGTTTTCTAACCGAGATCACCCTGCGCAAAAACCCGGACGGAAGTTTCCGGGTGCACTACGACCCGAAGATCGGCGAGCCGCTGCGCGCCCATTTACCCGAAAAGGACCTCGAGTTCTGGGAGATCTACGATGCGATCCGCTGTCCGACGCTCGTGATTCGGGGCGCGGAATCGGATCTTCTCACGCGGCCGACCTGCGAGCAGATGACCAAGCGCGGCCCGAAGGCGCAGCTTGTGGAGATTGCGGGTGTTGGCCACGCGCCGACGCTGATGCACGACGACCAGATCGAGATCGTGCGCGGATTTCTACTCGCCGGGGATTGAGCTGGGTGCTCTGCTGCTGGCGGCGAAGATCGCGGCCGCCATCGCCATCGTCGTGGCCGCCTCGCGCGCAACCGAGCGCGCCGGGCCTTTCGTCGGCGGGATGATCGCGACTCTGCCGGTCTCGACCGGTCCGGTGTACGTGTTTCTCGCCATCGACCATGGCGCGCAGTTCGTCTCGGACAGCGCGCGCATGAGCGTCGCGAGCACCGCGGCGATCGTCGCTTTCGTGGCGGTGCACGCGATCGTCGCGCAGCGCTCTGGCACGCTGCGCTCGCTGGCCCTTGCGACGCTCGCCTGGCTCGGTGTCGCGCTGCTGTTGCAGCTCCGCGACTGGCGCTTCGCCGAGGTCTGCGTTCTGTTCGTCGGCGCGTTCGGCGCCGCCATTTTTGGCCTGCGCCGCTACACCACGGTCACCGAGACGCCGCGCATGCCGCGCACGCGCTACGATCTGCTGCTGCGCGCCGGGCTGGTCGCACTCGTGGTGCTCGCCACCACCGCGGCCGGCAATCTCCTCGGGCCATCGGTCACCGGCGTGCTGGCAACCTATCCCGTGGTCTTCACCAGCCTGATCCTCATCCTGCAGCCGCGTTGTGGCGGTCCGTTCACCGCCGCGATGCTGGTCAACGGCCTGAAGGGGCTGCTCGGCTTCGCGCTCGCACTGGTCGTGCTGCACCTCGCCGCGGCGCGCATGAGCGCGGCGCCGGCTTTGCTGCTGGCGCTCGCGATGTCGCTCGGCTGGAACGGCGCGCTCTACGGCCTGCGCCGGCTGCGCCGCGCGCCGGTGGTCGCGGATCGCGGGCCGTGACCGAAATGTTCCTCGATTGGCTGCTCGAGACCGCCTCGCTTCCAAAAGTCGGTCTGCCGACGGTGTTCGTCGTCGCGCTCGTCTCGGCGACCTTGCTGCCGATGGGCTCCGAACCGGTGGTGTTCGGCTACGTCAAGCTGCAGCCGGAGATGTTCTGGGTGACCGTCTGCATCGCGACGGTCGGCAACACATTGGGCGGCATGGTCAACTACTGGCTCGGCTATGGCGCGCACGAGGCCCTGGCGCGCGGCCGACATACGCCGCGCGCGCTCGCCTGGCTCGAGAGCCTCGGACCGAAGGCCTGCTTCTTCGCGTTTCTGCCCGGCGTGGGAGATCCGCTCACCGCGGTGGCGGGCTGGATCAAGCTGCCCTGGTTGCCGGTGCTGCTTTGGCAGGCCGCCGGCAAGTTCGTGCGCTATGCGGTGCTTACTGCGCTGCTTCTGTGGGTGCCCGACTCGTTTTGGAACGGCCTGCTGGCGCCGCTGCGCCACCTGCTGATGCACGGCTGAGGCGCACGCGGGACCCGGCAGCCGTTACACTCGCGCCATGTTTCGTACGCCGCGCGCAGACAACGTCAACGACCTGAACGTCACCGAGCAGAGGGTGCTCGTTGCACCCGAAGCTCTGCGCGATGCGCTTCCCCTGAGCGAGGCGGCGCAGCGCACGGTGCTCGGCGGTCGCGACGCGCTCAAGGCGATCCTCGAGCGGCGCGACCCGCGCTGGTTTGTGGTCGTCGGGCCCTGCTCGATCCATGATCCGGACGCCGCACGCGACTACGGTCGGCGCCTTGCGGCGCTCGCCGGCGACCTTGCCGACACGCTGCTCGTGGTGATGCGCGTGTATTTCGAGAAGCCGCGCACCACGGTCGGATGGAAAGGCCTGATCAACGATCCGGATCTGGACGATTCGTTTCACATCGAGAAGGGGCTGCGAATTGCGCGCCAGCTGCTCCTCGATCTGAACACGCTCGGCCTGCCGTGTGCGACGGAGGCGCTCGATCCGATCGCGCCCCAGTATCTGTCCGACCTGATCGCCTGGAGCGCGATCGGCGCACGCACGACGGAGTCGCAGACGCACCGAGAGATGGCGAGTGGACTGTCGATGCCGGTGGGGATCAAGAACGGCACCGACGGCAACCGGGCGATCGCGATCAACGCGCTGCAGTCGGTCTCGCAACCGCATTCGTTTCTGGGCATTGATCCCGCGGGGCGTTGTGCGGTCACTGCCACGCGCGGCAACCGCCATGCGCATATCGTGCTGCGCGGCGGTACGGCCCCAAATTACGACTCGGTCTCGGTTGCGCTGGCCGAAGAGGAGCTCGTGCGCGCGGGGCTGGCGCCGAACATCATGGTCGATTGCAGCCACGGCAATTCCTCGAAAGACCCTGCGCGCCAGCCGCTGGTGTTCGCCGACCTCGTGCACCAGGTGCTCGAGGGCAACCGCTCGATTGTCGGCGCGATGCTCGAATCGAACCTCGAGTCGGGGAACCAGCCGCTCGCGCCGCGTGCCAAGCTACGCTACGGGGTGTCGATCACGGACGCCTGCATGGACTGGGCGACGACCGAGGCGACCCTGCGCGCCGGGCGCGACAAGTTGCGCGCGGTGCTCGCGCGGCGTGCCGAATCCTAGCTACACGCGCCGCGATCTTCTGACCTTCGATCCAAGATGTCTTTGCAACCTGCCGGGAGCAAATCGTGACGACCGACTTCAAGCCGACCGCGCGCTCGCGCGTCAAGCGCCTGCACAAGCGTGCGCATTACGACCGCGAAACGATCTACGCGATCCTCGACGCGGGCTTCATCTGCCATGTCGGCTACGCGATCGACGGCCAACCCTATGTGACGCCGACGGCCTACTGGCGTGAGGGCGATCACGTCTACTGGCACGGCTCGGCGGCCTCGCGCATGCTGCGTCATCTCGAGCAGGGCGTCGAATGCTGCCTGACGGTGACGCATCTGGATGGCTTGGTGCTCGCGCGCTCGGGATTCCATCACTCGCTCGATTACCGCTCGGCGATGCTGTTCGGGCGCGCGCACAAGGTGAGCGATCCGGACGCGAAACGCGCCAAGCTCGAGAATTTCGTCAATCGCATCGCCGCCGGCCGCTGGGACGGTCTGCGCCCGATGAACAAGAAGGAACTCAAGGCGACGACGGTCCTCGGGATGGAAATCGCGGAAGCCTCGGCCAAGGTGCGCGCGGCCGGTGTGGTCGACGACGAAGCCGACTATGCGCTGCCGATCTGGGCAGGCGTCGTTCCGGTGCGCATGGTCGCCGGTCCTGCGCGCGACGACGGCCGGCTTGCACCGGGCACGCGGCGACCGGCGCATGTCGAAGGCTTTGCCCATCTCGGACTGGCGCCGGAATGAGCACGGGCGCGGCACTTGGGTTCGTCGGCCTCGGCGTGATGGGCGAGCCGATGTGCCGCAATCTGGCGCGTAAGTCGGGGCGGCCGGTGCTTGCCTTCGACCTGCGACCCGAGCCGCTCGCGCGGCTCGCAGGCGACGGCGTGCGCGCGGCGGCCGGCACCGCGCAGATCGCCGCCGAGGCGGACACGATCTTTCTTTCGCTTCCCGGAGAGCCCGAAGTGCGCGCGATCTGCCTGGGCGAGGGCGGGCTGGTTTCCGCGATGCGCGGCGCTCAGACGCTGATCGACTGCAGCACGACGCCGGTGACGCTGGCGCAGGCGCTCGCCCGGGCCTGTAGCGCAAGAGGCGCGGACTTCGCGGACTCGCCCGTCGCGCGCACGCGCCAAGCCGCGATCCAAGGCACGCTCAGCCTGATGGTCGGCGCATCAAGCGGGGTGTTCGCGCGCATCGAGCCGTTGCTGCGCTGCATGGCGAGCGAGGTGACGCATTGCGGCGCGCCGGGTGCCGGGCAGGCGGTGAAGCTGCTCAACAACATGGTGCTGGCGCAGACCGTGGTGGCGCTCGCCGAGGCGCTCGCGGTCGCCAAGGCAAGCGGCGCGGTCGATCCGAAAGTGCTCTACGACACGCTGGCGAAAAGCTCGGCCGACAGCTTCGCGCTGCGCAACCACGGGATGAAATCGCTCCTTCCCGAGCAGCACCCGAAGCAGGCATTCCCCGTGACCTACATGCTCAAGGACGTACGCTACGCGATGGCGCTCGCAAACGCCGCGGGCCTCGACCTGCAGGGCGCCGGCACGACGATCCGCCTGCTCGAGGAAACCGCGCAGCTCGGCTTCACCGAGGAGTACTACACCGCCGTCCTCGAGGCGGTGCGGCGGCATCGCAGCCCTCCGCGCGATCAGTAAGTATCGCGGTAGGGCAGGGTGAACTGCGTGGCGCGCGCCATGAAGCGCGCCTCCGCGGTGCCCTCGGTCTGTAATCTGGCAAAGAAGGCCTTGTTCGCCGCGTCGGACTGGGACGTTCCGCAGAAGGCGCGCTTGAACAGGGCGACGAATCCATCGTCGATCGCGGTGCCGAGCGATTCCGCGTCGGTTGCGCCGGTGCGTTCGACAAGGAATTCGACCAGAGCGCGGCGAAACGCCCGGTAATAGTCCGTATAACGCGGCGAGGTGACGAGCAGGGGCCAGTGCTCGTTGTCGCGTGCCGTCGCAGACCAGCTGCGCGCATGAATCTGACGTGCGAGGAACAGTTCGTCGAGGCAGGCCACCCGCCCGAGCGCGACCGTCACGCACGACGACAGGTACTGCCAGAAGATGACGTTACGCGTCGCTGCGTCGGTGTAACGGAAGGAGGCGAGAAGCGGTTCGCGCCGGTGCAGCGAATACAGGGTCGAGCTGTAGTTGCGCATATGGGCGAGGACCCGCTCGACCGGGTCGGGGTCTTCGTAGGGCAGCATCGGATAGTTGTTCAGATGAACCCGCGCCGCAGGCTGCCGCCCTTCCTGCACGACGGGGCGCAGCAGGAAGCGCGCCACGCGCCCGCGCACGCAGGCGAGGCCCGGATCGGCCTCGATCGTGGCGAGCAGCTTTTCGAGGGCAGGCGCGACGACATAGTCGTCCTGACCGCAGAGCATCACATTGCGCGCGTCGATCCGCTCGAGCGTGCGCACCAGCTTGTCGAGGAAGCCGATGTCGAAGTCATAGGACTGGAGTTCGATCCAGAGGCGCGGGTAGCGTGCCTGACAGGACTCGACGAAGACTCGATGCTCCCCGCTGCTGTTGTCGGAAAGCACGATATGACCCGGGTACTGCTCGGCCTCGAGGAAATCGAGCAGCCTGCTCAGGAACGGCGTGCCCTCATAGGTGGGGATAAGAAGCGCGAAGCAGTCCGCGTCGTCGATCAGCATCGCGTTCCGCTTCCCGCCTAGCGCGGCGGGCCTGGAAACACGGCCGCGTCCCGCAGCGAGCTCGATCCGGTCAGCAGCATCGTCATGGCGTCGATGGCGAGCCCCGCACCCGCGCTTGGCGGCAAGCCGTACTCGACCGCGCGCGCGAATTCCGGGTCGGTGGTGCGTCGTTCGAGCTCGGCAGGGTCGTTGACCAACGACAGGCCGTAGGCGATCGTCTGCCCCCCGATGACCAGCTCGAAAGACTCGGTCAGCTCGGCGTCACGCGGGCTGTGTCGGGCGAGTGTCGATCGATCGACCGGAAAGTCGATCACGAATACCGGCTCGATCAGCCGAGGTGCGACGAGCGCGCGGAACAGGGCGACCTGCAGGCGCCCCCAGGTTGCAGCCCCATCCAATGTCACGCCATGCTCTTTCAACTGTCGCGCAAGGAATTCGCGGTCGCGCAGCTGCGCCTCGCTCCATCCCGCTGGTGCGTGGCGCTGGATGGCTTCGGCCAGACCGATCCGGGCAAAAGGCTTGGCGAGCTCGACCGTCTGGCCCTGCACCGGCACGCTCGTGGCGCCGACCGCGGACTTCGCCGCACGCGCGATGACGAGCTCGAGCAAGGCCATCATGTATTCATAGCCCGAGTACGCGCAGATGATCTCCATCAAAGTCGGCTCGAGACCCTGCTCGACCGATCGTTCGTCGTTGCGGAAACACCGGTTGATCTCGTAGATCTTCTCCATGCCGCCGACGGCCAGGCGCGCGAGGTAGGGGAGCGCGGAAGCGCGCAAATAGAGGCTCATTCCCAACGCGTTGTGGTGCGTTTCGAACGCGTCCGTCGCATCGGCGCCGGTGGCTGCCTGGAGCAGCGGGGTCTCGACTTCCATGTACTGCGTGCTGCTGAACAGGTGGCGGATGGCCTGCAGAATCCGCGCACGCACCGCAACGTGCCTGCGCGCGTCGGCGTCGACGATCAGCTGCGCATAGCGCGGCAGCCCCGCGCCGGCATCGAACGCCGAGCGCAGCGACTTCGCGAGCAGGCGAATCGAGTGCGCGCGAACCGTCAGCTCGTTGTCTTCGGTCTTGTACAGGATGCCCTCGACGCCGACGATATCGCCGGGGTCCCACAGCGCATAAGCCGCGTGCCCCGCCTTGCCCGAGGCAGCGTCGGAAACTGCAATCTGCATGCGCCCGCTGGCGTCTTCCAGCGTGCCGTAGCTGATCTCGCCGTCTACCCGCTTCGAGATGAGACGTCCCGCGACCGCCAGCGCGATCTCGCGCTGCGCGAGTTCCTCTGCCGGTACTCCACGGAACTTCACGCTCACCGGATGCATCATCTGGGTGCGCGAGAAGTCGTTCGGATATGCGCTGCCCATGTCTCGGATGCGCGCGAGCTTGGCGCGGCGTTCCGCGACGAGGGGCTCCTCGTCGGAGGAAATGGGGTTCGCTTGATCCGTCATCGCTAGGGTCGCAGCAGCAGTCCCTGCCCGGTGGGCAGGCTCAGGATTTCGACGCCCAGCTCGGCTGCGAAGCCGTCCAGGGCGCGCTTTTGCTCGCTATGCGCGGGCGAGGCGTAGTCATCGTAGATGATCACGCCACCGCGCGTCATCCGTTCCCACAGCCTGCGGCTGGCTTCGACCTCGGGGTAGGCGATGTTCATGTCGATGTGCAGGTAGGCGAGCGCGCCGAGGTCGACGCCGTCGAGCGCTTCCGGCAGCTTGCCGCGCACCGGGCGGACGTTCGGGTAGGCGGAGAAATTTTCCTGCACCAGAGCGTAAGAATCGAAGTAATGGCGCTGGTTCTTGCTCAACGCCAGCGGCCGCTCGGCGTCCGTGACCTGCTCTGCGGGAATGCCGCCATAGGTGTCGAACAGCCAGAACGTCTTGCCCAGTTTTTCGAATTCCACATAGCGGCACACCGCGAGCGAAACCACACCGGTGCTGACGCCGCATTCGACGAAGTCGCCGGGCAGCTTCGCGGCGTGCGCCGCGGCCCAGCAACAGAGATACACGCGCCACTCGATGTGCAGCTGTTCGGGCGGGCAGATGCGATGGCCGCTGGACGCACCGCGACGATACGCTTCGCGAAAGCGTGGATCGACGAGAAAGCTCGCGTCATGCACCGTCGCGAGGCCATCCGCGTTGTAGGTAAAGGGCGGCAGGTTCACTTCCCGCCCGCCCGGCAAAAGACGCTGGCGCCGACCGTCGCGATAGACCGATTCGCGATAGACGATGTCCGGATCCAGGGACGGAGGGGCGGTGCGCGCGGCGGGCTTCGGAGTCAGGCTGCCGAAAATTCGACTCCACCAGTTCATTGCGCGCGCCGAGACGAATCCATCGAGGGAGGTCGCAGTGTAACCGAGGTGCCGGTACGCTCCGCCCGACACCGGGCGCTCGGCGGGGCATTTCGTCGATCTACGTTCCTCTGACCCTTCGGGGATTTTTTGATAGGCTTCGCGCCGGGTCCCGGGAACCGGGACGGAGGGAACATGAGCAGCATCCTCGAAGTTCGGGATGTCTCGGTCAACTTCGGCGGCATCGTCGCGCTGGACGGCGTGTCCTTCGACGTGCCGCGCGGCGGCATTCTCGGGCTGATCGGGCCGAACGGCGCGGGCAAGACCACGCTGTTCAACTGCCTTTCACGCCTTTACGTGCCGAGCTCGGGCGACATCCTGTTCGACGGCAAGTCGATCCTGTCGACGTCGCCGTACCGCATGGCGCGGCTCGGCATCGGCCGCACGTTTCAGAACCTCGCCCTGTTCAGCCGCCTGACGGTGCTCGACAACGTCAAGGTCGGCGCGCATTGCAGCAGCCACACCGATTTTCTGTCGAACGCGTTGCGTCTGCCCTGGGTGAAGCGCGACGAGCGCCGCATGGAAGACAAGGCCTGGGCGCTGCTCGAGTACCTCGAACTGACCGATGTGGCGCATCTGCCGACCGCGGGGCTGCCGTTCGGCACGCAGAAACGCGTCGAGCTCGCGCGCGCGCTGGCCGCGGACCCGAAGCTGCTGCTGCTCGACGAGCCCGCCGGCGGCCTGAACCACGAGGAAGTCGAGGAGCTTGGCAAGCTGTTCCGCAAGATCCGTGACGACCGGCAGTTGACCGTGCTGCTCGTCGAACACCACATGAGCCTGGTGATGGCGATCTCCGAGCAGGTGGTGGTGCTCAATTTCGGCCGCAAGATCGCCGAAGGCACGCCCGCGCAGGTGCGCGCCGATCCGGAGGTCGTCCATGCCTACCTGGGGACCAAGCACTGATGGCGCTGCTCGAAGTCTCCAAGCTCGAAGCGTTCTACGGCCAGACCCAGGTGCTGCGCGGGCTCGATTTCAGCCTCGAGGAGGGTGGCATCACGGCGATCCTCGGCGCGAACGGTGCGGGGAAGACGACGACTTTGCGCGCACTCTGCGGCATGGTACGCACCCGGGGCGAGGTCAGCTTCAGCGGCGCGAGGATCTCCAGCGGTGCCACCGAATCGATCGTGCGCCATGGCATCGCCCACGTGCCCGAGGGGCGCGGCACTTTCGTGCGCCTGACAACGGAGGAAAACCTGCGCCTCGGCGCGTATACGCGCAAGGATCCGCAGGCGGTCGGCGAGGACCTCGAGCGCGTGTTCCAGTACTTCCCGCGTCTCAAGGAACGGCGCCACCAGCAGGCGGGTACACTCTCCGGTGGTGAGCAGCAGATGCTCGCGGTCGGCCGCGCGCTGATGATGCGCCCCCGCCTGATGCTGCTCGACGAGCCGTCGTTCGGGCTTGCACCGAACCTGACTGAGGAGCTGTTCGACATCCTCGGCGCGATCAACAAGGAGCGCAGGGTGAGCATGCTGGTGGTCGAACAGAACGCATCGCTCGCGCTCGCGATCGCGGACCATGCCTACCTGCTCGAGACCGGACGCATCGTGATCAGCGGCACCGCCAAGGAGATCGAGCAGGACGAGACGGTGCGCAAGGCCTACCTGGGCTATTGAGGGAGGCGCATGGAATTCTTTCTCCAGCAGCTGTTCTCCGGGCTTGCCTTCGGCGGCGTGTACGCCTGCATGGCGCTCGCGGTGGTGATGATCTACCAGGCCACCGATCACCTGAACTTCGCCCAGGGCGAGATGGCAATGTTCTCCACCTACATCGCTTACACGCTGATTTCCCATGGCGTGCCGTACTGGTGGACATTCCTGCTCGCGATGGCGATTTCCTTTGTCGGCGGGGTGATGATCGAACGCATCATCGTGCGTCCGGTCGAGGGCACCTCGGTGCTGAACGAGGTCATCGTCTTCATCGGCCTGCTGACGATCTTCAATTCACTCGCCGGCTGGATCTGGGAGTACACGATCAAGCCGTTCCCGAGCCCGTTCCCCAAGGATCCGCTGTTCGGTAACACGTTCGTCGGCACGCACGATCTCGGCGTCATCGGCGTGACGCTGGTGGTGCTGTTCGGGGTGTTCCTCTTCTTCCGCTACACGCCGATCGGGCTCGCCATGCGCGCGGCGGCGCAGGACCCGGCCTCGGCGCGCCTCGTCGGCATTCGGGTCGGCTGGATGCTGGCGCTCGGCTGGGGGCTCGCGGCGGCGATCGGGGCGGTTGCCGGCATCCTGGTTGCGCCGATCGTGTTCCTCGAGCCGAACATGATGGGCAGCATCCTGCTTTACGGTTTTGCCGGGGCGCTGCTCGGCGGCATCACCAACCCCGCAGGGGCGGTGTTCGGCGGCTTCGCGGTCGGTGTGCTCGAGACTCTGATCGGCGCCTACGTTTCGTTCATCGGCAGCGAGCTCAAGCTGACCGTGGCGCTCGTGCTGATCATCGCCGTACTGGTGTTCCGGCCGAGCGGCCTGTTCGGCCGCGTGGTGGTGAAGAGGGTATAGAACAATGGACGCGCAATTGGGCGCAAAGGTGCGCGAAATCGCGGCGCTCGCGAGCGGCGCGAAGCTGTCTCGGCTGCAATGGATCGGGATCGCGGTCGCGATTGCCGTCGGACTGATTGTGCCGCTTCTGGTGAGCGATTACCGCACCTTCCAGTTCACGCTCGTGCTGGTGTACGCCATGGCGGTGCTCGGGCTCAACATCCTCACTGGCTTCAATGGCCAGTTTTCGCTCGGCCACAGCGCTTTTTTTGCCATCGGCGCGTACACCGCGGCAATCATGATGGACCACTGGGAGATCGCGTACTACTGGACGCTGCCCGCGGCCGGCGTGGTCTGCCTGATCGCCGGATTCCTGTTCGGCTTGCCGGCGCTGCGCCTGGAAGGCCTCTATCTCGCGCTCGCCACCTTCGCGCTTTCGATCGCGACGCCGCCGCTCCTCAAGTACGACCATCTGTCCGAATGGACCGGCGGCGTGCAGGGCGTGGTAATCACAAAGCCGGATGCACCGTTCGGCCTGCAGATCTCGCAAGACAACTGGCTCTATTATTTTACGTTCGTGGTGCTGCTCGTGCTGTATTTCTGCGCCTGGAACCTGTTGCGCGGGCGCACCGGGCGCGCACTGAAGGCGATCCGCGACAATCCGATCGCCGCGCAGGCGATGGGCATCAACACCGCGCTCTACAAGTCGCTCACCTTCGGCGTGAGCGCGCTCTACACCGGCGTCGCGGGTGCGCTCGGCGCGATTGCAATCCAGTTCGTCGCGCCCGACAGCTTTACGTTCTTCTTGTCGGTGGCGATTCTGGTCGGCATGGTGATCGGTGGCATTGGATCGATTCCGGGATCGATCTTCGGCGGCATCGTCATCGTCTTCGTACCGAACGTGGCCGAGCAGATTTCGAAGGCTGCGCCCTGGGCGGTGTATGGGACATTACTCATCCTCTGCATGTACTTCATGCCGCTGGGCATTTGGGGATTTATCAGAATGGGGTATGCTCGCCTCACGCGCCGGCGCAAGGCGGATTGAGGCGTCGGGCCGGCGCTTCAACATTCGGGTGCTGCAGGGCACCAAATTCAATAGGAGGAGGAATGATGCTAAATCGCAGAAATTTTGCTGTCTCGGCCGCGGCGATGGCGATCGCGCTTGCCTACGGACCCGCCGGAGCGGCGGGCAAGTACGACCCGGGTGCGAGCGACACCGAGATCAAGATCGGCAACACCAACCCCTACAGCGGTCCGGCTTCGGCGTACGGCACCATCGGCAAGGCGATTGCCGCCTACTGGAAGATGGTGAACGACAACGGCGGGATCAACGGGCGCAAGATCAACTTCATTAGCCTGGACGACAGCTACAGCCCGCCGAAGACGGTCGAGCAGACACGCAAGCTGGTCGAGCAGGAAAGGGTGCTGCTGGACTTCCAGCCGCTCGGCACGCCGACCAATACCGCGATCCACAAGTACATGAACGCGAAGAAAGTGCCGCAGCTGTTCGTGGCGACCGGCGCAGGCAAGTGGGGTCAGCCCAAGAAATATCCCTGGACCATGGGCTGGCAGCCGGCCTACCCGGGTGAGGCGAAGATCTACGCGTCGTACCTGCTGAACAACAAACCGGATGCCAAGGTCGCGATCCTTTACCAGAACGACGACTACGGCAAGGACTACCTGAACGGCTTCATCGCGGGCCTCGGCGCCAAGGCAAAGACCATGATCGTTGCCAAGGAGTCCTACGAAACGAGCGATCCGACCGTTGATCCGCAGGTCATCAAGCTCAAGGCGAGCGGAGCGGACGTGTTCTTCAACATCACGACGCCGAAGTTCGCGGCGCAGGCGATCCGCAAGGTGTACGACCTCGGCTGGCAGCCGCTGCACTTCCTCAACAACGTGTCGACGTCGGTCGGCGGCGTGCTCAAGCCTGCGGGCCTCGAAAAGTCCGTCGGTCTGATCACCACGGCATACCTGAAAGAGGCGACCGATCCGCAATGGGCGAACGACGCCGACATGAAGGCCTGGAACGCGTGGATGGACAAGTACCTGCCGGGTGGCGACAAGAGCAGCAGCTTCAACGTCTACGGCTACGCGGTATCCGCGACGATGCACGAAGTCCTGAAGCGCGCTGGCGACAACCTCACGCGTGCCAACATCATGAAGCAGGCCGCGAGCTTGAAGGGTCTCAAGGTGCCGCTGCTCCTTCCGGGGATCACGGTCGACACTTCGCCGACCGATTTCTACCCGATCGAATGCGCCAGACTGGCAAAGTTCGATGGCCACAAGTGGCAGCTGGTGGGCGACGTCCTCTGCCCGAAGAAGTAGTCTCGCGCAGCACGACTAAAAAGGGCCGCCGGATTCCGGCGGCCCTTTTTCTTTGGGGTCAGACCCCGTGCTCGCGCTTAACAACCGAGTCGATCGGCTAGAGCGCCGAAGTCGTCGACAACGATGTCGTGGATCGGGTTCGGCTTGGGATCCGGCGGCCCCGGCGGACCCCACTCGTCGGGACGGCGCACGAACGCGGTATTGAAGCCTTCCTTCTTCGCCGCGTCGAGGTCGAAGTTGTGGCAGGCGACCATGAGCAGGTTCTGCGGCGGAATCTGCAGGAGCTTCGCCGCGGTCTGGTAGGCCTCGGGTCGCGTCTTGTACACGCCCCACATCTCGCAGGACAGGATCGCGTCCCAGCGGATGCCGTTCAGGCGCGAGACGTCGATCGCAAGCGCGGTGCTCAGGATGGTGTACGAGATCACGAGGTACTTCTTGCGCAGGCGCTCGAGCGCCGCGGGGAAATCGGGCCAGCATTTGAGCGCGTGCCAGGTCTGCCATACCGCGTCGCGATCCTCGGCGTTCAACGCGTCGAGCTTGCGCTCGCGCAGGATGGCTTCGAGCACGCTGCGGTGCACGTCGTCGATGTTGAAGCGCGTGCCGACGGTGTTGACCATCGTCTGCAGCGAGCGCCTGCGGTACTCGTTGGTGAGCGCCACCCAGTCGGCCTCGACCCCGCGGCGCTTGCCCGCGGCCTCCAGGGCGGCGCGGATGCCGCCATGCCAGTCGAGAATGGTGCCGCCGGTGTCGAAGGTGAGCGCGCGAATCTCGTTCATCGTGATCTCCAGGTTATCCACAGGGGTCCGACCCTAGTGGATCAGTCGTTCAAACGGGTCGTACCCGACAGAGCAGCGACTTGAGGTTTGTCTGATCCGAAATCGGGTCGCGCTGGGTCTTGTCGGTGAGGAAATTCACCGAACGCCAGGGGTGGAAGGGCTGGCGCTCGCCCCAGCCAATCGGGATGAACACCGCGCTCTCGCGGATCCCGGCATGCAGCCAGGCAACGGCGTCGATCGCGCCGTGCGCGGTCTCGACGCGCACGCGGGCGCCATCGGCGATGCCGAGCGTGGCGGCCTTGTTCGGATGGATCTGGCAGTACAGGTCGGGCCACATCTCCTGCGCCTGCCAGAAGTAATGCGTGAGGCTGTGGAAATGCGCCGCCGGCGGACGGCCGGTGACAAGCTCGGTGTCGAAGCCTTGCACACGCAACCGCGCACCCGGGCCATCCGGCGACGGCGCGCGGATCTCGCCGCGCGCGCACAGCGTGTCTGGGCGACAGAACGGCGATACGACACCCTCGTCCGCATCCGAGTCGACGAGCGCCATGTAGGGCAGGTCCACCAGCTGCTCGCGCTCGGAATAGAACTCGGGCAGCGCCGAGAGGCCGAGCTGCCCGAACTTGGCTTCGAGCGCCTCGGTCCAGAACTCGAGCTTGCCGCTCGGCGTCGGGAAGCGCTGCCCCGGCGGCGCGCCTGGCGCGGTGCTGCCCTCCAGGAAAAGCGTCTCGATCTCTTCGGCGTCTTCGCTCGCCACCGGCTGGCGCACCCAGCGCCAGGGCACCGAATGCAGGCGCTTCTGCGTCACCCCGCGCAGATACTCGTTGTCGATGCAGACCTCGTCCCAGAACACGCGCGAGTCCTTGTATTCCTCCTTCAGCACGTCGTCGAAACCGAGGCGCTTGCCGAGCTCGATCCAGATCCAGGCATCCGCCTTCGCCTCGCCCGGCGGCTCGATCATCTTGTCGATCCACACGATCCTCCGGTCGTCGTTTGCGCGGCCGATCTCGCCTTTCTCGATGCCGGTCGCCGCCGGCAGGACGTAATCGGCGTAGGCCGAGGTTTCGTTGGCAAAGAGCTCGATGTGCACGAGCAGGTCGAGCGCCTCGAACGCCTCGCGCGCGGCCGCCTGCCCGGGCCACAGTGCCATCGGGTTGTTGCCGGCGATGAGCGCGCGGATCGGGTAGGGCCTGCCGTCGCGCATCGCCTCGGTCCAGCCGCTCGGGCTGCGGCGCACGCGCGCCCGGGCGGGCTTTACGCGCCGCTCGGGCGGGGCGTTCGGCGCGATCGGCGTGCCCGCGCTCATGTTGAAGTACGTGCCGCCGCGCCGTCCCCAGTTGCCGGTGATCGCGGCGAGAAACATCAGCACGCGATTGGTCTGCGTGCCGTTGGAATGCTGGTTGATGCCACGGCTGGCAAAGAGCACGCAGCCGTCGGCCGCGGCGATCTCGCTGCCGAGGCGCCGGATCTCGGCGGCGTCGATGCCGGTGATCGGGGCGGCCCATTCGGGTGAGTAGCCGCGCTCGAAGATGAAGCGGCGCCATTCGTCGAAACCGAGCAGCCAGTCGGCGCAGAAGCGCGCGTCGTGCAGGTTCTCGCTCAGGATGTGGTGGGCGAGCGCGAGCCCAAGCGCCATGTCGGTCCCCGGCCGGATCGCGAGCCAGCGGTCGGCCTTCGCTGCCGTGGCGGTGAGGCGCGGATCGACGACCACCATCTTTGCGCCGTGCGCCAGCCGCCAGCCGTTCAGCAGGCCGAAGTACACCGGGCGGGTTTCGGCCTGGTTGTCGCCGAAGTAGACGTAGAGCCGGGCCGAGCCGAGGTCGGTCTCCGTGTAGCTGTTGCCGCTGCCGATCCGGCCCTGGGTGAGCTCGAAGGCGACGTTCTTGCTGCTCGCGCAGAACGGGTCGGTCGTCTCATGGTTCGGCGTGCCCCAGAGCTGGGCGAAGATCCGCGTCGTGCCGAGGCAGTCGAGCATGCCGGTGCGCGTGCCGATGAACAGCGCGAGCGCCTCGGGCCCATGCGCGCTGCGCACCGCCTTGAGGCGCTCGGCGATCTCGTCGAGCGCCTGATCCCAGCCGATGCGCTCGAAGCGCCCTTCGCCGCGTGCGCCGATGCGCTTTTGCGGAAAGCGCAGACGGTGCGGGCTGTCGTAGAGCTGCAGCGTGAGCTGCGATTTCGGGCAGACGCGTCCCTGCAGGATCGGGTCGGCGTCGTTGCCGGTGATGCGCACCAGGCGCTCGCCGCGGAAATGAAACGTCGCGCTGCAGCAGTTGAAGCAGATGTTGCAGCCCCCGGGAACGCTGCGGTCGGAGGCCGTCGTCTCGCGCGGCTCGCCGTAGGGAAAGGCCGGCGCGCTGCGTTGCACGACTGCCTGCGCGGCAGGCGCATCCAGGAACGCCGGTCGCTGCGCGGGCGGCGGCGAGGTTCCTGCGCCGATGCGTTCGAGGTAGACGGTCGCGGGACCGAGCAGGAAATCGTCGTTGTCACGAAGCACACGGCCCTCGGCGTGCGCCTCGGCAACGAGTGCGTTGCGCGTCCCGAAGCGGATCGCTCGCGTCGGACACACGCTGGCGCAGGCCGTGGTCTCGCCGCGCGCGCGCCGGTCCTCGCACAGGTCGCATTTGACCGCATGGTGGCCGCGCGCGTCGAAACCCATCGCGCTGTACGGGCAGGCGATCACGCATTCGCCGCAACCGGTGCAGCGCGACTCGTTCACCCGCACCACGCCTGTCAAAGGATCCTTTTCGATCGCCTTGGGGTTGACCGGGCAGGCGCGCAGGCAGGCGGGGCGCTCGCAGTGCTGGCAGGTCAGCGTGAGGAACGAGAGTCCGGCGTCGCGCGGCTCTTCCAGCCAGAGCACCTTGTTGCGGCTTTCGCCGGGCCCCAGGCGGTGCTCCTGCTTGCAGGCCGCCTCGCAGCTCTTGCAGCCGGTGCATCGCTCGGTGTCGATCAGCAGCGCGAGGCGCGCGGCAGCGGACGAATTCGGGACGGCACTCATGGCAACGCCCACGTCACCAGGCCGTGAGATGCCACCAGCCGATCGGACCGTAGTCCGCGACGTAGCCGGCGAAGAAGGTCACGGTGGCGACATGAACCGCCACGCCGGCGACGAACGCCCAGGCGATCGCGATGTGCAGCGGGCGCCACCAGGCCTGCGTCATCGCGACTGCGCCCCGCGTTCCGAGCAGGCGGGCCTCCTCGCGTTCGAGCCCTCGGTAGGCGAGCGCCGCACCCGGCGCGCGCAGCAGGAGTGGCAGCGTCACCGAGAAAGTGCCCTCGTTTGCCCCTGGGTCAAGCACCGGCAGCAGCGCGCGCTTGCGCTCCACGATGCGGGCAAGACGTGCGCGCGTCGCCGCATCCGGCGGGGAGAACGTGGCGACTTTCGTGCCGAAGGTCGCTGCGAGAAGGCGCGCCGCGCGCAGCCGCGCCCAGACGCCGAGCGCGGCGAGCGCGACGAGCGCGAGCAGCAGCACCGCGGGCGGGCGCCCCAGATGACCCGCAGAATGCACCGCGATCAGGACGCTGCCCAGGCAGGCGCAGACGACATGGGCGTTGAACCAGGCGACGGGCCGCTGGCTGCGTC
>JAJDNJ010000298.1 GCA_022340705.1 Betaproteobacteria bacterium
GCTCAACGTCGTCTACCCGCTGGTGCCCGAAGAGATCAGCGCCTTCTGCGCGAGCAAACAGGCCGTGCTCGTGATTGAGGAGGGCATGCCCGAGTTCATCGAGCAGGACATCGCCACGCAGCTGCGCCGCGCCGACCTGCAGACGCGGCTGCACGGCAAGGACTTGCTGCAGCTCGCGGGCGAATACACCGTCGAGGTGATGGTGAGCGGACTGATCAAGTTCCTCCGCGCACACGCCCCGGATCTGGATCCGACGGCGGGCAGGCGCTGGCTGGAAAAGGTCGCGCAGACGAAAACGGACGCTACCGCGGCGCTCACCGCGCCGCTGCCGCCGCGCCCGCCGACCTTCTGCATCGGCTGTCCGGAGCGACCGGTGTTTTCCGCGATCACCCTCGCCTCGCGCGACGTCGGCAAGCCACATATCGCGGCGGACATCGGCTGTCATGCGTTCGCCACCTTCGAGCCGTTCTCGATGGGCAATTCGATCCTCGGCTACGGCATGAGTCTCGCCTCGAGCGCAGGCGTGCGCCCGATGCAGACGCGCAGGCCGCTCGCGATCATGGGCGACGGCGGTTTCTGGCACAACGGGCTGCTCTCGGGGGCCGCGTCGAACCTGCTCAACAAGGGCGATGGCGTGCTGGTCGTGATGAAGAACGGCTACACCTCGGCCACCGGAACCCAGGAAGTGATCTCGTCTCCGGACAAGGATGCGAAGGCAATGGCCGACGCCGACAGCGCGGTGCACGCCGACCGCCGCATCGAAAAGACGCTGCGCGGGCTCGGCGTCGAATGGCTGCGCACGGTCGACAACTACCGCGTCGGCGAGGTCGCCAAGGCGCTCAAGGAGGCAATGACGACCGAGGAGAAGGGGCTCAAGGTAATCGTCGCCGAGGGCGAATGCCAGCTCGAGCGCCAGCGCCGCATCCGCCCGGGGAGCGCCCGGACGCTCGCCGCCGGCGAGCGCCTGGTGCGTGTCAAATACGGCGTCGACGAGGATACCTGCACGGGCGACCATTCCTGCATCCGGCTCTCGGGCTGCCCGACGCTCACCGTCAAGGACAATCCCGATCCGCTGCGCCGCGACCCGGTCGCCACCGTGATCGAGGGCTGCGTGGGCTGCGGCCTGTGCGGCGAGAACGCCCATGCCGCCGTGCTCTGCCCGTCCTTCTACCGCGCCGAAGTAATCCAGAACCCGGGCGCCTGGGACCGGCTCCTCGCCGGTCTGCGCGCCACCGTCAGAGGCTGGCTGGCATGAGCTCGAACCTACCGGAACGCACCCTCACGATCCTGATCGCCGCGCTCGGCGGCGAAGGCGGCGGGGTGATGGCCGACTGGCTGATCGATGCGGCGAGCGCCTGCGGCTTCCCTGCGCAGAGCACCTCCATTCCGGGCGTCGCGCAGCGCACCGGCGCAACGACCTACTATCTCGAGATCTACCCGGCAAAGCGCGAACTGCTCGCAGGGCGCGAGCCGGTGATGGCGCTCACGCCCTCGCCTGGCAATGTCGATGTCATGGTGTCCTCCGAATTCATCGAGGCTGGGCGCGCGTTGCAGAACGGCTTCGTCAGCCCCGAGCGCACAACGCTCATCGCCTCCACGCACCGCATTTTCGCGACGATGGAGAAGATGCAGATGGGCGACGGGCGCTTCGACGCATCGCGGGTGCGCGAGGCCGCGCAGCGCCTGGCGAAAAAGGCAGTGCTGTTCGACATGCGCGCGCTCGCGCAGGAACACGGCACGGTGATCAATGCGGTGCTCTTCGGCGCGATGATCGGTTCGGGCGCGCTGCCGCTGCCGCGCGAAGTCTGCGAAGCGGCGATCCGCCGCGGCGGGCGTGGTGCCGATGCGAGCCTGCGCGGCTTTGGCGCCGGATACGAGATCGCGGCGGGGACGCGCGCCGCGCCGGCCGAGCCGCCCCCCACCAAGCGCGCGACCGAGCTCCAGGAAATCGTCGACCTCGGCGTCGCGCGCCTGCGCGATTACCAGGGCGAATCGTACGCGCAGCTCTATCGCGACCGCCTGACAACTGTGGGCGCATCCGATCCGGCGCTCGCCGCCGAAATCGCGCGCCAGCTCGCGCTCTGGATGAGCTACGAAGACATCATCCGCGTTGCCGATCTCAAGTCGCGCGCGAGCCGCTTCTCGCGCGTGCGGCGCGAAGTCGGCGCAAAAGACAACGAGCCGGTGGTCGTGATCGACTACCTGAAGCCCGGGATCGAGGAGTTCGCCTCGCTGCTGCCGGTTTCTCTCGGGCGCCGGCTGCTCGCCTGGGCTGAGCAGCGCGGCAAGCTCGATGCCTACAACGTCGGCATGCACGTCAAGACTTCGAGCGTGCTCGGCTACCTCATGGTGCGCGCGCTCGCCTGGCTCAAGCCCTGGCGCCCGCGCAGCATGCGCTATGCCGACGAGCAGGCGTTGATCGAGCGCTGGCTGGCGGCCTTGCGCGAGGCCGAGGCGCGCGACAGTACGCTTGCGTTCGAGATCGCCGCCTGCGCCGGGGTGCTCAAGGGGTACGGCGAGACCCATCGACGCGGGAAGGCGAACTTTCTCGCGATTCTCGACGCACTGGTCGACAACCCGCCGACCGCGGATGCGCGCGAGCAAGCTGCAGCAATCCGCCGGGCGCGCGAGGCGGCGCTCGCCGACCCGGAGGCCAAGGCGCTCTCGAAGCAGCTCGGCAAGCCGGTCACTTGGCTGAAACCGGTGGTCTAGGCGCGGCGGCGCCGCTGCGAAACGGCCTCCACGCCGCGCTCCGCGCGGAGCGATGATGCCGCCCCATGTCCTCGCCGCCGAACGTCGCCGTCGCACCGGGTTGGCGCGCGCGCATCGCCGATCCGATGTTCGCCGCGGTCTGTGCGCTCGGCATCACCCAGATCACCGGTTGGGGCACGAGCTACTACTGCCTTGGCGTGCTCGCGGGACCGATCGCCGACGACACCGGCTGGAGCCGAAGCCTGATCTACTTTGGCTTCACCGTTGCGCTGCTCGCGATGGGCTTCGTTTCGACCTGGGTCGGACGCGCGATCGATCACTATGGCGCGCGTGGCGTGATGTCGCTCGGCACGCTGCTCGTCTCTGCGGGCCTGTATCTGCTCGCGCATGTGTCCGGCCAAGAGGCTTACCTTGCCGCCTGGGTTTTTCTCGGCCTCGGCATGCGGCTGTGCCTGTACGACGCAGCGATGGCGGCGCTGGTGCAGGTCGTGCCCTCGCGCGGCCGGCGCGCGATTTCCTATCTGACACTGTTCGGGGCGTTCGCCTCGTCCGTGTTCTGGGTCGTCGGCCACTACCTGAACGAGGCCGTTGGCTGGCGCGCGACGCTCGAGCTGTTCGCCGTGATCAATCTCGCCGTCTGCCTGCCGCTACACTGGATCGGCCTGGCGCGGCGCGAGCGCGCGCACCCGCACGCGCAAGATTCGAGCGCGAGCGTAGGTCAGACTGGGCACGACGGACCGCCGCTTGAAGCAGGCAAGCGGCGCATCGCGATCGCCCTTTTCGCGCTCATCATGTCGCTGAACGCTTACGTGTTCGGCATTGTTACGGTTCAGCTCGTCCCGCTGCTCGAAGCGGCCGGGCTCGCGACTGCCGCTGCGGTCTGGGTTGCCTCGATGAAGGGCTTCGCCCAGTTCGGCGGGCGTCTGGTCGAGATCGTGTTCGGGCGCAATCTGCGCGCAATCAGCATCGCACGCATCGCGATCGGCGTGTTGCCGTTGTCTTTCGTTACCCTGCTCCTGTCCGGCGGCAATCTCGCCGCGATCGTTTTGTTCACCGTGCTGATGGGTGCGTCCCAAGGGGTGATCACCATCGTGCGCGGTGCGGTGCCGCTTGCGCTGTTCGGCGCCACCGGCTACGGCGCCGTGCTCGGCGTCCTCGCCACGCCGGTGCTGCTCGTCACCGCGGCCTCACCCACCCTGTTCGCGTTGATCGTCGATGCTGCCGGCTGGCAAGCCGCTGAATGGTCGCTCATCGCCTGCGCGGGGGCTGCGTGGGTCGCGATGGAGCTGATGTCACGCTGGTACGAGCGCGGGCGG
>JAJDNJ010000002.1 GCA_022340705.1 Betaproteobacteria bacterium
AAGGTTCCCTTCGGCAGCACCGGCGGCGGGATCGTGCCGATGCGCTTGGCCTGCTCCTCGCTGCTCAGGTAGTAGCCGAGGATCACCGGTCGGCCCTCCATCGCCTTGGCAAACTGCCCGTCGTAGTCGAGCGAGGGCCGCAGACGCGCATAGTCCGCCTGGAACTGCGCGTCGTCGCGCAGCGCGCCCTTCGCCATGGCGTCCAGGCTGCGGATGCCCGACGAATAGTCGGCTTCCGCGAACACCACGTCGAAACCGACCAGCGCGATCTGGTACTTGTCGAACAGCGTGACCAGAATGCGCGCCATCACGTCGCGCGGCCAGGGCCAGCGGCCGACCTCCTGCAGGCTGTTCTCGTCGATGTCCAGAATCACGATGCGCTGGTCGACGCCGCCGGGCATCGTCAGGCGCATGCGCGTGTCGTAGATGATGTTGTCGAGCTGAGAGATCAGCCCGACCTGGTAGAGCCGCGCAGCGTGGCCGATGAAGAACAGCGCGATCGCAAGACCGATCGCGAAACGAACCAGCAGAGGCTTCACGCGGTCTCTCGCTCGCGCCGAGGGGGGGCCGCGTCAGGCGTCAGGGGAGTAACGCGGGCCCCCGGGTCAGCCCTTGACGAAGAATTCCATCTTCACGCCCGCGAGCTCGATCACGTCATGATCCTTGAGCGCGTGCGGCGCGGTGCCGATCGACTGACCGTTCACGCTCGGCTGCTTGGCGCCCTCGACATGAGTAATGAAATAGCCCTGCGGACGGCGGGTAAGCACCGCCACCTGAACGCCCGGCTTGCCGAGCGTGGTGAGCGGCTTGACCAGCTCGAGCGCCTTGCCCGCGTTCGAGCCGGACAGGATCTGGATCGCGCCGAGCAGATGCGCGGGCTTGGGCGCCACCGGCGCGCCAGCCGGAGCCGCCGCCGCGCCGCCAGGAGAAGTTGTCGTCGGGCCAGAGGGCGCCGCCGCCTGGGCCGCGCCGCCTGCCGGCGAAGCGCCCGGCGCGGTGGCGTCCTTCGCCACATTGCCCGTGGTGTCCTTCGCCAAGGTGCCCGTGGTGTCCTTCGCCAGGGTGCCCGTGGTGTCCTTCGCCAGGGTGCCTGCGCTTGCCGCAGCGCCGGCTGCCTGGCGCGCCGCGGTCGCGCGCGCCTGTTCTGCCGACTGGGCGGTGCCGCCCGCGGCCGGCGGGCGCGCGTGCTCGGCGACCGCCTTCATTGCCGAGGGCCGCAGCACCATGGTCTTTTCGAAGTCCGCCGCCGATGCCGCGGGCTGCACGCCGGGCTCGGCCAGGAACTTGAGCTTGTATTTGCCGAGCTCGATGACGTCGTTGTTCTGCAGGAAGTGCTTCTTGATCGGGTTGCCGTTGACGATTGTCCCGTTGGTGCTGCCCAGGTCCTCGAGGAACGAATCGTTCATGATGGTCACGATCACGGCGTGCTCGCCACTCACCGCAAGGTTGTCGATCTGAATATCGTTCGACGGCTTGCGGCCGATGGTGGTCCGTTCCTTGCTCAAGGGGATCTCCTTGAGCACCAGCCCATCCATGCTGAGTATCAGTTTCGCCATAGCGGATCCTTGGGGACTATTTTAACCACGCAAAGAACTTGCCTACGACTCCGCGCGCGGCCGGGTATTCCCGCAGGATGCGCACGAGTATAACCGAAACATTGTCCCGCCCCCCGGCGTCATTGGCCATTTGCACGAGCTGCTGCGTCGCAAGATTGAGGTGCCGGCCGAGGGCTTTCAGGGTGAGCGCGATGTCCTCGTCACTCACCATGTCGCACAGCCCGTCGGAGCAGAGCAGGTAGATGTCGCCCGGCTCGGTGTTGTACTCGTGCAGCTCGGGCTCGACTCCCGGATCGATGCCGAGCGCACGGGTCACCAGGTTCTTGTGGGCCGCCGTTTTGGCCTGTTCCGGCGTGATCAGGCCGGCGTCGATCTGCTCCTGCAGCAGGGAATGGTCGCGCGTGATCTGCATGAGCTTTTTCTTGCGCAGGCGGTACAGACGCGAGTCTCCGAGGTGGCCGACCATCACGCGGTTGTCATAGAACAGGCACACCACCAGCGTGGTGCCCATGCCGGCGTACTGCGACTGGGTCTGCGCGGCCTGGTAGATCGAGGCATTCGCCTTGCGGATCTGCTCGCGCAGGATCAGCTCGGCGAATACCTTGTTGGTCTTCTCGTCGACCAGGTGCGGCTCGACGTTGCCGAGGATCTGCGCAACCTCCGCCTTGATCACCGTGGTCGCCATGCCGCTCGCGACCTCGCCCGCGTTGTAGCCGCCCATTCCGTCGGCCAGCACGACGAGTCCATTCGCGGGATCCGCCGCCACCGAGTCCTCGTTGTGCGGGCGCACGATGCCGGGATCGGTGCAGCTGCTGATCTCGAGGACCTCGGTCAGGTTCATCGCGCGCGTTCCGATCGCCGCGCGCCCGCGCGCGTCCCAGTCGCGGCCGGCGCTTCGGCTCGGCAATAGCTCGCGATCTCTGCTGCGCGGTTCGGTTGCATGACTCGCGTCAGAGTTCAATGTCGAGGCCGCCGTCGCTGCCACCCGACGGCTTTGTCGAGCCTGGCGACAGCGGTTGCGTTCGATCCACGGGCTGCGTTCGTTCCAGCGGTTGCGTGCGCTCCAACGGTCCGCTCGCCTGCGACGGGGCGGACGGGGTCGTCTGCGGCTGGGCCGGCTGCGCGGGTTGTACGGGCTGGGCCGGCCGCGCCGCGCCGCCGCCCGCGGTCAGCGAGGCGCGCAGCGCCTGCGCGAAGGCTTCTCCGCTCTGAAAGCGCTGATCGGGATCCTTGGCCATCGCGCGCGCGATGAAGGCGACCAGCCCGGGCGGCACCCTCGGGTTGATCGTGCGCAGATCGGGCGGCATCTCGTTCGCGATCTTGTACATCAGCTGCGCCATCGATTCGCCCTCGAAGGGCAGCCGGCCGCAAAGCAGCTGGTAGAGCGTGCCGGCGAGCGAGAACAGGTCCGAGCGCCCGTCGATCTTCTTGCCGGCGAGCTGCTCGGGCGACATGAACGAGGGCGTGCCGAGCACCATGCCGGTCTTGGTCTTCGAGCTGTCGGTCAGGCGCGCGATGCCGAAGTCGGTGACCTTGACCGCGTCGCCCTCCGGGTCGTACATCACGTTCGCCGGCTTCACGTCGCGATGCACGACGCCCTGCTTGTGCGCGTAGCCGAGCGCGTCGGCCACGCGCGCGACGATCGAGATCACCTTGTCGATGCGCAACAGGTGGTCGGGCTTGGTGAAAGGCGCGAGGTCCTCGCCCTTGAGCAGCTCCATCGCGATGTAGCACAGGTCGTGCTCCTCGCCGGCGTCGTAGATCGTGACGATGTTCGGATGCGACAGCCGTCCCGCGGTCTCCGCCTCGCGGAAGAAGCGCTCCTTGACCTCGTCGATCTCGTCCACCTCGAACTCCTGCGACAGCGCCATCGTCTTGATCGCCACCACGCGCCCGATCTTCGGGTCGCGCCCGAGGTAGACCACGCCCATCGCGCCCTTGCCGAGCTCCTTTTCGACCTGGTAGCGCCCGAGCATCGGCTTCTCGCCCGCGTCGAGCGCCAGCGTGCCGCCCGGATGCCCACCGCTGCCGCCAAGCATGACCGTCTCGGAGAGCTTCTGCGC
>JAJDNJ010000037.1 GCA_022340705.1 Betaproteobacteria bacterium
TCCGCGCTACCGCGACTACTGGATGGCGTACCACCGGCTGACCGAGCGCAAGGGCGTTTCCCCCGAGCATGCGCGTCTCGAGATGCGCCTGAATTCGACGTTGATCGGCGCGATGCTGGTGCACATGGGCGAGGCCGACGGAATGTTGTGCGGCGTGACCGGCACGTACAGCTCACACCTGACAGTGGTCGATCATGTGATCGGCTTGCGCGCCGGGCTGCGCGGCTTTGCGGCGATGAACGCGCTGCTGCTTCCGCAGCGCACGGTGTTCATCTGCGATACCTACATCTCGCAGGATCCGGACGCGGAAGCGCTGGCCGAAATGGCCCTGCTCGCGGCGGAGGAGATTCGTCGCCTCGGAATCGTGCCGAAGGCGGCGCTGCTCTCGGCGTCCAATTTCGGCTCGGTCGATCTGCCGTCCGCACGCAAGATGCAGCGTGCGCGCCAGCTGCTCGCCGAGCGCGCGCCGGAGCTCGAGGTAGACGGCGAAATGCAGGGCGATGCCGCGCTGTCCGACCGGATCCGGCTGACCAGGTTTCCGAATTCCCTGCTCAAGGGCGAAGCCAATCTGCTGATCATGCCGACGCTCGATGCGGCGAATATCGCGTTCAATCTGCTCAAGGTCGCCGCAGGCGACAACATCACCATCGGGCCGATCCTGCTCGGCGCGGCACGGCCCGTGCACATCCTGACGCCGTCGGCCACCGCGCGGCGCATCACCAACATGACCGCGCTCGCGGTGGTCGACGCAAACGCACCGCGCGGGCACGAGCAGAGCAGCCTGTTCTAGGCGGGATGCGCACGCGCAGATGACTGCGGCAGCCGGAACGCAGGCCCCCGCGCAGGCCGCTGCACGGCCGGGACGCGCCGGGCTGGTGCTCACCGGTGGCGGCGCGCGTGCCGCCTACCAGGTCGGCGTGCTCAAGGCGGTGCGCGAGCTGCTCGATGCGCCGCAGGCAAATCCGTTCCCGATCGTCTGCGGAACTTCCGCCGGCGCGGTCAATGCGACGAGCCTGGCGGCTCAGGCCGATGACTTCTCGGCGGCGGTCGACAACCTGGTCCAGACCTGGGAAACGATGCGCTGCGAGCGCATTTATCGCACCGATGTTGCGCACATCATGGGCAGTGGCGCGCGCTGGCTCGCCTCGATGATGCTGCTGACGCGCCGCAATCCGATTTCGCTGCTCGACAACAGTCCGCTGCGCGAGACCATCGACCGGCTCCTGCGCTTCGAGCGCATTCAGGCGAACATCGACGCGGGCGCGCTCTATGCGGTCTGCGTCACCGCATCGGGCTACACCTCTGGGCAGAGCGTGTCCTTCTATCAGGGGGGTGCCGGCGTCGAAGGCTGGGAGCGGCGTCAGCGCATCGGTGCCGCGGTCACCCTCAAGGTCGAGTATCTGCTCGCCTCGGCGGCGCTGCCGTTCATCTTCCCGGCGGTGAAGGTGCACCGCGAGTACTTCGGCGACGGCTCGATGCGTCAGATCGCGCCGGTCAGCCCCGCCTTGCACCTGGGCGCCGACCGCGTGTTCATCGTCGGCACCGGACGCCAGGGCGACGATTTGGCGCGCGCGCGCTCGAGCGTGTACCCCTCGCTCGCCCAGATCGCGGGCCATGCCCTGAACAGCATCTTTCTCGACACGCTGATGGTCGATCTCGAGCGCCTCGAGCGCATCAACCGCACGCTGAGCGTGGTGCCGCCCGAGACGCGGGCCTCGGGAAAGATTGCGCTGCGCCCGGTCAAGGTGCTGTTCCTGTCGCCCTCGCAGTCGATCGAGCGCGTCGCGGCGCGGTTTCTGCACGAGCTGCCGCGTACGGTACGCTTCATTCTGCGCCCGACCGGCGCGCTGAGCCGTTCTGGTTCGAACCTTGCGAGCTACCTGCTCTTCGAAGAGGGTTTTTGTCGCGCCCTCATCGATCTCGGATACCAGGATACGATGGCCCGCAGCGACGACGTGCGTACGTTCTTTGAAGATCCGTGAGCGGAGGCAGCATGGCCGATGCGAAACAGCCGCAGGACCCGTTCGAGATGTTTCGTAAACTCTGGGGGCCGCTCGGCCTGCCGGTGCCCGGCATGGCGATGCCGACGCTGGACCCCCGCGAGATCGAAAAGCGCATCGCCGATCTGCGCTCGATCGAGGGCTGGCTGTCGATGAACCTGAACATGGTGCGCATGGCCGTCTCGGGACTCGAGGTGCAGAAGGCCGCCCTCGAGGCCATGCAGGCGGCGGGACGGCCGCCGGGCGCCACCGGGCGTGAGGGCGTGAAGCCGGACGGCGCGAGCGGCGAGGCGGCCGCGCAGGCGATGCTCTGGCCGTGGACGGTTCTGCAGCGCGCGATGCAGAGCGTGGAGCAGCAGGAAAAGGCCGGGCGCAAGGACAAGGACGACGGCGACACGAAATCGAGATAGCGCGCGCCGCCGGCGCGAGAGGCGGGCGGCGCAGGCAGTCGGTCACCAGACACACAATCCATCAGAGGAGGCAGCCATGGCAAAAGCGGTGCGTTTTCATAAGACCGGCGGACCGGAGGTCCTGAAGGTCGAGGATGTCGCGGTCGGCGAGCCGGAAGCGGGGCAGATCCGTATCCGGCACACGGCGATCGGCATCAACTTCATCGACACCTACCAGCGTTCCGGGCTGTACCCGATGCAGCTGCCCGCCACCGCGGGCAACGAGGGCGCCGGCGTGGTCGATGCCGTCGGCCCGGGCGTGACCGGGCTCAAGAAGGGCGATCGGGTCGCTTACACCGGATTGATCGGTTCCTACTGCGAGGCTCGTAACGTGCCCGCGGACCGCATTGTGAAGGTTCCCGACGGCATTACCGACGAGCAGGCGGCGACGCTGATGCTCAAGGGCATGACCGTGCAGTACCTGATCCGGCGCACCTACACGGTGAAGGCCGGCGACACGGTGCTGTTCCACGCCGCGGCCGGCGGCGTCGGGCTGTTCGCCTGTCAGTGGCTCAAGGCGCTCGGCGCGACCGTGATCGGCACCGTCGGCTCGGAGGAGAAGGCCGCGCTGGCGAAGGCGCACGGCTGCGATCACACGATCCTGTACAACAAGGAGAACTTCGTCGAGCGGGTCAAGCAGATCACGGGGGGCAAGGGCGTGCCAGTGGTCTATGACTCGGTCGGCAAGACCACGTTCGACGGGTCTCTCGACTGCCTGCAGCCGCGCGGCCTGATGGTGCTCTTCGGCAACGCCTCTGGCGCGGTGCCGCCGGTGAATCTCGGCATCCTCGCGCAGAAGGGTTCGCTGTACATCACCCGCCCGACCCTGGTCACCTATATCGCCTCGCGCCAGGATCTCGAGGCGACCTCCAAGGACGTGTTCGACATCGTTCTGTCCGGCAAGGTCAAGGTCGACATCACCGCGCGCTACAAGCTCGCCGACGCGGCCAAGGCGCACACCGATCTCGAAGGGCGCAAGACGACCGGCCAGACGATTCTCGTTCCCTGAGCAGGCGCGCCGCCGTGCTCGCACGGCGGCGCCCGCGCGGGCACAATCGTGCATGCGCGCGATCCTGACGCATCAGCGCGCGGGTGAGCCGCCCGCATCGGTCGACCTCGATCTCGACGAAATCCGTCGCCGCCTGGGGGCGGCTGCGCCTGCCGCACAGGCGCTCGCCGGCGACCTGGGCGCCTCCGGCGAGCGCACCGCCTTGACGCCGGCGTCGGTGCTCGTGCCGATCATCGCGCATCGCGAATCGCTCACGGTGCTGTTTACCCGGCGCACCGCGCATCTGCGCGCCCATTCGGGGCAGATCAGCTTCCCTGGCGGGCGCGTCGAGCCTCAGGATGCGGGCCCCGCGCAGACCGCTCTGCGCGAGACGCAGGAGGAGGTCGGGATCGCGCCCGAGCAGATCCAGCTGATCGGAACGCTACCCGAATACCACACGCGCACCGGCTATCGCATCAGTCCGATGGTCGGCGTCATCTCGCCGCCGTTCACAATTCAGGCGGACGCGCAGGAGGTCGACGCAGTCTTCGAGGTGCCGCTGTCGTTCCTGCTCGATCCGCGCAATCATCAGCGCCACCAGCGCGCGTTTCAGGGTCGCATGATCAGCTACTTCGCGATGCCCTACGGCGAGCACTACATCTGGGGCGCCACAGCGGCCATGCTCGTCAACCTCTACCGTCAGCTGGTGTTTGCCGAACTCTGACCCCTTGGCTGCGCGCGCAGCTGGCGCGTGTAGAGCCGCGAGAAGTTCTCCAGGGAATGCAGATGGGCGTAGATCGAGCCCATGTAGCCCTTGCTGACCAGAGCCTTGTGGCTCGCCGGACGCAGCTCGCGCAGGCGCGGCTCGTCGACACGGTACATCCCCCCCATGTGCAGTTCGACCTTTTTCCGACCATCGACTACCTGCATGCTGAACGGCGTGAGCAGGTCGAGACGTGCAAGCGCCGCGCACAGATCGGCGGTGCGGTCGAGATCGGCTTCGTACTGCGCGAGGAGGCGCTCGAGCTGCTCCCAGCGCGGGCTCGGTCTACCGCGCGCATCAAACAGCAGAATACCCGCCGGGTCGACGTAGGCCTGCGCCACGCAGACCACCCGCTCGCTCGCCGGCGCGCCGTCCACGTACAGCTTCGAGATACAGAACGGGTAGCGCCGCACGAACGCCGGCAGGTAGGTCGATGGATCCCAGCTGCCATTCGGGTCGACGAACAGATTCGAGCCTTGCGTCAGGCCGAGCACGGCGACGGGGGCGTAGCTCTGCCCGCTGTCTAGGCTCGCGAAAACGAGCGGATAGTCGCGTCCGGCAATGGGAAACTCTGCCGCCGAGACCGCGATCGCGTTCAGTCTGCGACAGAACGTCGGCGTGCTGCCCGATGTTGGCATCAGCACGCGATGCTCGCGGCGCAGCGGAACGATCTCGTCGTAGCCGAACGGCGGGGTGATCTTCACCAAGGCATTCTAGGGCCAGAGGCCGCTCCGGCGAGACGAGTGTGCTATCTTCCCCCGAGCTTCGGCAGCGGTCTTCCTATGCATGTACTCGCGATCATCCTGGCGCTTTTGCTCGAGCAATGGCGGCCGGTCGGCGAGCGCAGAGCGCTGCGCGAGGCGCTCACGCGCGGCGCAGCGGCGCTCGAACGGAGCCTCGGGGGCGGCACATCGCAGGGCCTGCTCGCTTGGCTGCTCGCGGTCGTGCCGGCCTGCGTGCTCGCGGTCGTGCTGCATGCGGCGCTCTCGGCCTGGAGCGGGCTGCTTGGATTCCTGTTTGACGTCGGCGTGCTCTACCTCACGCTCGGCTTCCGTCGATTCAGCCACGAGTTCACGCTGATTCAGTCTGCAATCAAGACCGGCGACGTCGATCGCGCGCGGGAGCTGATCGGCGCCTGGCGCGAAGAGACCGTTCCCGACAGGGAACGCGAGGAGGTGATCCGCCTCACGATCGAGGAGGCGCTGATCGCATCGCATCGCCACGTCTTCGGCGTGATGCTCTGGTACGTGCTGCTGCCGGGTCCGAGCGGCGCGATCCTGTACCGCCTGGCGGTTGCGCTCGCCCGGCGCTGGGGGGGGACGAGCGAGTTCGGCGCCTTCGCGCGCCGCGCCGCATTCGTACTCGACTGGCCCGCGGTGCGCCTTTCGGCCAGCGCTTTCGCCGTGGTCGGAGACTTCGAGGACGCCGTCTACTGTTGGCGCACGCAGGCGCGCGAGTGGGCCGCGCTGAATGAGGGCATCCTGCTCTCCGCCGCGGCGGGCGCGATGGGCGTTCGCCTGGGAATGGCGGTGCAGACGCCGGAGGGCGTCGTTGCGCGCCCCGACCTCGGTCTGGGAGATGCCGCCGACGGCCGCTTCCTTGATGCAACAGTCAATCTTCTCTGGCGCGCGCTCGTCGTTTGGATCGTCGTGCTCGTGCTCCTCAGCATCGGGCACCTCGTCAGCTGAGCGGCGACTCCGCGGCGCGCGTCGTTCCGCAGCGCCAGCATTGCGTGAACTGTGCTTCGAGCGTCTCGCCGCAGCTCGGGCAGCGCCAGCTGTGTGCGTCGGCTGTTTGCGGAAGCCGGCCTTCGCGCAGGATCCGTTCGGCACGGTCGGCCTCGACCTCGTCGATCACCCAGAGCTCGGCCTGACACTCGACCGGCGGCAGTTCGCCCATCGCCGAGGAGAGTAGCTCGTTGCGCACCACCGCGGCGATCCCTGCCGCCTCGAGCAGGTTGCGCGCATGGTGCACGCTGATCAAGTCGTGCGAACTGAGAATGCGCTTCATGCCGCGCTCCGGCGGCGTCGCGCCCCGACGCCTGGCGCTGCGTCGCCCAGGATGCGCCGGTACAGAGCGAGCCGGCGCGGATGGATACGGCCGGCTTCGGCCGCCGCGGCGAGCGCGCAGTCCGGCTCGGCGAGATGGCGGCAGTCTGTGAACCGGCAGTGCCCGGCGTAAGGCGAAAATTCGCGGAACCCGGCGGCGATCTCTGCCGCCGAAAGATCGGCAAGGCCGAACTCGGATACGCCCGGCGTGTCGACGAGCTCACTCACGGCATCGAGCGGGTAGAACCGCGCCGCGGTTGTCGTCTGGCGACCCGCATCGAGGAAGGTCGAAATTTCCTGGATGCGCACCTGCGCATCGGGCACGAGCGCCTTGACCAGCGTCGACTTGCCCATTCCCGACTGGCCGACGAGCACGCTGCGCTGGCGCTGCAGATAGACGCGCAGCGGTTCCGGATCGATGCGCGCGGCAAGCTCGACGACCGGATAGCCGAGGCCGCGGAACGGCGCGAGCTGCGCGAGCGCCTCCGTGCGCCGCTCGGCGAGGTCGACCTTGTTGAGCGCGATCAGCGCAGGCAGGCTGGCGCGTTCAGCCGCGACCAGCACGCGCGCGAGCAACTCGTCCGAGAAGCTCGGCTCGCAAGCGACCAGGATGACCACCTGGCTTACGTTGGCAGCGAGTATTTTGGTGCGCCGTGCGCTCGCGCGCGCGAAGACCGTGCGGCGCGGTTCGATCTCGACGATGATCGCGTGGCCGCGGCCCGAGGGCTCGAGCTGCACGCGGTCGCCGCAAACGGCTTGCAGGCTGCGCTTGCGCGTCCGCGCACGCAGCGTCTCGCCCTCGTCGCTGCGTACCAGAGTGTCACGTCCGTAGCCCGCGACGACGTCGCCGCGCAGGGTGCTCAAAGGGCAAACAGCGCGTCGCACTTGGCGGCGCAGATGAAGTCATTTTCTGAAAGCCCGTCGATCGCGTGCGTCCAGTAGACGACACGGCACTGGTTGTATCCGACCACGAGCTCGGGATGATGGTCCTCGCGGTGCGACACCCAGGCGAGCGCGTTGACGAAGGCCGTTGTCTGGTAGTAGTTGATGAACCGGTACAGCTTGACCAGCTTCCCGTCCTCGATGATCCAGCCCTTGAGCTGCTTGAGCATCGCCTGCGCTTCTTCTGGCGCATAAGGTGCCACGCCGCCCTCGCAGGGCGCGCAGCGCTTCTTGGCAAGGTCGGTCATTGCGCTTCCTCCCGGTTCGAGTCCCGTCGCGTCATCCCGCCGTGGCCAGCAGGCGCGCGACGCGCGTCGCGGCCGGCGGATGCGAGTCGTAAAACGCCGAGTGCACCGGGTCCGGCGTCAGTGTCGCGGCGTTGTCCTTGTAGAGCTTGACCAGCGCGGCGACCAGGTCGCGCGGGTTCGCGTTCGCGGCCGCGTAGGCGTCGGCCTCGAATTCGTGACGGCGCGAAAGCAGGCTCGCCAGCGGCTGCAGGAAAAAGCTGAACACCGGCACGACCATCACGAACAGGACCAGCGCCGGCGCGGCGCCCGGACGCGCGACGCCGAGTCCCGTGTAGAACCACGGCGCTTCGATCAGCTGTCCCAGTAGCCAGAGCAAACCGAGCGAGAACGCGAACAGGAGCGCGACCCGCTTCCAGACATGATGCCGTCGGTAGTGGCCGAGCTCGTGAGCGAGAACCGCCTCCACCTCGGCCGGCGCGAGCCGGGAGAGCAGGGTATCGAAAAACACAATGCGCTTCGCGGCGCCGAAGCCCGTGAAGTACGCATTGCCATGGCTCGAGCGCTTCGAGCCGTCCATGACGAAGAGACCCTTTGCGGTGAAGCCGCAGCGCGCGAGCAGCGCCTCGATGCGCGCAGCGAGCTCCGCGTCGCTGAGCGGCTTGAAGCTGTTGAACAGGGGCGCGATGAACGTCGGGTAAATGAGCAGCATAAGGAGGTTGAAACCGGCCCAGACGGCCCATACGGCAAGCCACCACCCGGACCCCACGCGGTCCATGAGCCAGAGCACCAGCACGACGAGCGGCAGCCCGAGCACGATCGCGATCAAGGCGTGCCGCGCAAGGTCGGCGGCGAACAGGCCCGGCGTCATGCGATTGAAGCCGAACCGGGCCTCGATCACGAAAGTCCGGTACACGGTCGCGGGCAGCTCGATGACTGACAGCAGCAGCACGACGCTCGCAATGAACGCGGTCCCGTGCCAGAGACCTCCCGGCGTAAACACGCGTGCCCAGAGATCGAGCAGCGCCTGCAGGCCGCCGCCGAGAGTGAGCGCAACGAGCACCAGTGCACCGACGACCAGCTCGACCGCGCCGAGCCGGTTCTTGGCGATTGTGTAGTCCGCGGCTTTCTGGTGCGCGGCGAGCGAAATGACCTGCGCAAAGGCAGGCGGAACCTGGCCGCGGTGCGCGAGCACATGGCGCACCTGGCGCCAGGCAAGCCACAGGCGAGTTGCGCTCGCCAGCGCGAGCGCGCAGAGGAAAACCATGCCGAAGACGGTCGGACTCATGCTGCTGTGAGAGAATACCGCGCTATTTCAAGTGCATAAAGAAAAAGGGGCGGGGTGGCGCAGGACCCGAACAATCTTATCTGGATCGACATGGAGATGACCGGCCTGCTGCCGGATTCCGACCGAATCCTGGAACTCGCCATCCTCATCACCGATCCGGACCTCAATGTCGTCGCCGAAAGCGCTTCGCTCGTCGTGCACCAGCCCGACGAGGTGCTTGCCGCGATGGACGCCTGGAATCAGGGAGTGCACGGCAAGACCGGGCTCGTCGAACGGGTGCGCGCCTCGCAACTCGACGAGGCCGAGGTCGAGCGGCGCGCGCTGGCCTTCGTTGCCGAGCACGTGCCGGCGGCGACCTCGCCGATGTGCGGCAGCTCGATCTGCCAGGACCGGCGCTTTCTCGCGCGCTGGATGCCGCGCCTGGAAGGCTATTTCCACTATCGCAATCTCGATGTGTCGACGCTGAAGGAGCTGGTGCGGCGCTGGCGTCCCGAGCTGGCCAAAGGCTTCGTCAAGCAGGGACGGCACGAGGCGCTGGCGGATATCCGCGAATCGATCGAAGAGCTGCGCTATTACCGGCGCAGCGCGATGTCGATCTAGCGTCGGCGTTTCGTCGCCGCGCGCTTCTTCGCGCCGCGCGCAGGCTTGGACGCCGACCGGCGTGCCGGCGCCACCTCAATCACCACTTCGATTTCCACCGGGATGCCCATCGGCAGCGAACCCATGCCGACCGCCGAGCGCGCGTGCCGGCCGCGCTCGCCGAACACCTCGACGAACAGGTCCGAGCAGCCGTTGATCACTTTCGGCTGATCCCCGAAATCCGGCTCGGCGTTGACCATACCGAGCACTTTGACCACGCGTATGACGCGGTCCAGGCTGCCGAGCTCGGATTTCATGACCGCGAGCAGGGCGAGGCCGACCGAGCGCGCGAACTTGTAGCCCTGTTCGACGCCGAACTCGCGCCCGAGCTTGCCCTGCGGGCGCAGACCCTCGACCGCGGCTGGCCCCTTGCCCGAAAGAAACAACAGATTTCCCGTGCGCACCGCGTTGACATAGTTCGCCACGGGCGGAGTCACCGGGTCGAGCGCGATGCCGAGCCGCTTGAGATTTGCCTCCGCGCTCATGACATCGGCACCACTTTGCCGGGGTTGAGCAGGTTGTCGGGGTCGAACACGCGCTTGATGTCGCGCATCACCGCGATTACGTCATCTCCCAGCTCGGCGCGCAGCGACTCCTGCTTGCCCAGGCCGATCCCATGCTCACCGGTGCAGGTGCCTTCCATCGCCAGTGCGCGCGCGACCAACTTCCGGTTGAACTGCTTGGCGATCTCGGTTTCCTCGGGCTTGTCCGGGTCGACCAGCAGCATGAGGTGGAAATTGCCGTCGCCGATATGGCCAAGCAGCGGCACCGGCGCGAAGTAGTTCTTCATGTCGACCATCGTTTCGCGCACGCATTCGGCAAGGCGCGAGATCGGCACGCAGACGTCGGTCGAGACTGCGCGCGAACCCGGGCGCAGCTGCAGACAGGCGAAGTAGGCGTCGTGGCGCGCGTCCCAAAGGCGGTTGCGATCCTCAGGGCGCGTGGCCCACTGAAAGTCCATCCCGCCGTTTTCCTTGGCGATCGCCTGCACCGCCTCGGCCTGCTCGACGACCGACGCGGCGGTGCCGTGAAACTCGAAGAACACCGTCGGCGCGACGCGGTAGCTCGTCTTCTTGTAGGAATTGATCGCCGCGATCGTCTTGTCGCAGACGATGTCACAGCGCGCGATCGGGATGCCCGCCTGAATCGTCTGAATGACGGTGTTCGTGCAGCCGTCGATCGAGTCGAAGGCGCAGACCGCGGCCGACATCGCTTCCTGCACCGGGTAAAGGCGCACGGTCACCTCGGTGATGATGCCGAGCGTGCCCTCCGATCCAACGAACAGCCGCGTCAGGTCGTATCCGGCGGCGGATTTCTTCGGACGACGCGACGTCTGGATGACGCGCCCGTCGGCGAGTACGACCTTCAGCGAGATCACGTTCTCGCGCATCGTCCCGTAGCGCACGGCGTTGGTGCCCGAGGCGCGCGTCGCCGCCATCCCGCCGATCGTCGCGTCCGCGCCAGGATCGACCGGAAAGAAAAGGCCCGTGTGCTTGATGTACTCGTTCAGCTGCTTGCGCGTCACGCCGGCCTGAACCACCGCGTCGAGGTCGGCCTCATGCACCGCGATGACCTGGTTCATCTGCGACAGGTCGATCGTCACGCCGCCCTTGACCGCGAGCACGTGGCCCTCGAGCGAAGTGCCCACGCCGTAGGCGATCATCGGCAGGCCATGGCGGCGGCAGATGTTCACCACGTCGCGCACTTCTTCGGTCGAGTGCGGAAACACCACGGCGTCGGGCACGGCGTAGGGAAAGTAGGACTCGTCCTTGCCGTGATGCTCGCGAATGCCGGACGAGGTCGTGACCCGATCGCCGAGCAGCGCCTGCAGCTCGGCGAGCGCGGTCTGATCAAACTCACGGGGTTTGTTCATGGGTGAAGGCCCTCCTTATTGCTGCGCGTTGACCGTCGGATCGCGTACGGTCCAACGCGCAGACGCGGACCCGGCGGGCGAAGCCCCTCCGGGACCCGCTCATTTTAGCCGGATGTCACCCTCGAACGGCACCTTCAGCCCGAGCGCCGGAATTTCCAGCGTGACGCGCGCGGGTATTGACTCGCTGCCCTTGAGCGTACCGGCCTCAAGCGCCTTGCCCACGGCCTGCTCAATCTCGTGCTGCGAGTTCACGCCCACCATCTTGAGGAACTTGCGGATGCTGAGATTGAAGGTTTCTTGGTCCATGCTGCCTCCTTGTCCTGTGCCGCCTCGTGCGGTCCGGCCGAGCGCGCATTGTCGGCCACAATCGACTCACTGCGCGACGCAATGCGCAACCGCCTTTACGACCTATCGCGCGCCCTTTCGAGCAGCGCCTTCGCGAGCTGCTTGCCGAGCTCGACCCCCCACTGGTCGAAGCTGTTGATGTTCCAAATCACACCCTGGGTGAATACCTTGTGCTCGTACAGCGCGATCAGCCGGCCCAGGTTGCGCGCGTCGAGCCGCTCGAAACGCAGCGTACTCGAGGGCCGGCTGCCGGGGGTGCGACGGTAGGCGGGCAGCGCCGGGTCGTCCTGTCCGCGCGCGAGCGCCTCGGCCTGCGCTTCGGCGTGCGCGGCGAGAATCCTGCGTCGCGCCGGGTCGCCCGGCGCTTCGTCGAAGACGATGAAGTCGACCGGCACGATCTGGGTGCCCTGATGCAGCAGCTGGTGGAAGGAGTGCTGGCCCACCGTGCCCTCGGCGCCCCACACCACGGGCGCGGTCGCGTAGGCGACGCTGCGGCCGGCCCGGTCGACGCGCTTGCCGTTCGATTCCATTTCCAGCTGCTGCAGATAGGCCGGCAGCAGGCGCAGCGGCGTCGCGTAGGGCAGTACCGCCTGGGTCGCCGCGCCGAGAAAGTTGACGTTCCAGATACCGAGCAGGGCCAGCAGCACCGGCACGTTGCGCTCGAGTGGTGCATCGGCGAAATGCAGATCCATGTCCCGGGCGCCGGCGAGGAATTCGCCAAAGGCATCGGCGCCGATCGCCGCCATCGCGCTGAAGCCGACCGCCGACCAGATCGAGTAACGGCCGCCGACCCAGTCCCACATGGGAAGGACCTCGCCGGCGCCGAAGGCGCGCGCGGCTTGCACGTTTGCGCTCACCGCGACGAAGTGCGGCGCAAGGCTGGCATCCGCCCGCAGTCCCTGCGCGAGCCAGGTCTTTGCCGCCTGCGCGTTCGCCATCGTCTCCTGCGTGGTGAAGGTCTTCGAGACCACGACGAACAGCGTGCGTGCCGGGTCGGCGTCGCGCAGCCTGCGGTCGAGGTCGAGCGGGTCGACGTTCGCCGCGAAGTCGACGCGCAGGCGCGCGCTTGCCGACTCGGCGAGCGCGTCGACGACGAGACGCGGTCCGAGGTCGGAACCTCCGGTGCCCAGATGAACGATGCGCTCGATCGGCTGGCCTGTGGCGCCGAGCCATGCGCCGTCGCGCAGGCGCTCGGCGAGGCGCCGCATCTGCGACTGGGCGGACTGCACCTCGGGCGGCGCGCTCGCGCCGGCGCGCAGCGCGGTATGCCAGGCGGGACGTCCTTCCGTGACGTTGATCGCCTCGCCCGCAAGCAGCGCGCTGCGCCAGGCCGGCAGGTCGCGCGCGAGCGCGAGCTGAACGAGCTGGTCGCGCACGGCGGCGTCGAGGCGCTGGCGCGCGAACGTGTAGTGCAGCCCGGGGCCTTGGGCGGCGAGGCGGTCGGCGCGCGTCGCATCGGTTGCGAGCGCGCGCTTGAGCGCATCGCCGCGCCAGCCCTCGGCGAGCGCGGCGAGCGCGTTCCACGCGGTGGCGTCGGTGGGGGGCTGCGTGTTCATCGGATCAGGCGATAAAGTCGAAAACGCTCGGAGCGATCACCCGGCCGACCGACCTCTGCGAGCTTTTTCCATTGTGCGCCGAACTGATCGGACGGGTCCTGCGCTCTGCCTTGGACCAGCAGCACCGGGCAAGCGTCGGGCTGCAGTGGGTTGTAGGGCACGGTGACCAGGTCAACGAGGTAGCTGAATGCCGCGCGCTGCGCCGAGCCGAGGTCGCGTCCGGAGACGCAGGGCGCATCGACCGGGATCTGCGATCTGAGCTGCAAGGCGACGCCGCGATAGCTTTTCTGGAAATCCGCCCATGGCATGTACAGCGTCGCGAACGTGCCCCAGAGCAGGGTCATTCCTGCCGCCCAGCGCGTCACGCCGCGGGTGCGCGATCGCGGGACGCGGAACAGGAACATGAGCCAGGCGAGCGAAAGCAGCAGCGCCGAGGCGACCACGACCGGATCGAAGCGCTCGACGAAGCCGGGTGCCATGCGGAAGGCGTTTTCGGCGAGCTTGCGCGGAACACCGAATGTGAGTGCGCAGTAGCCGATCCAGACCAGCACCACGAAAAAACTGAAGGTCATCACCGCGTACCAATCGAACGCGGCCGCGGCGCCGCGGCGCAGCGTCAGCGCGCCCGGCGCGGCGAGCAGTGCGAGCGCCGGCAACATGAGGATCGCGTACAGCTCGCGTGCGGGTCCGACGAGCGCCAGCCCGAAATACAGCGCAAGGCTCGCGGCCAGCGGCAGAAAGACCGAGGCGGCGCGCAGCCGCCGGCGGCGTACCCACAGCGTCCACGGCACGAACAGCCAGGACGGGAACGACGACCAGCTCAGCGTCACCAGGTAGTAGCGCAGATTCCCGAGCAGTTCACCCTCCGGGATGACGGATTCATGCCACCACTGCTCGAGCAGACTCGCGTCGCGTGCGCCAAGCGGAACGAGCCAGGCCGCAGTCAGCGCAGCGGCGACCAGCGCGGTGACGATCAGGAACAGCGCGCCCCGCGCGTTGCGCCAGTCAGGGCTGACAAGCCAGGTCGCGAGCAGTGCGACCCCGAGCGCCGCAGCAACGACCGGTCCAGTCCCGAGCAGGGTCGCGCCGAGCGCAAGGCCCGCGCCCAGCCCCGCGCGTAGCGGCGCGCCGATCGCATGTGCGGCTGCGGCCAGCACGGCGGCAACCGCGGCCAGCGTCGCGAGCTCCGGCGTGGCTTCGTGCGCGTGCGCGAACAGCCCGACCGAGCCGATCAGCAGGAGCATGCCCGCCACCGCGGGCGCGCGTCGCGCCTGCGGATCGGGGTCCGCCGCGGCCTCCGCGCCGTACCAGCTGCGCGCCGCGAAGTAGATGGCGGCGAGCGCGGCCAGCATGAACAGCGCGCTTGCCAGGCGCACCGCGCCGTGAAACGGAATCAGAGGACCGAGCAGCTTTCCGAGCAGACCACCGACCCAGTAGTAGAGCGGCGACTGCGACATCCACGGTTCGCCAGCGAGCCGCGGCACCAGCCAGTCCCCGGTCACCACCATCTGGTGCGCGATCTCGATCGTGATCGCGTCGAGCGACTTCCAGGGATCGTGGCTCAGCAGCCCGGGACCCACGAAGACGATGGCAAGCAGCGCCAGCATCGTCTTCGACAACGGGAGCGACAGACGGGGCAGCATGCACGGATTCTAAGGGCTCGCGCGGCGCCAGCGCCCTAGGGCGGCGCCGGCACGCACGCGTAATCAAAATGGCGGCCGCAGCCGCGCACAAACAAAAGGGCGGCCGGAGCCGCCCTTGGATCCAATCTTCCGGGGCCTCAAGCCGCCGGTTCGGTCTTCTTTTTCGAGCGCGAGGTGTACTTGCGCTTGAAACGCTCCACGCGGCCCGCGGTGTCGACGATCTTCTGCTTGCCGGTGTAGAACGAGTGCGACTCCGAGGAGACCTCGACCTTGATCACGGGGTACTCGTTGCCGTCTTCCCACTTCATGGTCTCGCGGCCCTTGGTGTCGATGGTCGAGCGGCTCAGGATGGCGTGGTTCGACGCGGTGTCCAGAAAGATCACCGCCTGGTATTCGGGATGGATGCTGGCTTTCATCGTCCTGCTGCCCTGGGGAAAGGCGCGAATTATACGCGAATCAAGGACTTAATCAACGCCCGGGGCGTCGGCGTCAGCCGCGCCGCATGCTGTCGAAGAAGTCGTTGTTGTTCTTCGCCGCGCGCAGCTTGTCGATCAGGAATTCGGCCGCCTCGAGCTCATCCATCGGGTAGAGCAGCTTGCGCAGGACCCAGACCTTCTGCAGGATCGGTGCCTCGATCAGCAGCTCTTCGCGCCGGGTACCGGAGCGGTTGACGTTGATCGCCGGGTAAATGCGCTTTTCGTGCATGCGCCGGTCGAGATGGATTTCCATGTTGCCGGTGCCCTTGAACTCCTCGTAGATCACGTCGTCCATCCGGCTGCCGGTGTCGATGAGCGCGGTCGCGATGATGGTCAGGCTGCCGCCTTCCTCGACATTGCGCGCCGCGCCGAAAAAGCGCTTGGGCTTTTGCAGAGCGTTTGCGTCGACCCCGCCGGTGAGCACCTTGCCCGACGCCGGGACTACGGTGTTGTACGCGCGCGCCAGCCGCGTGATCGAGTCGAGCAGGATCACCACGTCCTTCTTGTGCTCGACCAGGCGCTTGGCCTTTTCGATCACCATTTCCGCGACCTGCACGTGGCGCTGCGCCGGTTCGTCGAAAGTCGACGCCACCACCTCGCCGCGCACCGAGCGCGACATCTCGGTCACTTCCTCGGGGCGCTCGTCGATCAGCAGCACGATCAGCACGACCTCGGGATGGTTGGCAATGATCGCGTGCGCGATGTGCTGCAGCATCACGGTTTTGCCCGCCTTCGGCGGGCTCACGATCAGGCCGCGCTGACCCTTGCCGATCGGCGCGACGATGTCGATCACGCGCCCGGTGATGTTCTCTTCCGCCTTGATCTCCCGCTCGAGCTTGAACATCTCGTCCGGGTGTAGCGGCGTGAGGTTCTCGAACAGGATCTTGTTTTTCGAGGCTTCCGGCGCCTCGCCGTTGACCTTGTCGACCTTGACCAGCGCAAAGTAGCGCTCCCCGTCCTTGGGCGTGCGGATCTCGCCTTCGATCGAATCACCGGTGTGCAGGTTGAAGCGCCGGATCTGCGAGGGGCTGACGTAGATGTCGTCGGTGCTCGCCAAGTACGAGGTCTCGGGCGAGCGCAGAAAACCGAAGCCGTCGGGAAGAACCTCCAGCGTGCCGTCGCCGAAAATCGACTCGCCTTTCTTCGCCTGGTTCTTGAGTAGAGCGAAGATGAGATCCTGCTTCCTCATCCGGTTCGCGGCGTCGATGCCGTTCTCAGCCGCCTTCTCGAGAAGCTCGGAAACGTGCTGGGTCTTCAGTTCGGAAAGATGCATGGGCGATGGCTGCAACGGTGGGAAGTGTGGGAGGGGAAGAATCCGCGCGTGCAGGCGGCGCGACGCGGGCGCCGCGTGCGGATCAGCGGTGGGCAGGCTTCAGGCAACTCGCAATTAACGAACGACAATTAACGAACGACACTAGGGATCAGGAGGCGTCAGGCGCGGGCCCACGCTCGACGTCGCATGGCCGATGGCGGCCAGCCTTGCGGCTGCAACTCTGAGTCAGGGGGCGCGCCGCGCGTGCGGCGCCGGGATTCACTGTTTGCCGCGCCGGTTCCTGCCGGCGCGATCGTTCTATTCTACTTGGTTGCGCAGGGTAAGTACTTTAGATATTGCTGTCAAGAAAGGCGGTGAGCTGTGACTTGGACAGCGCGCCGACCTTCGTCGCCTCGAGGTTGCCGTTCTTGAACAACATCAGGGTCGGAATTCCGCGGATGCCGAACTTGGCCGGCACCTGCTGATTTTCGTCGACGTTCATTTTGGCGATCTTCAGACGACCGTCGTATTCCTGTGCGACCTCGTCCAGAATCGGCGCGATCGACTTGCAGGGACCGCACCATTCCGCCCAGTAGTCCACCAGCACGGGAAGGTCGGAATTCAGCACTTCGGGTTCGAAGGTATCGTCGGTGACTGGATTGATGTTTGAACTGCTCATGGCTCCTCTAGAGGCAAAGTATGACGGGTCGACGGTCCTACTGGGGCTGGCCTTGTTGGTCGGGGTATTGGATGGGTCGGCCGACTTGGTCTAGCCTGCGGGTTCCGGCACAACCTGGGTCAGCCGGTCCGTCTGCACTAGTTATTATGGGGGCGACCCCGGGGAACGCAACTGCGGCGCGCGAGCTGGCACCACCCCGTCCGCAACCCTTTGTTGCTGAAATGTTTTTTATGACCAGGCTGCCATGACCTACGTCGTCACCGAGTCCTGCATCAAGTGCAAGTACACCGACTGCGTCGACGTTTGTCCGGTCGACTGCTTCCGCGAAGGGCCCAA
>JAJDNJ010000040.1 GCA_022340705.1 Betaproteobacteria bacterium
TCGCCTGCCACCAGACCATCGAGCGCCTGCGCGAAAAGGGCGTCGCGGTCGAGCTGCTCACGGGCGTGCAGGTTGCGCCCTCCGCACTCGACCAGGTGGTGAAGCGCCTGCAGGGCGGCTGGGTCTACATCCGCGCCTGAGCGGAGCTTTACCATTCTTTAAAGCGCTGAGGAGAGCAAGCAAAGCGGCGTCACCAGACATTATCCCTGCGGACGGCGATTCGCGTCGTCCGGTCACGCAGGAGACCGTCATGACTCAAAATCCGGATCCGAAGCGCGCCGAAGGCGCGAACGCCGCACGGGAAACTTCCCGTCGACGCTGGCTTAAGCGCGGCGCGTTCGGCCTCTTTGCAGCGGGACTTGCGGGCGGGATCGGCTTCAAGGCCTTCGCCCACCGTGGTCGCTTCGGCAGCGAACCGCTCGACCCTGCCGAGCTCGATGCGCGCATCGAGCGCATGCTGAAGCACCTCTACGTGGAAATCGAAGCGACCGACGCGCAGAAGCAGCAACTCGAGCCGATCATCAAGCAGGCCGCGCAAGACCTTCTGCCGCTGCGCGAGCAGATGCGCACTGCGCGCCGCCAGGCGCTCGCGTTGTTCAGCGCAGACAGCATCGACCGCGCCGCGCTCGAGCGCCTGCGCGTCGAGCAGATCCAGCTGGCGGACGCCGGCTCGAAGCGTCTTGTCGAAGCCCTGGCCGACGCGGCCGAAGTGCTGAAGCCCGAGCAGCGCGTCGCGCTCGCCGAGCGCTTCGAGCACCGCAGACGTCGCTGGCACTAGCCGGCGCGGGGGTCAGACCCCGGTGGATAACTTCCGCTTGGCCAATCGCATGGCATAGTTCGGCGTCAAAGTTATCCACCGGGGTCTGACCCCATGCTTGAGTTATCCACAGGGGTCTGACCCCATGGTCGCTCGATATCACGCCAGCCAGGTCGTTCTGCACTGGATTTCTGCGGTGCTGGTGCTGTTCGCCTGGACGATCGGCGCGTTCGTGTTCGAGCGCGTGGCGGGTTCCGACCGCGCGGCGCAGTTGCTCGCGCTGAGAGCGCATATGGCAGCGGGGCTGGCGTTTGCCTTCGTGATCGCGCTGCGCCTTGCGCTGCGCTTCGCACTCGAGCAGCCGCCGCGCGCGACGAGCGGCAATGCAAAACTCGACGCAGCGGCGCGCACGGTGCACGGAGCGCTGTACGCGGCGGCGCTCGCCATGGCCGCGAGCGGTCTGGCGCTCGCGCTGTCCACCGGCCTGCCGCCGATCGTTCTCGGCAGGTCGCAGGCGCCGATTCCGACAGGGATTCATGACGCGCCGGCACACACGATCCATGCGGCGATCGGCGTCGTGCTCATCTCGCTCGTCGCCGTGCATACGCTCGCCGCGCTGTACCACCAGTTCCTGCGCCGCGATGCGCTCCTCGGGCGCATGTGGTTCAGGCAAGGGAGGTCCTGAATGGCCGAGCGCATCCTGTTGATCGAGGACGACGCGCGCCTGGCCGCGATGGTCGCCGAGTATCTCGGCGATGCCGGGCTGCGCGTGACGATCGCGCCCGCTGGTGAGGCAGGCTTGGCGCGTCTGGCGCGCGAACCGTTCGACGCGGTGGTGCTCGATCTGATGCTGCCCGACATCGACGGGCTGGAAGTCTGCCGCCGGCTGCGCGCGAGCTCGGACCTTCCGGTGCTGATGCTGACCGCACGCGGCGATGCCGCCGACCGCATCGTCGGACTCGAGCTCGGCGCTGACGACTATCTGCCGAAGCCCTTCGAGCCGCGCGAGCTGCTCGCGCGGCTGCGTGCGATCCTGCGCCGGCGCGTGGTCGGTGCGCAGAGCGGCGACGTGCTGCGCTTCGGCCGGCTCGAGATCGACCGCGCCGCGCGTGTGGTGCGCGTCGACGGCAAGCCGGTCGAGCTCACCGCGTACCAATATGCGCTGCTGCTGACGCTGGCCGAGCATGCGGGACGCGTGATGACGCGCGACGCGCTGATGGACCTGATGAAAGGCGAGCCGCTCGAAGCCTTCGACCGCTCGATCGACGTGCACATCTCGCGCATTCGCGCGGCGATCGAGGAAGATCCGAAGAAGCCGCGCCGTGTGCTGACCGTGCGTGGCGCGGGCTACGTGTTCGCGAAGGCGCAGGACTGATGCGCCGGCTCTACCTGCGGATTTACTTCGCGGTGCTCGCGAGCGTGATCGTGCTCGCGCTCGCCGCGGGGTTCCTCTGGCGCCAGCTCTCCGAGCGTGGGCCGGCGGGGCGCGCCTTCGAGGTCGCTTCGACGCTCGCGCAGAACGCGCTGCCGCCGCCCGAGGCGCCGCGCGCCGAGCAGCAGGCGGCGCTCGACCGGCTCGCGGCAAATCTGAAGGCGGACGTCAGCCTGTACAGCGCCGATCGCCTGCCGCTGGCGCGCGTCGGACGCCCGCTGCCGCCGCCGGGTCCGGGCCGTGAAGCAGGCGGATGGGTGCGTGATGTGCGCGGCCGGCCCGCATGGGCACTGCGCCTGCCGGACGGCCGATGGCTGGTGGCGCGCACCCCGCGCAACCGACCGCATCCGGCGCTCGGCCTGTTCCTCACGCTCGGGCTGCTCGCGGTCGCGGTCGGCGTCGGCGCCTATCCGGTGGTGCGCCGCCTGACGCGCCGGCTCGAGAATCTGCAGCAGGGCGTCGAATCGCTTGGCGCGGGCGACCTCGGCGCGCGCGTGCGGATCGAGGGGCGCGACGAAGTCGCGCAGCTGGCCGCAAGCTTCAACAAGGCGGCTGCACGGATCGAAGAACTGGTGGCTGCGCACAAGTCGCTGCTGGCGAACGCATCGCACGAGCTGCGCACGCCGCTCACCCGCATCCGCATGGCGGTCGAGCTGATGAAGGACGGCGCGCCGCAGGCGCGGCGCGAGGCGCTCGAGCGCGACATTGCCGAGCTCAACGCGCTGATCGACGAGATCCTGCTCGCGAGCCGGCTCGACGCGGTCGAGCGGCTCGACAGCGTGGAGGAGGTGGACCTGCTCGCGCTCGCGGCCGAGGAGTGCGCGCGCTACGAGGAAGCCGAGCTCGACGGCCAACCCGCGGCGGTGCGCGGCGACCCACGCCTGCTGCGGCGCCTGCTGCGCAACCTGCTCGAGAATGCGCGTCGGCACGGCGCGCCGCCGACCGAGCTGCGCGTGTCACGCAGCGCGACGGGCGCCGAGATCCGGGTCTGCGATCACGGCACGGGCGTGCCCCCCGCCGCGCGCGAGCGCGTGTTCGAGCCGTTTCAGCGCGTGCCCGGGGCGACCGAAGCGACCGGCGCGGGTCTCGGGCTCGCGCTGGTGCGCGCGATCGCGCGGCGCCACGGCGGCGAGGCGCACTGCGAAGAGCGACCGGGCGGCGGGAGCTGCTTCGTCGTCGTGTTGGCCGATCCCCCTTAGAACGGAGCGTCGGCGAGGGTGAGGCCACGCGGCGCGGGCCGCGCAGCGCTCTCGAGCGTGCGCGTGACGCGCAACGCGCTCGTATCGAGCGGACTGGTCCCGACGGTGAAGCCGAGCGCGCGCGCCAGGCCGAGCATCGCGCGGTTCTCGCGCAGCACGTCGCCGTGCATGCGCGTGACGCCGGCGCGCAGCGCGGCGTCGAGCAGGGTCTGCAACAGCCGGCGTCCGAGTCCGCAACCCTGCCACCCGTCCGCGACGACCAGGGCGAACTCGCAGCCCCTGTCGTCCTCGAGCGCGTATTGCGCCAGCCCCACAATTCGCGAGCCTGCTGTGTCGCGCGCGAGCGCCACGAACACCGCGTTGCACTGGCCGTCGGCCTCGACGAGCTGCCGCAGCATCTGCGCCGGCAGCTCGCGCAGCGGACGGAAGTAGCGCAGCAGGCGGCTGCGATCCGATAATGCGGTCACGAAGGCCTGCACGGCCGGCGTGTCCGTGCGACGGATCGGCCGGATGTGCGGCGAGCGGATGACGGCGCGCGCGCCGATCCTGCCCAGCGCGGCGCGGAAGCTGGCCGCGGCGGCACGCATGGCTAGGCGGTGGCGAGCGGCGCGCCTGCGGCGCGGCGGGCGGCGTCGATGCGCGAGCGCAGCCAGCGCGCGGGCACGGCGACGCACAGCTGGGTGAAGGCCTGCGAGCGCAGTACGCGGGCCCTGCGCTGCCCTTCGGCAATCGCTTGCCAGTCGAGCGTCTGACGCTCGATCGAAGTCGTGTGGTTCGTCGCTTGCATGGCAGATCTCCTGGCGTGAACGCGCGGCGTAAGCGGCCTTCTGCGCCTCAGGCGTACGCCGGGACGTCGTCCCAGTCGGCGGATACCGTGTCCTCTTCAAAATCGATTTCCGGCCCGCCGACCTCGTGTTCCGCGAGCACGCCGGATATGACCGACTCCGCGGAGAGAAAGACGTCTTCTTCCATGTTCGTGTACATCGTCATCTCCTTTGCGTTTCTGTCGCTCCGATGCGGTTCGACATGGCTCGAAGCGTAGACACGCGCGGTATTCGGGCGATGTCCTGCGGGTAGCAGTTTGTTATCGGCGTGTAACGCGGCGTGCCCGGGCCGGCTCGGGTACGCTCGGGGTTCGGGCGCCGTCCGCGGCACCCGCGAAACCGACATGCGCGAGGAACGCGAACTCACGCTGCGCGCCGTGCTGACGGGCGTTCTGCTCGGCGCGGCGCTGGCGCCCTGCAACGTGTACTCGGGGCTGAAGATCGGCTGGTCGTTCAACATGTCGATCATCGCGCTGCTGCTCGCGCTCGCCTTCTGGCGCCTGCTCGAGCGCTTCGCGGGCGTGCCGCCGTGGACGCTGAAGGAAAGCAACATCGGGCAGACGGCAGCCTCGTCGGCGGCCTCGATCATCTCGGGCGGTCTGGTGGCGCCGATTCCCGCGTACGCGCTGCTCAGCGGCGAGCAGCTCGCCATGCTGCCGATGATGGCTTGGGTGTTTGCGGTGAGCTTTCTCGGCGTGTGGGTGGCGTGGTATTTGCGCCCGGCACTGATCGTCGATGCGCCATTGCGCTTTCCCGCGGGAATCGCGACGCTCGAGACGATGCGCGATGTCTTCGGTCACGGGCGCGAAGCGCTGCTGCGCATCGTCGCGCTGTGCGGCGCCGGGTTCGGTTCCGCACTGGTCAAGCTCCTGAGCAGCTTCGTCTGGCCGATCGCGCGCTGGGCGCCGACCCAGGCGCTCGAGCGGCTGACCTTCGGGCTCGAGCCTTCCCTGCTGCTGGTCGGCTTCGGCGCGATCATCGGCATTCGTGCCGGGGTCTCGCTTGCGCTCGGTGCGCTGATCGCATGGGGTGCGATCGCGCCTGGGCTGCTCGCTGCCGGACTGGTGCGGGCGAGCGCAACCGCCTCGGGGTCGCTCTTCGCGCCGCTCGTCGAATGGCTGCTCTGGCCGGGCGTGAGCCTGATGGCGGGGGCGACCCTGGCAGGCTTCGCGCGGCGCTGGGCGCGCGCGCTCGCCGGCGGTGCGCGCGGCGCGACGTTCAATCGCGCCGCACTGCGCGAGCGCGGTCCTGCATTCGGCTTCGCCGCGGCTGCGGCGCTCACCGTCGCACTTCAGATGCTGCTGTTCGACATCAGCCTTTGGATGGCTTTGCTCGCCATTCCGCTCGCCTTGCTGCTCGCCTCGATTGCGGCACGCGTCGTGGGCGAAACCGGAATCCCTCCGATCGGCGCGATCGGCAAGCTTTCGCAGCTCGGTTTCGGAATCGCGGCACCCGGCCAGACAGTGACCAATCTGATGACCGCGAACGTCGCCGGCGGCGCGGCAGGGCAGTGCGCGGATCTGCTCAACGACTTCAAAGTCGGGCACGGCATCGGCGCAGTGCCGGCGCGTCAGACCTTTGCGCAATGCTGCGGCGTGGCGGCGGGGAGCGTGGTTGGCGTGCTGGTCTATTTGGCGCTGATCCCGGATCCGGCCGCGATGCTGTTTACCGAGGAGTGGCCGGCGCCTGCGGTGGCGACGTGGAAGGCGGTGGCCGAAGCCCTCACCCATGGGCTCGGATCGGTGCCCGCTTCGGCGCGCCTCGCGATGCTGGTCGGAGCTGCGGCCGGTGCCGTGCTCGGCGTTCTCGATGCCGCGCCGCGTCCGCCGCGCTGGCTGCCGAGCGGCGTTGCCCTCGGGCTGGCTTTCGTGATTCCGGCCTCGATTTCACTCATGATGTTCACCGGCGCGGCGCTTGCCTGGGCGCTGCTCGCCTGGAACGCGCGTTTCACGAACCGATTCGCGCTCGCCGTCGCGGCCGGTCTAATCGCGGGCGAGAGCATCGTCGGGGTGGCGGCGTCGCTCTGGGGCATGGCCGGCCGCTAGCGCACGCCAGCGGCTCGCTATACTCGCGCTCCGACCCTTGGAGACATCCGGCATGTCAGGCATCGGCACCCTGGAGGAGCTGCGCACGCGGCTTGCGGCGTTCGCCGCCGAGCGCGACTGGGAGCAGTTTCACAGTCCGAAGAACCTCTCGATGGCGCTCGCTGCCGAATCGGGCGAGCTGCTCGAGCACTTCCGGTGGCTCAGCGAGGCGCAGAGCCTAGACCTGCCCGAGGCGACGCGCGAGGAGGTTGCGCTCGAGATCGCCGACGTGCTGCTGTTCCTCGTGCGGCTCGCCGACCGCCTGGGAATCGACCCGCTCCAGGCTGCGGCACGCAAGCTCGAATTGAACGCGCGCAAGTATCCGGTCGCGAAGTCGCGCGGGCGCGCGACCAAGTACGATCGCCTGTAGCGCGTGCTCGCCTACCGGCATCACTTTCACGCCGGAAACTTCGCCGACGTTTTCAAGCACGCGCTGCTCGCGCGCTTGCTCGTCGCGCTGGCGAAGAAGGAAAAGCCATTCTGCTACCTCGACACGCACGCGGGCATCGGGCGCTACGACCTTGCGCACCGCTGGGCGCAGAAAAACAGGGAGTACGAGGCCGGCATCGCGCGGCTTTGGGCCAGGCGCGATGCACCCGCGCTGCTCGCGCCGTACCTGGACGCGGTGCGCGCCGAGAATCCGGACGGCTCGCTCGGGGTCTATCCCGGTTCGCCGGCGATCGCGCAGCGCCTGCTGCGCTCGGGCGACCGCATGGTGCTGTGCGAGCTGAACCCGAGGGACAAGGAAGCGCTGCGCGCACGGTTCGCGCGCGAGCGCCGCGCCGGCGTCCATCTTCTCGACGGATTCCAGGCGGTAAAGGCGTTTTTGCCGCCGCAGGAGCGGCGCGGGCTGATGCTGATGGATCCGTCGTTCGATCGCAAAGGCGAGTACGCGCGCGTGGCCGAGGCGCTCGCCGAGGCGCATCGCCGCTTCGCCACCGGCGTGTTCGCGTTCTGGTATCCGCTCATGGAGCCCGCCGCGCTGCGCGCATTCGAGCGCGCGGTGCGTGACAGCGGCGTGCCGCGCATCCTCCAGCTCGAGCTCTGGGTGCATCCGGCCGACTGGACGGCCGATCTGCGCGGCTGCGGCATGCTCGTCGTCAATCCGCCGTTCGGCTTTGACGCCGAGGCGCGCGAGATCCTGCCCTGGCTGCTCGAGGTGCTCGCCGCGCCGGGCTCGGGCGGGCAGAGGGTGCGGGCGCTGAGCTGATTGGGGTCAGACCCCTGTGGATCACTCGCGATGGCGCCTGTTTTCGGATATCCATCTCGTGGTTTCGTTCATTGTCGGTGCCTTTTCGACAATGAACGAAAGCACGAGACAAAGCTGCCTTCGATCACCGTAGACGCTCAACAAGTGCTCTATTGTCTCGGGTCCTTCGTCATCGTCAAAAAGCGTGACGATGACGAAGGACCCGAGATGGTTATCCGATGGCGAAGGCCATCGCGAGTTATCAGGGGTCTGACCCCAAGCGCCAACCCCGACCAGCCTAGGCGTCGTCGACGAGCAGCCGCGACAGCGTTGGATCGGGATCGTTAATCAGGTTGAGCCCGTTCTGCGCGAAGCGCAACGCCGCGGCGAGCGCGCGCCGGTCGTTCTCGTGATCGAGTGACCACTGGGCGTGGCGCGCGAGCAGTGCGGCGCCGAAGGTGCGGCCGAGGGTGAGTGCGAAGCGACGGGCACCGGCCTCGAGCAGCGCCTCGTCACGTCCGGCACTCGCGCCGAGCCAGGCTTGCGCGGCTTCGAGCGTGGCCTGGATGCGCGCCGAGAGCGCAACGAGCGCCGGATCGCGCAGGCCGTCGAACAGAAAGCCGGCTTCGCGCAGCAGGGGCGCGAGTCCTTGCGGGCCGATCGCGCGCAGCGCATCGAGCGCGAGCACGTTGGTCGTACCCTCCCAGATCGAGAATACCTGCGCGTCGCGCAGCAGCATCGGCAGCCCGGTCTCCTCGACGTAGCCGGCGCCGCCGAAGGCTTCGAGAACTTCCGACAACACCGCGACCGACTGGCGTCCGGTGGTGAGCTTGACGATCGGGGTGAGCATGCGATGCAGCGCACGCTGCACCTGGCTCGCGGCATCGCAGTCGATGCGCCCGGTGAGCTCGGCGACACAGAATGCGAGCTGAAATCCCGCCTCGTACTCGGCCTGCAGGCCGGCGAGCGTGTCGGCGTGCAATGGCTTTTGCGCGAGTGGCGCGCCGAACGCGACGCGCTCGCGCGCGTAGGCGCGTGCGAGCGCGAGCCCGCGGCGCATGTACGACACCGCGGCAACCGCGTTCCACAGGCGCGTGACGTTGAGCACCGTGCTGATCGCGCGCACCCCGTTGGCGAGCTCGCCGACCGGAATCGCCGGCGTGCCCTCGAGGGTCAGCTCTGCCGTGGGCAGCTTGCGGGTGCCGAGCTTGTCCTTGAGCCGGTCGACGCTCAGGTGGTTCGGCGCGCCCTCGGCGTCGCGTGTCTCGAGGTAGAACATCGCCAATCCCTTGCCGCCCGGCGCATTGCCTTCGGGTCGCGCGAGGGTGAGCGCCATCTGCGAGGTGATCGCAGAGGTAAACCACTTGCGGCCATACAGGCGCCAGCCGTCGTCGGGCCGGAAGCGCGCCTCGGTCTCGCTACGTCCGACGTCCGATCCGCCGATGGCTTCGGTCATCCACTGACCGCTGGTCCAGAACGACGCAGGGTCGCGGCTCGTCAGGCGGTGCAGCGCACGATCGGTCAGCATCGCGTTGCCGGAATCGGCGAGCGTGCGCGCGGCGCCGTCGGTCATCGCGAGCGGGCAGGTGTACATATCGGTCGCCGGCGTGAACAGATGCACGAGCGCGAACTGAAGCACGCGCGAGTGCTTGCCGAGCGGCGCTTCATAGGGCAGGGCGATGAGGCCCTCGCGCGCCGCAATCTCTTCTGCCCGATGCCAGAGCGGCGTGACGACGATGCGGTCGATGCGCTTGCCCCAGGCGTCCCACTGCTCGAGCTGCGGCTCGAGCCGGCGCTCGGCGCGTTGCAGCTCGGTCAGCTCGCCGCCGGCGAGCGCACCGAGGCGCTCGAGTGCGGGGCGGGCGTAGGCCATTTCCTCCGGCGACAAAGTCCGCGCCAGGTAGCTCCTCAGCACCCGATCGTCGGCATACTGGTTACCGAGCCGCGGCGGCGTTTGCGTGAAGGCTGGATGCGACATCCGGATACGCGCAGCATACGCCCAAAGCGGCGCGCCAACTGCGCTATCCTCGCGCGTCGCTGACGGCAATCAAATGATCGGTGGGGGAGACGACATGGCGCGCGATCTGAAGCTTGGCTACGTGGGTGTCGGACTGATGGGCGGCCCGATGGTGAAGCGGCTCTGCGGTCTCGGTTGGCGCGTGCGCGCCTACGATGTCGATGCGAAGCGCTGCGACGAAGCGCGTGCGGCGGGGGCCCAAGTGGCGAGCTCCGCGGCAGATGCCGCGCGCGGCGCCGATGTGGTTCTGCTCAACCTGCCGACAATCGACGCGGTCGAGCAGGCGGTGTTCGGCAATAACGGCGTCGTCGAGGGGGTCAAAGCGCCGCAGCTGGTGGTCGACTTTTCGACCATCAAGGTCGAAACCTGCCTCAGCTTTGCGCGGCGCTTGCACGAGGCCACCGGTTGCCGCTGGGTCGACGTCCCGGTCTCGGGCGGCCCGCCGGCGTCTGCCGAAGGCAAGCTGACCGTGATGGCGGGCGGCGAGGCCGAAGATCTCGCGCGGATCGCCGCGCTGATGGGGGATGTCAGCGGGCGCTGCACGCGCATGGGTCCGACCGGCGCGGGGCTCGCGGCGAAAATGATCAACCAGCTGATCGTCGGCGTGGGGCAAGCGACCTTGGCGGAGGCCGAGGCGCTCGCCGAGACCGCAGGCATCGACGCCGCGCGCATCCCGGAATGCCTGTCCGGCGGCTATGCCGACGGCCCGATGCTGCACGCCTACTGGCCGCGCATGGTCGAGCGCGACTATGCGCCGCGCGGCTACGTGCGCCAGCTGCTCAAGGACCTCGAGATGGTGAACGAGTGGGCCGGCGGCATGAAGGCGCCGGTGCCGCTGATGGGGCTCGCGCTGCAGCAGTTCCGCGCGCTTGCGCATCGCGGCGACACCGAGCTCGATACGGCGGCGATCCGCAAGCTGTACGACGCGGGGTGAGCGACGTGGCTGCGGCGAAGTACCACGCACCGGGTAATTGAGAACCTTTGGGAGGGAACTCTATGGCAAAGGCCGCTCTGTACCCGCTTGCCGCGCTGGGCGTCGTCACGTTGCTGCTGGCGGTCGATAGCCGTTCCGTCGACTCTGCGCCAACGCCGCAGGGTTCAACGCCATCTTCGACGCGCACGGCCCACGGTCTTTGGTCGATCTACGCGCAATCACTCGAGCACGCCAAATACATTGATTTAACGCACACCCTCACGCCATCCATCCCGGTGTGGAAGGGCTTCGGCGCGTCCACATTCGGGCCGGCGTTGAACCCGGAGAACGGCAAGCCGTACCGGTATGCGCAGGACGGTTTCGAGGCCACGCAGTACATGCTGGCCACCGATCAATTTGGCACCCAGCTCGACCCGCCGGCCCACTGGGCACCCGAATTTCCGGCGATTGACGAGTTGCCAGCGACGTATGCGCTACGCCCGCTGGCGGTGATCTCGATCGTCGAGCAGGTTGCCAAGAACCCGGGATACAGCCTTCAGGTTTCTGATATCCAGAGATGGGAAGCCAGGCACGGCAAGGTTCCCGCCGGATCGGTGGTCATGGTGCGTTCGGACTGGTCGAAGGAATGGCCCGATCCCGCCCTCGCGACTCGGACGGTGTTTCCAGGCGTGTCGCTGGACGCACTGAAGTTCTTGCACGAGCAGCGCCACATTCTGTTCCACGGGCACGAACCGCTGGACACCGATGCGACGCCGACGCTCGAAGGCGAGCACTGGCTGATGCACCACGGCTACGCCCAGGCGGAAGGCGTGGCGAACCTGGATCGCGTTCCGGAAACCGGTTGCCTGGTCACGATCGGCTATCCCAAATTCAAGGGCGGCTTGGGAGGGTATGCCCGGTACGTCGCCGTCTGCCCCGCGGATTGGCGATACGGCGTTTCGGTGGGGCAGGTGCCCGAGGCGCCGCTGTCCAAGAGTGACAAGCTGCTCCAGTGGGACACCGAGCGGGGCGTTCGTGTGCGCAAGTAGCGGACATGTAAGAGCGGCGGTTCGGACGATTGCTCGTTTCGGGGGAAACCCAATCGTCAGCTGACGACCC
>JAJDNJ010000080.1 GCA_022340705.1 Betaproteobacteria bacterium
GGCCACTGACCCGAGATGTCCAGCTGGCGCAGCCGGTTGTCGCGCTGGTAGCGGTAGCTGGCGCTCAGGACCTTGCCGATCGCCGGCGAGTAGCGCGCCGCGACATTGTACTTGTCCATGACCTGCTGCCCGGGCTTGTACTGGAAGGTCGTATCAAAGGTCAACGTATTGGCCAGCTGCCCGCCGAAGGAAAACAGGACGTCCGAGCTGTTTTCGGTACGCAGGCTCGAGTTTTGCGGAAGGCCGACGCGCTCGTTCTCGAAGAAATACTGTTGCGCGACCGTGGCCCGCAGGGACTCGAACGCACCGACGTTCAGCAGGCGCGAGGTCAGCGCGAGGGTGATCTGGTTCGCGTCGCCAAAGCGATCGTTTCCGGAAAACCGGTTCTCGGTGAAGATCTGCGCAAAATTGAAGTCGTTCAACCCGGTATCGAAGATCGGCATGTCGCTCTGGTCGCGATACGGGATATACACGTAGAACGCGCGCGGCTCGAGGGTCTGCGTCATGCTCAGGCCCCGCCAGTGCACGGGGCGCTCGAAGATCAGGCCCGAGTCCACGCTGCCCCAGGGAATGACCGCACTCGGGCGCGTCGCGGCGCCCGGCGGGGCACCCGGCGACAGCCGCGTCAGGTCGTAGGTGCTGTAACGCAGCCCGATCTTGGGCCGCAGGAACGCGCCGGGCGCGAGCAGCGGGAAACTCAGCGTCGGGTTGCTCACGAAGCGACCGCCCTGTGCAAGTGACTCATGCGAGTAATACGCGGCGTCGATCGGCAAGGAGAGATCCGCAATACCCGCGATGTCGTACATGTTTCCGAGAAACACGAGCTGGGGCAGGCGCTCGTGCGGCGGCACGATCGGGGCGAGCGGGTCCTGCAGGGTCTGGAAGGTCTGCACACGCAGCGTCGCGCCATAGCTCATCGGCCCGATCGCACTGTTGTACTGCAGGTAACCCTCGCGCGGCAGAACGCCGATCGAGGTCAGCTGCACCTTGCTCGCCAGGTCGGCGAAATACTGATCGTCGGACACATGGTTGAGATTGAGGACGCCCGAAAGCTGCGGAGTGAACCGCTGGCTGTGCTGGTACGAGAATCCGGTGCGCTGCCCTTCGAACACACGGTCGTCTGGCAGGTACTCGAGGCGCAGGTTCCCGGAATACGCGCGCCCGAGGTAGCGGAAATCGGTCCGCAGCTGGACACCGCGCTTCGACATGTACACCGGCATGATCGTCGCGTCCGCTTCGGGTGCGATGTTCCAGTAGTACGGAACACCGACCTCGAGACCGCGCTTCGAGGTCTGCGCATAGTAGGGCGCGAGAAAGCCGCTCTTGCGCTGCTTGTCGAGGGGCAGATTCGCGTACGGAAGCGCGAGTACCGTGGTATCGAAGAATTTGAGCCTGCCGTCGGTCGCGCGTGCCTCGTCGACGCGGTAGTCGAGCTCGAGCTCGCCCGCTTCGACACGCCAGTCCTCCTGACCCGGCTGACAGGTCGTGTAACTGGCCTCACTCAGGCGGTAGCGGTCGCGCGCGAGAATGTCGACCCGCGAGGCCTTGCCGCGCGCCGTTTGCTCGCGCTGGATCACGTAAGTGGGTTGGTCGAAAACACCGCTCTCCTCCATGGTGTCGAAGCGCAGGCTGGGGCCGAAGAAGCGGTCGCCTTCCCGCTCCAGACGCACCCCACCGTGCGCGTCGACGCGCCCGAATTCCTGGTTGTAGCGCAGGAAATCCGCGAAGATCTTGGTCCCGTCGCGTTTGAGCTCGACGTCACCACGTGCCGTGATTTCCAAATCGCCGACGCCGTCGATGCGCTCGGCGTCGATCGTGGTGGGCTCCTGCGATTCGACACGCTGCGCGCAGACGCTGGACACGGCCAACAGCGCGGCGAGAAGCACCACGATACGCGGACCGACAGCGGCCCGCTTGTGCGCAGAGCATTCCTGCATCGGCAACGGGAAGAGAGCGGGTCGAATGCTAGAATCGGATCATACAGTGGGAGGCGCGGCCGACACCGTGGAATCAAATCCGACCCGGGCGCCGACCCAGCATCCCCGAGTCTAGAGCGCCGAGCCAGTTCGCGCGAATCGCTTGCCGCAATCCGTCGATCCTCGCCGTGACGCCCTCGAGCGCTGGCTGCGCGCGCAGCTGAACGGCGCGTCGTTCCGTGTCGCGCCGGCGTCCGAGGATGCGAGCTTTCGTCGCTACTTCCGCGTCACTCTCGACGACACGCGCAGCTACATCGCGATGGATGCACCCCCCGAGCGCGAGCCCTGTGCGCCCTTCGTCCACGTGGCCGGGCTGCTGCGCGCAGCCGGCGTCAACGCGCCGGAAGTTCACGCCCAGGACCTCGCGCAGGGCTTTCTTCTGCTCACCGATCTCGGCACGCAAACCTACCTGGACCTGCTTCAGACCGCGGAACCCGAGACCGCGCGGATTCTTTTCGCCGACGCCATGGAAGCGCTGGTGCGCTGGCAGTGCGCGAGCCGCCCTGGCGTTCTCCCACCCTACGATGCCGTACGCCTGCACGACGAAATGGCACTGTTTCCGCAGTGGTACGTCGGACGCCATCTGGGCGCCGAGCTGACGCCCGAACAAGCTGCGGCCCTGGAGCGCGTGTTCGGGCTGCTGATCGCGAGCGCGACCGCACAACCGCAGGTCTTCGTACACCGGGACTACATGCCGCGCAACCTCATGCGCAGCGACCCCAATCCGGGCGTGCTCGACTTTCAGGACGCGGTGATCGGGCCGATCAGCTACGACGTCGTCTCGCTGCTGCGCGATGCGTTCATCAGCTGGGACGAGGAGCTGGTGCTCGACTGGTGCGTACGCTACTGGGAACGCGCAGCTGCCGCGGGGCTGCCGGTGGACGCCGATTTCGCGGAGTTCTATCGCGCCTTCGAGTGGATGGGTCTGCAGCGACATCTCAAAGTGCTCGGAATCTTCGCGCGCCTGACGTATCGCGACGGCAAGTCGAAGTACGTCGAGGACACGCCGCGGTTTCTGGGCTACGCGCGCGCCGTGGCGACGCGCTACGCGCCGCTCGCCCCGCTCGCGCGTTTGCTGCAGCAGCTCGAAGGTCAGGCACCGCGCAGCGTGCTGTCATTCTGATGAAAGCCATGGTCCTCGCGGCAGGACGCGGCGAGCGGCTGCGTCCGCTGACCGACCGAGTGCCGAAGGCCCTGATCGAGGCCGGGGGCCGCACGCTGCTCGATCGCCATCTCGACCGACTCGAGGCTGCCGGCGTACGCGAGATCGTGATCAATGCCGCGCATCTGGCCGAGCGCATCGTGGCGCATCTGCGGGCGCATCCGCGGCCCGCGCTCGAGATTGCCCTGTCGATCGAGCCTGAGGCGCTCGAGACCGCTGGCGGCATCGCGAATGTCATCGCGCGCCTCGGGAGCGCACCGTTCTTGCTCCTCAATGCGGACGTGTACTGCGAAATCGACCTCTCGGTGCTCTGTGCGCACCCGCTCGATCATGACCTCGCCCACCTCGTCCTGGTGCCCAACCCGGAGCACCGCCCCGAAGGGGATTTTTCCCTCCTCGGCGATCGCGTCGGTCTGGGCAGCGCGCCGCGCTACACTTATGGCGGGATCGCAGTGATGTCGCCGCGGCTCGTCGCGGGAATCAGTACCGGAGAAAAGACGCCGCTGGCGCCGCTCCTGCGCGCCGCGGCCGCCGACGGCCGGATCTCCGGCGAGCTGTACGCAGGTGCGTGGTTCGACGTCGGCACCGCCGAGCGATTTGCCGCGCTCGAAGCCTATCTCGACGCATGCCATGACCGCTGAAACGGAAGATGCGATGCAGGTGTTCGATCGAGCGGAGCGCGACGCGCTGCGCCGCGACTGGCTGCGGCTGATCGACCTGTCGGTATGGGGAGAGCTGAAAGCGGCGCGCCTCGGCGCGCTGCCGAGGCTGCGCAGGCGCGTCGCGGAGCTCGGTGAACGACTCGCGGCGATCGACGCACCGCGCGACTGGATTCCGCAGTCGCGCGAACGTCTGAAATCCGCGCTCGCAACCGCGCTGGCCGCGCGCGATACGCTTGCGCAGTGCGCGCAGGCGCTCGATGAAATGGAGCCCGGCGCCGCGCGCGACGCGCTGCGCGTCGCGCTCGAACGCGTCGAGCAGTGCTGCGCGCCGCGCATCGCGGCCTCGACCGAGCGTTGGGCAAGGCGGCTCGACGCGCTGAACAGCGCCCGAATCGAGGACTGAACGCATTATGAACAAGCCTAGGGTCGACGCTGCCGTCTATGCCGCGCGCCGCGCGCGCCTGCTCCGCGCCATGGGCGAAGGCATCGCGGTGGTGCCGACCTCGCCGGAGCGCATCCGCAACCGGGACAGCCACTATCCGTACCGGCACGACAGCTACTTCTACTACCTCACCGGATTCACCGAGCCCGAGTCCGCCCTCGTGCTGGTCGCGGGCGCGGCGTCGCGCGCAATCCTGTTCTGCCGTGAGCGCAACCCCGAGCGCGAGATCTGGGATGGAGTGCGCCACGGGCCGGAACGCGCGCGCGAGCAATTTGGTTTCGACGAGGCCCACCCGATCGACAAACTCGACGAGCAGCTCGCTGCGCTGCTCGAGAATCAGCCGGCGCTGTTTGCTCCGCTCGGACAGGATCCGGATTGGGACGCGCGCGCGATGCGCTGGTTGAACGCGGTGCGCGCGAAATCGCGCGCGGGGATCGAGGCGCCTGAACGCATTCACGATGTGCGTACACTGCTCGACGAGATGCGCCTGGTCAAGGACGCACACGAGCTGGATTGCATGCGCCGGGCCGCCGTCATTTCGGCCGATGCGCACCGACGCGCGATGCAGGCAACGCGCCCAGGCCGCTTCGAATACGAGATCGAGGCCGAGCTGCTGTACGCATTTCGTCGCCAGGGCGCGCAGTTTCCCGCGTACTGGCCGATCGTGGCCGGCGGCAAATCGGCCTGCACACTTCACTATGTCTCGAACGATGCGCGCCTCGAGAAGGGCATGTTGCTGCTGATCGATGCCGGCTGCGAGCTCGACGGCTACGCAGCCGACATCACACGCACCTTCCCGATCGGCGGCCGCTTCAGCCGGGCGCAGCGCGACGTGTACGAGATCGTGCTCGCCGCACAGCGCGCTGCCATCGAACGGGTTGCACCCGGCAATGGCTGGAACGATCCGCACGACGCGGCCGTGCGCGTGCTGGCGCAGGGCATGATCGACCTAAAGCTCCTTGCGGGCAGCCTCGATGAAGTTCTCGAAAAGGAAACCTACAAGCGCTTCTATATGCACCGTACGGGTCACTGGCTCGGTCTCGACGTACACGACGCCGGCGAGTACAAGCGTTCCGGGCTGTGGCGCTCGCTGCAGCCGGGCATGACGCTCACGGTCGAGCCGGGGCTCTACATCCGCGCGGCGGACGACGTGCCCGCGCCGTTGCACGACATCGGGGTGCGCATCGAGGACGACGTCGTCGTCGCCGCGCAGGGATGCGAAGTGCTAACCGCGCAGGCGCCCAAGGCGGTCGACGAGATCGAGGCGCTGATGCGCGATGCCCGTGAAGCAGGCTGAAATCCTGATCATCGGTGGCGGGCCAGTGGGCTGCGTCCTGGCGCTCGCGCTCACGCAGGCGCAGCGTAGCGTCGTGCTGATCGAGCGCCGGGCGCTTGCGGCGGAGCCGGCGCCCGGCGCGTACGCGTTTCGGCCCATTGCCCTGTCGTATGCCAGCCGTCTCATTCTCGAGCGCGTCGGCGCGTGGGCGTCGGTCCCGGCGACGGCGATCGAGCAGGTGCATGTCTCGCAGCTCGGTGCCCCGGGGCGCACGCTGCTGCGCGCAGCCGACGCGGGCCTGCCCGCCCTCGGCTATGTCACCGACTACGCCGCGCTAAACGACGCGCTGACCGCGAGAACCCGCGCGGCAGGCATCGACTGGCTGGACCGCGCACAGGCCGAGGCGGTCGAGCCCGGCTCAGACGCGATCGGGCTGCGCTGTTCGCGCGACGGAGAAGCGCTGGATCTCGTCGGACGTTGCGTCGTGCACGCCGAGGGCACCAGCGAAGGGATGCGGCTGCGCAGCTACGGGCAAACCGGGATCGTCGCGCGCATCGAAACCGATCCCCCGGCTCGCCACTGCGCCTTCGAACGCTTCACGCCCGACGGACCCCTCGCGCTGCTGCCGCAGGCGGGCGGCTATGCGGTGGTCTGGAGCCTGCGCGACACGCGTGCGGAAACCGTCGTCGCAGCACCCGACGCCGCATTTCTCGAGGCGTTGCGGCGAACGATCGGAGGCCGCATCGGTGCGCTGCGCGCCGTGGGGCCCCGCGCCGCACATCCGCTGGCACTGCGCGAACGCGCATCGCGGGTCGCGCCGCGCCAAGCCTACGTCGGCAACGCCGCTCAGACGCTGCATCCGGTTGCCGGCCAGGGCCTCAATCTCGGATTGCGCGACGCCTGGGACCTCGCCGAGCACTGGCGGCGCGCTCCCGATCCCGGCGCCGCGGATACGCTGGGCGCATTTGCGGCAGCGCGCCGCCTCGATGCGCGTGTCACGGTCGGGATGACCGACGCCCTTTTGCGTTCGTTTGGCAGCGCGCATGTGCTGATGCGCGCCGGACGCTGCATGGCCATGACCGCGCTCGACCTGCTGCCGCCCGCACGGCGCTTCTTCGCGCGGCGCATGATCTTCGGGCCTTCAGCGATTCCCTGAAGAAACGAATCTAACTCCGCGCGCGCTTTGAGAAGGGCTCAGGTAAAGCGTCGCGCGTTTCGTGTGCGCCGACGGTTCCGCATTCGCCGGGAAACCGGCTAGAATTTGCGCTCCCTTCGGATCCTTCTTTCCGGCGTCAACTTCGTGAACATCGGCACGCACGTGCTGCGCAACGCAATCTTTGCGGCACCCATGGCCGGCGTGTCGGATCGCGCATTCCGCCGCCTCGCGCGCCGCTTCGGCGCCGGTCTCGCGGTTTCCGAGATGGTCTCGGCGCGCCCCGAAGTACGTGCGACCCGCAAGTCCCGGCTGCGCCTCGAGCACAGAGGGGAGAACGGTCCGATTTCGGTGCAGATCGCGGGGGCGGATCCCGCGCTGATGGCCGACGCCGCGCGCTATAACGTGGACCTCGGCGCGGACATCATCGATATCAACATGGGCTGCCCCGCAAAGAAGGTCTGCAATGTGCTCGCGGGGTCGGCGCTGCTCGAGGACGAGGCGCGCGTCGGGCGCATTCTGGACGCCGTGGTGCGAGCGGTGAACGTCCCCGTAACTCTCAAGATCCGTACCGGCCCGCATCCTGGCCGGCGCAATGCCGCGCGCGTCGCACGCATCGCTCAGGCCGCGGGCGTCCAGCTGCTTGCGGTTCATGGGCGGACTCGGGCCTGCGCGTTTCGCGGTGATGCGGAATACGACACGATCGCGGAAGTGAAGCGCAGCGTATCCATTCCGGTCATTGCAAACGGTGACATCCGCTCGCCCGAGGACGCAAAGCGCGTGCTCGACCGCACACGGGCCGACGGCGTCATGATCGGCCGTGCGGCGCAAGGGCGTCCGTGGGTATTCCGCGAAATTGCGTACTTTCTCGCGCATGGCCGGCGTTGCCCTACGCCGAGCGATCGCGAAATCGGCGCGGTTCTAACCGAGCACCTCGAGGGGCTCTACGCGCTCTACGGAACGGAGCATGGTGCGCGTATCGCACGCAAGCATATTGCGTGGACGGTGCGCGATCTTCCGGGAGGCGAATCCCTGCGCAGGATCGTGAACGGCACGGAATCCGCCGTAACGCAGCTCGCCGCGGTACGCGAGTATTTCGCGTTTCTGCGCGCGTCGCGCCCTGCCGCGATGAGCGAGGTCGACGTGATCGGCGAAAAGCTCGCCGCATGAGTCGACCGAACGAACTCGGCGATGCCGTGCGGCGCTCGCTCGAGCGTTACTTCAAGGATCTCGACGGCGAGACGCCGTCCGCGATTTACGACATGGTCCTGCGGATCATCGAAAAGCCGATGATCGAAACCGTATTGCGTCAGGCCGAAGGCAACCAGACGAGCGCTGCCGAAATGCTCGGCATCAATCGCAACACACTGCGCAAGAAGATGCAGCAGCTGCGCATCAAAGGCTGAACCCGAGCCGCGAACTCCTACCGTCAACCTGAACGCGGGCACCCAACGGCCCGAGACACGGCATGAAGAAAGCACAACGGGCGCTGATCAGCGTTTCCGACAAGTCCGGCATCGTCGATTTCGCGCGATCGCTCTCCGAGCTTGGCATCGCGATTCTGTCGACCGGAGGCACCGCCAAGCTGCTCGAGAAGGAGGGCGTCGCCGTTACCGAGGTTTCGGCGCACACCGGTTTCCCCGAGATGCTCGAGGGCCGGGTCAAGACGCTGCATCCCAAGATTCACGCCGGACTGCTCGCGCGGCGCGATTCTGCCGCGCATATGCGCACGCTGCGCGAGGCCGGGATCGACCCGATCGACATTGTTGTCGTCAACCTGTATCCGTTTCAGGCCACGGTGGCGGATCCCGATTGCCGGCTCGAGGACGCCATCGAGAACATCGACATCGGCGGCCCGACCCTGCTGCGTGCTGCGGCGAAGAACCATACGGACGTGGTGGTGGTCGTCGATCCGGCGGACTACCCGACGGTGCTCGGCGAGCTACGGGGCGGCGGAATAGTCGGCGACGCAACGCGGCTTGCTCTGGCCAAGAAAGTGTTTGCACATACCGCCGCCTATGACGGCGCGATCTCAAACTACCTCAGCGCGCTCGACGACTCAGGCGAGCGCGCAGAGTACCCCGCCGTGCTCAACCTTCAGTTTCACAAGCTACAGGCGATGCGCTACGGCGAGAATCCGCACCAAAGCGCCGCGTTCTATCGGGACGCGCGCCCCGTCGAAGGCAGCCTGGCAGGCTATCGCCAGCTGCAGGGCAAGGAGCTTTCCTATAACAACGTCGCGGATGCCGACGCCGCATGGGAGGCCGTGAAGAGCTTTGCGGATCCGGCCTGCGTCATCATCAAGCACGCCAATCCCTGCGGCGCGGCCACCGCCGATCAGCTGCCCGCCGCGTACCAGAAGGCGTTCAAGACCGACCCGGTGTCCGCGTTCGGCGGCATTCTCGCGTTCAATCGCGCGCTCGACCGCGAGACCGCGGAGGCCATCGGCCGGCAGTTTGCCGAAGTGATCATCGCACCGCGGGTCGAGCCCGAGGCACGCGAATTTCTTGCAACCAAGCAGAACCTCCGCGTTCTGGAAGTACCGATCTCGCACCTCGCCCAGGCCCATGATTTCAAGCGCGTCGGCGGGGGATTGCTCGTGCAAAGCACGGATGCCGCCACGGCGCAGCGCACGGACATGAAAGTCGTCAGCAAGAAGGCGCCGACCGAAGCGCAGTGGGCCGACCTCCTGTTTGCCTGGCAGGTGGCGAAATACGTGAAGTCGAATGCGATCGTGTTTTGTGGCAACGGCATGACGCTCGGGGTCGGCGCCGGACAGATGAGCCGCGTCGATAGCGCGCGGATTGCCTCGATCAAGGCGCAAAACGCTGGGCTTTCGCTCGCCGGGTCTGTCGCGGCCTCCGACGCCTTCTTTCCGTTCCGCGACGGGCTCGACGTCGTCGTCGACGCCGGGGCGATCGCCGTGATCCAGCCCGGCGGCAGCGTGCGCGACGCGGAAGTGATCGCCGCTGCCGACGAGCGCGGTGTCGCGATGGTCTTCACGGGAATGCGGCACTTCCGACATTAAAAACAAGGATGTGCGGCACCGCGGCGTAGA
>JAJDNJ010000073.1 GCA_022340705.1 Betaproteobacteria bacterium
AATGGCGCGACGAGCTTCATGGGCTTCGAGAATCTGGTCGGCGGCGGGATGACCGACACGTTCACGCTGAGCGTGGGCGGCAGCCTGAGTGGAACGCTTGATGGCGGCGGGGACGACGACGTGCTGATCGGGCCGGCGCAGGCCACCGCGTGGTTCGTCACCGGTGCGAACGCCGGGACCGTGACCGACCAGGACAGCGGCAAGACGCTCGCGCAGTTCGTGCAAGTCGAAAACCTGACGGGCGCGGACGACGTCGATGACGGCTTCATCGTGGCCGAAGGGGCGAGCGTCAGCGGTGTGCTCTATGGCGGTGCCGGCGGATCCGACAGCCTCGTCATCCAGGGCGCGAGCGGAGAAGCGCTGATCGTGCCGGAGGCCGGAGGATCGGGGACGGCGAATCCATTCGGCACGCCGGTCGTGTACGCGGGCCTGGACGGGTTCATCGCGTCGCCGACGGCGAGCGACAAGGTCGTCAGCGGCACCGTCGCGGACGACGCGTTCGCGCTCGAAGCCGACCCCGGCAACGCGGGGCACCTGCGCCTGCGCAGCACGGATCTGAACCTGCTGTTCTGGGTCAGCAGCGGGTTCAGCGACAGCCTGAGCTTCGCGAATCCCACCGGCTCGCTGACCGTGAACCTGAAGTTCGGCAGCGACGACCTGGCAATCAATGCGCTCGATCCGGGCTTCGGCGGGGCGCTGACCGTCAACGGCAATTTCGGTTTCGACACCGTCACGATCGCAGACGACCTCATCCTTCCGGGAAGCGACCTGACGATCAACGCCGAAGAGATCATCGTCGGCGACGGCGTGACGGTTTCGACGCGCCAGGTCGGCGGTAGCCGCTTGCCGGACGATCAGCTGAACGCCGCCTCGACGGGCGACTCCGGAAGCATCTTCTTGTACGCGGTATCCGGCGGCGAGCTGCTGCAGGTCTTCAATCCGTTCGACATCGGGCCGCTGTCCCGGACGTCCAGCATCGATCTAGGGGCTGGTTCCAAGCTGCTCGCGCAGGTCGACGTGGCACATGCCAACGTATTCAAGGCAGGCGACGTCACCCTCGTGGCGCAGGACCAGAACGGCCTCGGCGCGGCGGCTTTTCTCGCCGCGGAACTGTTGCCGCTCGAAGGCGTGTTCACCAACAGCGCGGAAATCTTGGTGGGCGCCAGCGCCGCCATCCAGGGCGCCGACGTGACGCTGCAGGCGAAGGCGCAATTCCTGTCCTATCCGGATCTGTCCGACCAGACCGATTCGGTCGACCATGTTTTCGATCCCGCGACGAGCGCGCTGGGCGCGCTGCTCGCCGACCGGCCGCTACTCGATCTCGCCGGCAAGATCGCAGACAAGCTCAAGCTCACCGATAAAGCCACGGATTTCGTCTCCGGCAAGCTGGCGGAGAAGCTCACCGGCAACGAGGACGCGTTCGACGTGCCGCTCGTCATCGTCGGCAAGTTCGCCGACGCGACTGTCGACCTCGGTGCGAACGCAACGATCGTGAGCAGCGGCAATGTCGTGCTCGAGGCCGACGCGGTCGCCGATGCGACGGTCGAAGTCGAGAGCGCGCTGTTCAGTGCCGGCTTCAGCGTGGCGCACAGCGATGCGGAAGTCACGGTGCGCAGCGGCGTCCAGCTGAGCGCTGCGGGCAATGTGACCGTTGCCGCGAACGCGGTGTCGATCGCGAATGTGGATGCAAAAGCCGAGATCAACGGCAGCCCGAAGGGCAACGTCAGCCTTGGCAAGAGCACCGGGTCTCTCGCCTTCACCGAGTCGAAAACCACCGCGCACGCGACGGTCGAAAGCGGCGCGAGCCTTACCGCTGGCGGCAGCATCGGCGTGCTGGCGAACGGCGCCAGCACCAACGAGGGGAAATCCGGGGTCAAGATCTACCTCGACGGCAAAGCCGGGCTATCGCTCGCACTCGGCATCGCGCATTCCGACATTCGCGCACGGGTCGACGGCAGCCTGACGGCGAACGCCGTGGACGCCCCCGCGTCATTCGCTTCGGTCGACAACGTATCCAACAGCATTGCGCTCGGAAACGACGTGGGTTTCGCGCAGGGCGAAGCCGTCGTGTATCACGAGAACGGCGGCGCGCAGATTGGCGGCCTCGAGGAGGGCGCGACCTACTACGTCATCTCATCGACCGATCCCGCCGTGCTCCAGCTCGCCGCCACGCGCGCCGACGCGCTGAAGGGTGAGGCGCTCGACCTCGAGCCGGTGGGCGGAGCCGACGTCTCGAGCAATAGCCTCGAGCGCCCGGCAATTGGCATCACAGTCGGCGCAGACCTGACGAGCAAGGATGCGGCGAGCGCGTCGTCGGGCATCGGCGGGGACGCGCCGAAGACCTTGAAACAGAAGATCGGTGGCGTGGCGGGGAACGCGAAGGTTCGCGGCCTGACGGAAAAGCTTCCTTTCGGGATTGTCGAAACGATCCGCGCAAAAGTCGAGCGCCTCAGGATCGGCGACGAGGTCCAGCTAGGCAAGTCGAGCGACTACAGTCTCGCCGGAGCGGTCGCCTTCTCGCGCGCCGATCACGACGTAAGCGCCGTGGTAGGAAGCGGCGCGGCGCTCAAGTCGGAGGCCGGCATCCTGGTCGACGCGAAGCAGATCGCCGAAACGCGTACTGCCGCGGAAACGTCGATCGACGCCAAGAAAGAGATCAATCCCGGCAAGAAGGGCTCGGCGAGCGTCGCGCTGAGCATCGGCATATTCAACAACCATGTGCATGCGACGGTCGAGGACCAGGCCGGGCTCGATGCGAAGGGCGACATTCAGGTCCACGCCGAATCCTCCTCGCCGCTGCGCCTGGAGGTAGGGAAAGAGGATTTCGCGGGTATTCCCGAGATCATCAATCTGCTCAAGAACAAGCTCGATCTGAAAGAGACGCTGTTCAATTCCTGGACGCGCAGCGTCGCCAATGCCGAAGAGCTCGCGATCGCGGGCTCGATCAACTTCCTTCACTTCGGCAACGACACGCAGGCGACGATCGGCGCCGGCGCGCGGATCAACCAGGACGCGCTGTTTCAGACCGACGACCAGTCGGTCACCGTCGAGGCCGAGGCGACGGTGCAGCTCGTCAACATGTCCGGAATCTTCGATTTGGATCTGAGCCCGGAAGGGCTCGCCAAACTGATCACTTCCGGCGACCGCCTCGGCGAGCTGCTCGGCTCGGAAGGCGGCCAGAAGGGCTTCGGCGGTTCGCTGCTGTGGATGGATCGCGACGACCAGACGGTCGCGAGCATCGGCCAGGGGGCTCTGGTTCATACTGGCGCGCAGGGCACACTCGAGGTTCGTGCCGACGCCAAGCTGCTCAACCTCGGGTTTGCGCAATCCGGCGGGCAGGGCGGGCAATTCGGCGCATCCGGCAGTTTTTCGGTCGTCAGCGGATCGCGCAGCACGCTCGCCCATATCGATGGCGGCGCGATCGTCACCGGCGGCGCGCTTGCGCTGACCGCGCACGACGACGTCACCCTGGTGAACGGCGTGGGCGCGTTCATCAAGGGCGAGGCCACGGGTATCGGCGTCTCGGTCGCCGTCAACCTGCTCGATCGCGATACGGTCGCATTCATCGGCAACGACGCAGGCTTGCCCGCGGCCAACGCAGGAACCTCGATCGACGTCTCCGGTTCGCTGACGCTCGACGCGCAGGCGAGTGGCGACATGTATACGGTCTCGCTCGCCGGCGCGTTCGAGAACACCAAACCCGCCAAGACCGAGCCCGCGGAGGACCAGTCGACCGACCCGCTCGACGGCGTGTCGCTTCCGATCCTGTTCGGCGAAATGGAGCCCGAGCAGCCGCAGTCCAAGACCGGAATCGGCATTGCCGGCGCAGTGTCCTGGAACTGGATCACCGACCGAACGGGCGCGCTGGTGAACGACATGGGCGCAATCAGCGCCGAGGACATTGCGCTGACGAGCCACGACGACACCAGCATCATCTCGGTCTCCGGCGCGGCCTCGATCGTCAAGGGACAGCCCGACGACAAATCGACCTCGCTCGCCGGCGCGTTCAGCTTCAACCAGCTCGACATCGAGACGCTCGCCTCGGTCAGCGGCGCGCAGCTCGCGACTGCCGCCGGCGATCCGGCGGCCGGGGTGAGGCTCGAGGCCGAGCACGGCGGGTTCCTGTTCTCGTTCAGCGCCGGCGGGGCCGGCGCGACGACCAAGAACGGCACCGCAGGCACCGGTTCGGTGTCGATCAATCGCATCATCGATCGCAGCGCCGCGCTGCTCGACGGGGTGAGCGTCGCCAGCTCGGGAGACGTCGTGCTGCACGCCGGCGATGACGCGCAGATCATCGGCATCGCCGGCGCCGGCAGCTACGGCGGAAACAAGGGCGTTGGGGCCTCGATCGCACTGAACCAGATTACGAGCGACACGCAGGCCGCGGTCCTCGGCACGGATCTGCGCAGCGCGATCGGCAGTGAACTCGCGCCGGTCGGGGCGCTGGACATTACGGCCGACAGCAATGCCACCATCCGCTCGGTCGCGGTCTCTCTCGGCGCCTCGAAGCAGACTGGCATCGCGGTCACGCTGGCGATCAACCTGATCACGGGCGACCTGTTCACCGGCACCGAGAACCGCACCGACGCGGCGATCGTCAACGCCGACGTTCACGCCAGCG
>JAJDNJ010000092.1 GCA_022340705.1 Betaproteobacteria bacterium
GCCGCGCGCGCGATCGGACGCTCGATGGAGCACTACCGCGTCATCGTCAACAAGTCCACCGTGCCGGTCGGCACCGCGGATCAGGTGCGCGCCGTGGTCACCGAATCGCTCGCGGCGCGCGGACGCGACGTCCCGTTCAGCGTCGTGTCCAATCCCGAGTTCCTGAAGGAAGGCGCGGCGGTCGACGACTTCATGCGCCCGGACCGGGTGATCATCGGCTCGGACGAGCCGCGCGCGACCCAGCTGCTGCGCCAGCTCTATGCGCCCTTCCAGCGCAATCACGAACGCGTGATGCTGATGCGCGTGCGCTCCGCGGAGCTCACAAAGTACGCGGCGAACGCAATGCTCGCGACGCGCATCTCGTTCATGAACGAGCTCGCCAATCTGGCCGAGAAGATCGGCGCCGACATCGAAGACGTGCGCCGCGGGATCGGATCCGACCCGCGCATCGGCTATCAGTTCCTTTACGCCGGCGCGGGCTTCGGCGGCTCCTGTTTTCCGAAGGACATCCGCGCGCTGCAGCACACCGGCACCTCGGCAGGCGCACCGCTGCAGATTCTCGGCGCGGTCGAGCGCGTCAACGAGGCGCAGAAGAGGCTGCTCGCGGCGAAGATCACCGCGCGCTTCGGGCCCGACCTGAAGGGGCGCTGCATCGCGGTCTGGGGGCTTGCCTTCAAGCCGAACACCGACGACATGCGCGAGGCGCCGAGCCGGGTGCTGATCGACGCCCTGGTCGGGGCCGGCGCGCGCGTGCGCGCCTACGATCCGGTGGCGCGCGAGGAAGCGCAGCGCATCTACGCCGGGGTTGCCCAGGTCGCGCTGGTCGAATCCGCGATGGCCGCGGTCGAGGGTGCCGATGCGGTCGCGATTGTTACCGAGTGGCAGGAGTTCCGCGCCCCGGATTTCGCGGCGCTGACGGCGCGCATGAAGTCGCCGGTGGTGTTTGACGGACGCAACCTCTACGACCCGGCGGTGCTGCGTTCGCACGGCATCGAGTATTTCCCGGTCGGCCGCGCGACCGCCGCGCCGGTGACCGAGGCGGCGGCGTGAGCGCTTCGAGCGCGCCTGCGCGGCTCGCAGTCCCGGAGACCGCGCGCGCCCGCGTGCTGATCGTGGGCGACGTGATGCTCGACCGCTACTGGTTCGGCGACGCGTCGCGCGTCTCGCCCGAAGCGCCGGTGCCGGTGGTGCTGGTCGAGCGCGAAGAGGCGCGTCCGGGCGGCGCCGCGAACGTGGCGCGCAACTGCGTGGCGCTCGGCGCCGCGGCGCAGCTGCTTTCGGTGATCGGCGACGACGAGCACGGCCGGCGCCTCGCCGCGCTGGTCAACGAATCGGGCGTGCGCGCCAGCTTTCATACCGATGCCTCGATGCCGACCACGGTGAAGCTGCGGGTCATCGCGCGCCAGCAGCAGCTGATCCGAATCGATTTCGAGACCCCGCCTTCGGGCGAGGTGCTCGCCTCGAAGCTCGCCGAGTTCGAGCAGGCGCTGCCCACCTGCGACGCGGTCATCCTGTCGGACTACGGCAAAGGGGGGCTCACGCATATCGAGCGCATGATCGCGCTTGCGCGCGCGGCGGGCCGGCCGGTCCTGGTCGACCCCAAGGGCGACGATTACGCGCGCTACCATGGCGCGACGCTGGTCACGCCCAACCGCGCCGAGCTGCGCGAGGTGGTCGGTACCTGGAAGGACGACGCCGATTTCCTGCGCCGGGCCCAAGCGCTGCGCGCCGAGCTCGCGCTGGAGGCGCTGCTCGTCACGCGCGCCGAGCAGGGCATGTCGCTGTTTCGCGCAGACGGCGCGCTGCACATCCCGGCGGAGACGCGCGAAGTGTACGATGTGAGCGGCGCGGGCGACACCGTGATTGCGACGCTCGGCGTGATGATGGCCGCGGGCGCAGCGCTCGAGGACGCGATGCGGCTCGCGAACCGTGCGGCGGGCATCGTGGTCGGCAAGCTGGGCACCGCGGTCGCGACGCGCGAAGAGCTGACCGCAGCGGACTGAGGCATGTACACCGTCGTCACCGGCGCAGCCGGATTCATCGGATCCCAGATCGTCGCGGGGCTGAACGCGCGCGGCGTGACCGAGATCATCGCGGTCGACAACCTGGAAAACGCCGACAAGTTCCGCAACCTGGTGGCGGGCGAGATCGCGGACTACCTCGACAAGCGCGAGTTCCTCGAGCGGCTGCACGCGGGCCAGTTCGACGAGGCGATCGACGCCGTCCTGCACCAGGGCGCCTGCTCCGACACGATGCAGACCGACGGGCGCTACATGATGGACAACAACTACCGTTACTCGCGCGTGCTGCTCGACTGGTGCCAGGACGAGGGCGTGCCTTACCTGTACGCCTCCTCGGCGGCGGTCTACGGCGCGGGTCGGGTGTTCCGCGAGGCGCGCGAGTGCGAGGTACCGCTCAACGTCTACGGTTATTCGAAGTTCCTCTTCGACCAGCACGTGCGCCGCCGGCTGCGTGCGCGCAGCGCGCCGGTGGTGGGCTTTCGCTATTTCAACGTCTACGGCCCGAACGAGGCGCACAAGGGCCGCATGGCCTCGGTGGCGTTCCATGCCTTCAATCAGTTTCGCGAGACCGGCAAGGTCAAGCTGTTCGTCGGCTCGGACGGCTACGGCGACGGCGAGCAGCGGCGCGACTTCATCCACGTCGACGATGTGGTCGCGGTCAACATGCACTTCCTTGGCGGCAAGGATGCCTCCGGCATCTACAACTGCGGCACCGGCCGCGCGCAGACCTTCAACGACGTGGCGCGCGCGGTCGTCAACCGCGTGCGCGCGGCGCGCGGCGAGGCGTTGTTGGCGCTCGAGGCGTTGGTCGCCCAGGGTCTGATCGAGTACATCCCGTTTCCAGCGCAGCTCGTCGGCAGGTACCAGAGTTACACCGAGGCTGACCTCGAGCGGCTGCGCGGCGCGGGCTACGCCGGCGAATTCATGCCGGTCGAGGACGGCGTGGCCGCCTATGTCGAACGCCTGCTCGAGGGCGCCGGCGCGGCATGAAGCGCAGCCTCGAAGAGTTCATCGGTGAAACCCCGCTCGTGCGCCTGCAGCGCCTGCCGGGCGAGGCGAACGCCAAGCGCGGCAATGCGATTCTTGCCAAGCTCGAGGGCAACAACCCGGCCGGCTCGGTGAAGGACCGTCCGGCGATCTCGATGATCCGCGGTGCCGAGGCACGCGGCGAGATCAAGCCGGGCGATACGCTGATCGAGCCGACCAGCGGCAACACCGGGATCGGGCTGGCGATGGCCGCTGCGCTGCGCGGCTACCGCATGCTGCTGATCATGCCCGAGCACCTGTCGGTCGAGCGACGCCAGACGATGCGCGCCTTCGGCGCGGAGATCATCCTCACCCCGCAGGCCGGCGGCATGGAAGGCGCCCGCGACCTCGCCGACAAGATGGTCGCCGAAGGCAAAGGCGTGATGCTCGACCAGTTCGCCAACCCCGACAATCCGCGCGCGCACTACGAGACCACCGGACCGGAGATCTGGCGCGACACCGACGGGCGCATCACCCATTTCGTCTCGAGCATGGGCACCACCGGCACGATCATGGGCTGCTCGCGCTTCTTCAAGGAAAAGAACCCGGCGATCGAGATCATCGGCTGCCAGCCGGAGGAGGGCGCGAACATTCCCGGCATCCGCAAGTGGCCCGAGGCCTACCTGCCCAAGATCTACGATCGCAAGCGGGTCGACCGGCTCGAGACCGTCGGCCAGGCGGAGGCCGAGACGATGATGCGTCGCATGGCGAGCGAGGAGGGCATCTTCGCCGGCGTGTCCTCGGGCGGCGCGATGCACGTCGCGCTGCGCGTCGCGCAGAAGCTGCGCGACGCGGTGATCGTCACCATCGTTTGCGACCGCGGCGACCGCTACCTCTCGACCGGCGTCTTCCCCGGCTAGGGCCGTCGGGGTCAGACCCCTGTGGATAACTTTTCCGCCGCCTTCGTTGACCAACGGCTTCGATGAAGTTATCCACAGGGGTCTGACCCCAGGGTCGCGCCTATGACGCCCATTCTTGCATTCGACATCGAAACGATCCCCGACTGCGCCGGGCTGCGGCGCCTGTACGAGCTGCCGGAGGAGCTCTCCGACGCGGAGGTCGCCGAGGTGGCGTTTCAGAAGCGCCGCGCGCAGTCCGGGTCCGACTTCCTCGCGCCCGCGCAGCATCGCGTGCTTGTGATCTCCTGCGTGATGCGCGACGAGACCGGCCTGAAGATCTGGTCGATCGGTGCGCCGGAAGAGGACGAGGCGGCCGCGATCCAGCGCTTCTTCGACGGCGTCGAGCGCTACACGCCGCAGCTCGTGTCCTGGAACGGCAGCGGCTTCGACCTGCCGGTGCTCAACTACCGCGGACTGATCCTGGGGGTGCAGGCGGGTCGCTTCTGGGAGCAGGGCGACGAGGACCGCGACTTCCGCTACAACAACTACGTCAGCCGCTACCACACGCGGCACATCGACCTGATGGATGTGCTCGCAATGTACCAGCCGCGCAACAACGCGCCGCTCGACCAGGTTGCGCGCCTGGCGGGTTTTCCCGGCAAGCTCGGCATGGAGGGTGGCGCCGTGTGGACGCGCTACCAGGAAGGCGACCTGCAGGGCATCCGCGACTATTGCGAGGCCGACGCCGCGAACACTTACCTGCTCTTTCTGCGCTTCCAGCAGCTGCGCGGCATCTTCAGCGTCGAACACACGCGGCGCGAATGCACGCTGCTGCGCGAATGGGTCGAGAAACAGCGCGGCGCGCACTGGCTGGAATTTCTTGAACGCTGGAACGACCCGCTGGCCTGAGGCGGTGAAGCGGCGCGATCCGGTCAGCTTGTCGATCGATTCGCTCGACGCCGAAGGCAAAGGCGTCGGGCGCAATGCCGAGGGTAAGGTGGTGTTCGTCGAAGGCGCGCTCGCGGGCGAGCGCGTCGATGCGGTCGTCGTACGCCGCAAGCCGGCCTTCGATGTCCTGCAGACGGTCGCGGTGCGCAAGCCCGCTTCCGGCCGGCGTACGCCGCGCTGCCCCCACTTCGGCGTCTGCGGCGGCTGCGCGACGCAGCATGCCGACGCGCAGACCCAGATGGCGGCCAAGCAGCGCGGCCTCGAGGACTGCCTCGCGCGCATCGGCAAGGTCGTCCCGCGCATGCTCCTGCCGATCGTCTACGGGCCCGAATGGGGATACCGCCACCGCGCGCGGCTCACCGTGCGCAGGGTGGCGAAGAAGGGCGGCGTGCTGGTCGGCTTTCACGAGCGGCGCTCGAGCTACGTCGCCGATATGCACGGCTGCGCCGTGCTGCCGTCCGCCGTGTCCGCGCTGATCGGGCCGCTGCGCGAATTCATCGAGACGCTCTCGATCCGCGAGCGCCTGCCGCAGATCGAAGTCGCGGTGGGCGACACCACGGTCGCGCTCGTCTTCCGCCATCTGGAGCCGCTCTCGGGCGCGGACGAAGCGGCGCTACGCGCGTTCGCCGAACGCCACGCGATCTGGGCCTGGCTGCAGCCGGGCGGACCGGCGAGCGTGCATCCGTTCCATCCCGCGCAGGGGCCGGCGCTCGATTACGCGTTGCCCGAGTTCGGCCTGCGCATCGGCTTTCGGCCGACCGATTTCACCCAGGTCAATCATCCGATGAACCGCGCGCTGGTGGTGCGCGCCCTGCGCCTGCTGGCACCGGCGCCGGGCGAGCGCATCGGCGACCTGTTCTGCGGGGTGGGCAACTTCAGCCTGCCGATCGCGACCTGCGGCGCGCGCGTCCTAGGGCTGGAGGGCAGTCGCACGCTGATCGAGCGGGCGCGCGACAACGCGGCCGCCAACCGCCTCGATCACCTCTCGGAGTTTCGCGAGGCCGACCTCTACGAGGCGCCGGCCGATGCGCTCGCCGCGGCGGGGCCGTTCGACAAGCTGCTGATCGATCCGCCGCGCGAAGGCGCGATCGACGCGGTGAAGGCGCTGCCCGAGCCGCTGCCACGGCGCATCGTCTACGTGTCCTGCGATCCGGGCACGCTCGCGCGCGACGCGGGTGCGCTGGTCAACGTGCAGGGCTATCGCCTCGAGGCGGCCGGGGTGGTCAACATGTTCCCGCACACCGCGCACGTCGAGTCGATCGCGTTGTTTGAGCGATGAGCGAGCGTTGAGCCCGCAAATAAAAAGGGCGCCCGCAGGCGCCCTGGTACGACGTGCTCGTAAGCTTATTCGCGCTGTCCGGCGAGCGCCATGAGCAGGTAGAGCAGGTTGGCGAAAATGTTGAACAGGCTCATGTATACGCCGGTCGTCGCCATGATGTAGTTGGTCTCACCGCCGCGCACGATCCGGTTGAGGTCGAATAGCAGGAACAGCGAGAACACCACGATCACCAGCGTCGAGATCGTCAGCGCGAGCGCCGGGATCTGCAGGAACATGTTGGCGAACATGGCGATCAGCAGCGCGATCATGCCGACGAAGAGGAATTTCCCCATGAAGCTGAAGTCGCGCTTCGTCGTCGTTGCGATTGCGCCCATGGCGAAGAAGATCACCCCGGTGCCGGCCGCGGCATAGCCGACCAGCTGCATCCCGTTCTTCAGCGCGAGCGCGAAATTCAGGATCGGGCCCAGCCACCAGCCGAGGATGCCGGTCATCAGCAGCAGCAGCGCCACGCCGACGCCGCTGTTGCGGTTCTTGGCGATCGCGAACTGCAGGCCGATCACGGCGACCAGCATGATCACGCTGCTCATAATCGGGCTCTGCAGAATGATGCCGCCGGTGGCCATGCCGAGCAGCGCCCCCGCGATCGTCGGGACCATCGTCGCGGCGAGCAGCAGGTAGGTATTGCGCATGACCTTCTGCGCTTCCGGCGAGATTGCGACGCCGGCGCCGGCGGCAAACGGACCGCCACGGCCATAGCGTGAGTCGTCGGTACGCACAGGTCTCAATTCTGGTTGCATTCCACTTCCTCCTTGGGCGGAACATTCCGCACGGCAGGTAAGACTACCAAAAGGCGACGAAGTTTCAACTGTAAACCCCTAGAAATCCGAGGGGTTACGCATAGCTGGCGATTTCGCCGCCTGGCACGGAAAATGGCGGCGGTTCGGCGCGGTTCAAGGCCGAATCGGGGTTAGGGAAGGGTGGCAGAGTGGTCGAATGCACCGGTCTTGAAAACCGGCAGGGCGAAAGCCCTCGTGGGTTCGAATCCCACCCCTTCCGCCACCGACGCGGGGTTTCGAATACCGCGGCGCCACAAGCTCTGATCACGACGCCTTGTGGGGGGGCGCCGCGCTCAACGATTTTCGGTTGGACCGCGCGATTCGGAGGTCACGAATCCGATCGGTCGGCGCCGTGGTTCCGGCGAGGCCATGAGCTGGCGGATCGCGGACAGGATGCCGGCGATCGACTGGTCGTGAGAGGCGATTTTGCGCTCAAGTTCTTCGAGCTTCACCGCGAGCTGCCGGTTAGCGGCCAGCATCCCGCGCAGGCGCACGAAAGCGCGCATGATTTCTACGTTGACCTGAATGGCTTGCTTGCTGCGAAGAACGGAGGAGAGCATCGCCACACCCTGTTCGGTGAAGGCGTATGGACGGTAACGTCGACCTCCACGCCCAGGTGCTCTTGAGATCACAGTTTGTGATCTCAAAGCTTCGGCCTCTTCGGTCGTGAGCTGAAACAGGAAATCCCCTGGAAAGCGCTCGCGGTTTCTTTTCACGGCCTGGATCAGAACGCGAGTTTCGACGCCGTAGAGGCCGGCGAGGGTCGCGTCGAGCAGCACTTTCTGACCGCGCAACAATGCGATCGTCTGAGCAATCTGCTCCGGCGTCACGATGGGCGCGTGGGCGTTGTTCATCTCACGGCGAACTGCTTCCCCTCCACGGGACGGCCCGCCTCACACTCAACGCGCTGCTGCCTGCAGGGTTGACAACGGCGATTCGATGCAGATCCGAGGCGTAGACGGCGTGAACCGCTAGAATTCGAACGTTCTATCGGGGTAGGCGGCTTATACGTTTTGAGGAGGACGAAGATGAGCAAACGAGACCCCCTGCCCGGCGCCAAGAATCCGCCCGGGCTCGCCTCGCGCTACATCAAGGGCGATGACGTTCCCTGGCAGCCGATGGCACAGGCGCCCGGCGTCGAAATGAAGGTGCTCTATGAGGATAAGGAAACCGGCGTGTTCACCGGCCTGTTCCGCATCCCGCCGGGCGGCGTGGTGCCCGATCACGTGCACACCGCGCTCGAGCAGACTTACGTGCTCGAAGGCCAGTTCGGCGACGAGGAGGGCATGGCCGGCCCGGGCGATTTCATCTGGCGCCCGGAAGGCAACCGGCACGAGGCCAGTTCGCCCACCGGCTGCGTCATCCTCGGCTTCTTCATGAAGCCGAACCGCTTTCTGAAGACCGTCTAGTTCTCGAACGGCAATCCCGCGTACTGCTCGCAGAGCGAGCGCTTGGCGTGCTCCGATCTCGACAGGTAGTCGAGCTCGGACTCGCGCGCGCGCTCGTCGAATTCGGTCTGGTCCGGAAAGCGGTGCAGCAGCATGGTGAGCCACCAGGAAAAGCGCGCCGCGCTCCACACGCGGCGCAGCGCCATGTCGGAGTAGCTCTCCAGGTACCTGCCCTTGCCCTTGTAGTGCTCGATCAGGGCGCGCGAGAGATAGAACACGTCGGAGATCGCGAGGTTGAGACCCTTGGCGCCGGTCGGCGGAACGATATGCGCCGCATCGCCGGCGAGAAACAGCCGGCCGTGGCGCATCGGCTCGGCGACGAAGCTGCGCAGAGGGGCGATCGACTTCTCGATCGAAGGGCCGGTGACGATGCGCTTCGCGATCTCGGGCGGGAAGCGCGCTTTGAGCTCGGCCCAGAACTTGTCGTCCGGCCAGTCTTCGATCTTCGTGTCGAGCGGGCACTGGATGTAGTAGCGCGACAGCATCGGATTGCGCTGCGAGGCGAGCGCAAAGCCGCGCGCGTGGCGCGCGTAGATGATCTCGTCGAGCGGTGGCGTTTCCGACAGCACGCCGAGCCAGCCGAAGGGGTAGACCTTTTCGACCGAGTGCAGGACCGAACCCGGAATGCAGCCGCGGCTCACGCCGTGAAAGCCGTCGCAGCCGGCGATGAAGTCGCAGTCGACGCGCCGCAACTCACCGCCCTTGCGATAAGTCAGGTAGGGGCGCTCGCCGTCGATGTCCTGCGGCCTGACGTCCTCGGCCTCGTCGATCACCACGCCACCCATCGCGTCGCGCGCGGCGTACAGGTCCTCGGTGATATTGGTCTGGCCGTAGGCCATCATCGGCCGGCCGGCGTACTGGTTGGTGTCGATCAGGAACAGCTCGCGCCCGCTCCAGGCGATGCCGATGCTGTCGTGCACATGGCCTTCGCGGTCCATGCGCTCGCCGACGCCGGCGCCGCGCAGCACCTCGACCGAGCCCCATTCGAGCACGCCGGCGCGAATGCGCGCGAGGACGTAGGCGCGGCTGCGTGCCTCGAGCACGACGTTGTCGACGCCGCCGCGATGCAGAATCTGCGAAAGCAGCAGTCCTGCCGGGCCGCCGCCGATGATGCCGACCTGTACGCGCATCGTGGTCTCCGAGCGGTTGGGCTGATTATGCGTCAACCCGCGCCGCATGCGGCGGCCGGGGCCGTCGCGCGCGATCGGAGGTAGAATCGGCCAGGTTCACGCAGGAGAGATGCCCCGAGGGCAACTCCCCTGGCGAACGCAGTGAGCACGGAGAGATGCCCGAGTGGCCGAAGGGGGCGCCCTGCTAAGGCGTTATACGGGCAAAACCCGTATCGAGGGTTCGAATCCCTCTCTCTCCGCCAGAATTCCCGTGCGCCGTCGGCGCGCGGTTCAGGGCATGAGCTTTTCGACCGCCGCTGCGAACTCGGCGCGGTCCTTGTCCCGCTCGATCGATCCCGCCAGCTCCGCGACAAGTGCCGCGCGGCTCGACGCGGCTTTGCGCGCGTTGCGTACCATCACCTTGGCGATCGGACCGATGTGCCTTGCGAGCAGCGTCTCGACTTGCGCAACCCACGCCTCGTCGATGTCGACGGGCGCCGCGTTCTCGGGTGCGCGCCGCGGGGTTTGCTGCGCCTGAACCGGCGCGGGCGTCTGCGCCGCTGCGCCGCTCGGGCCGAGTTTCCCCGTCTCCTCGGCGAGGAAGACGCGCCGCCGTTCGGGTTCGGGAATCGCCTCGGCCGCTGCCGCCAGCAGGGCACCCAGATCGGCCGCCCGCTTGGCCGCGCGGTTGACGATAAGCGGCGCGATCGGCCCGATCTGCGCAGCGAGCCGCGCAGCCAGTTCCTTGAGCAGGGGCTCTTCGAATGTCGCGTTCGGCGTTGGCGCTTGCGCGGCCGGTCGGCGGGGCGCGGGGGCGTCCGTGCGCGCCTCCCCCTGCCCCCCTGAAACGTCGATCTCGTACACCTCGTGCTCGCGCACATGCTTGTCCTGGTGCACCCCACCGTAGCGGAACAGGCGCGAATATTCCTCCGACAGACAGGCCACGACGTCGTAGTACGAGCGCGAGACGAGAATCTGGTTGGGTGCGGCGAAGCTCATCACGCGCTGTGCCACGTTGATGCCGTCGCCGATGATGTTCGGCTGGCCGTTGATGTCGGTCACCATCTTGACCGGACCGAGGTTGACGCCGATGCGCAGTGCGAAGTCCGGGTAGTCGTGCTCGGCGACCGCGACGCGCAGGCTGTTGGTGGCGAACAGCGCATCCTCGGGATCGCCCGGAAAGCAGATCGCCGCGCCGTCGCCCGTGTCGAGGATGATGCGGTCGGCGTGCGCGACGTGCCTGAGCGCGTCGGACAGCAGGTCGTTGAACCAGCCCTTCATCGCGAGCTGCCGGGCGACCGTCTGCTTGGAGTATCCGACGATGTCGACAAACACGATGCTGCAGATCACCGTCCGGTTCACGTTGGAGGCGAATGACACCGGCGCCTCCGCTCAACCGTCGATCATCTGCAGAGCCTTCTGCAGGCTGCGGCGCATGCGGTTGAAGGAGGCGCCCAGCACCGCGATCTCGTCCCTGCCGCCTTCGTCCAACTCCTCAATCGCGAAATCTCCGGTACTGACCTTGTCCGCGGCCTGGGACATCCGGCGGATCGGCTGGACGATCATCCAGCTCAGCATGAGGTTGAGCACCACGAACGCGAACACGAACACGGCGACCAGGGATCCCATGAACGTGGTGAAGGCGCGCCGCGCATTCTCGACCGGAAGCGACATCGGCACGGAGACCACCTGCGCGCCGACCACCTCGTTCAGCTTCCAGTTGAAGCCGTTGGCGTTGCCGTAGAGCTTGAGCATCGTCGCGGGCGCCGCGGAGGGCTCGCTGTGGCAGGCGAGGCAGGCCGGGTCGCCGACCCGGATCGGGCGGGCGATGTAGAGCGAAGGTCCGGTGGGCGTATCGCGCTCGCCGATCAGCTCGTTGGCGCCCTGCGCCCCGCTGCGGAAGGTCTGCACCAGGTCCGCTTCCCAGTCGGTCGCCCGGTTGCGCGGATTGGTCGGGTTGAGCGTCGCTTCCTTGTACTGATAGTCCGGGTGCTTCTTGCGAATCTCGTTCAGCGTTTCGGTTGCCGCGTAGGCCGGCACCGACTGGGGCAGGAATTCGTTCGCCATCTGGGCTTCGAGGTGCGGGCGGATCTGGCTCACCGTGTAGCCGCGAATGGCGAGCGCGGCCTCCATCATCAGTTCGGCGTTGCGCACGATTTCCGCGCGGGCATTGCGGCGCAGCAGCTCATAGGAAATCGCGCCGCTGACCACCAGGCCGAGCAGGAATACGAAGAACAGCGCGAGGTTGAATTTCGTTCGGATCCCCATTCCTCGTTCCCCTCGAGCCGGGTTGCGATGCGCCAGGCTCTCTCCTTTGCCGACGGCGAATGGGCCGGCGCCGGCTGGAAGGAGGTTACCACCGACCTTATCCAGACGTCTCGGCCTGCGCGGCCGCTTTTCGGTGCTCCCTGAGGTGCGCACCGAGGTCGATTCCGGTCTTCAGCACGACGAGCAGGACGAGCGCCCAGAGCGGCGAGCCGAGCGCCTGCACGCCGAAGCCGCCGAACAGAATCGTCAGGTGCAGCACGACCACGCGAGCGTAGGGCTTGGACATCAGCTCCGCCACGCTCGCGAGGCGGTACTCGCCGCGCCCGAGGTAGTTCCACAGGAACGAGAACAGGTGGCTCGCGCCGAGCACGCCGACCGGCAGCCACAGCTGCTGCGCGCCGATGGTGTCGAGCCACAGCGCCGGCTCGATCAGGCCCGAAGTCTTGAGATGCCCGAACAGGCCGAACACGAAGGCGCCGTGCACCGCGGTGAACATCCCGTAGTGAAAGCAGAAGAACGGCACGAACAGGAGCTTGGCGCCCCACTGCAGCGGATCGTCCGGTGAGGCGGTGACCATGCGCGCCACGTTGAGCAGACCGACGATCACGTTCTCGACCCAGAACAGGAGCAGGACGTCGAACACCGACCAGCCGAGCGCGGCGACCCCGTAGAGCGGCACGACATTGGCCGCGACGAGCACCACCGCGGACGCGCCCGGCGCCGATGTGGCGGGCGCCGCGCCCGCCGCCGGACGCGGCAGCGCAGCGAGCTTTTTCTCCACCGCGTCGACCAGGCGCAGCGCCGCCGGATCGGGGCTCGGGCCGAGGTCGGCGCGCATGCGCGCCGCGATCGCCTCGGGCGCCAGGCCCGGCTCGTCGCGCGCAAACTGCCGCGCGACCTGGCGTGCGATGAACGGCGTCAGCAGCCTGACGAGCCACGGCGGCGCCTCGTGTATCCTTTTCCGATCGGTCGCCACCGCGCGCTCAGTTTCCCACTCGGTCTCCCTGACGGACCGGACCGATGATACGACGCCCAACGTGAAACACGCCGGCCGCGCGCCGCACGCTGAGCGACAATCTGCGCATGTCGCTCGAAGCCATCCAGCGCCCGCTGCCCGGTCCCCGCAGGATGGTCGCCGATTTCGGCGGCGTCTATTTCGCCAACGCCATCGTCGCCTTCGTCTTCGCCGCCTCAGGTCCGGTGGCGATCATCCTGTCGGTCGGCGCGCGAGGCGGGCTGTCGGAGTCGGACATCTCATCCTGGATCTTTGGCGCGTTCTTCATCAACAGCCTCATCAGCCTGCTGTTCTGCTGGCTCTACCGCCAGCCGCTGGTGTTCTTCTGGACGATTCCCGGCGCGGTGCTGGTCGGGCCGGCGCTCGGCCACCTGAGCTTCGCCGAGGTGGTCGGCGCGTTCTACGTCACCGGGCTGCTGATGGGCATCCTCAGCTTCACCGGCTGGGTGCGGCGCGCGATGCAGAGCGTGCCGATGCCGATCGTAATGGGCATGGTCGCAGGGGTGTTTCTGCGCTTCGGACTCGACCTGGTCTATGCGATGCGCGACGACTTCTGGCTCGCGGTGCCGATGACACTCGCGTTCATCGCGCTCACCGCGGTGCCGCGCGTCGCGCGATTCGTTCCGCCGGTAATCGGCGCGCTGGTCGTCGGAGCGATTCTGATTGTCGTGATGGGTACTTTCGAATCCCCGGGCGAAGGCATCCTCGCCATGGTGCATCCGAACCTTTACCGGATCGAGTGGTCCTGGCGCGCGATGATCGAGCTCGTGGTGCCGCTCGCGATCACGGTGCTGGTAGTGCAGAACGGGCAGGGGATCGCGGTGCTCGGCGCGACGGGCCACAAGCCGCCGGTCAACGCGATCACGCTCGCCTGCGGCGCGGGGTCGATGGCGACTGCGCTGGTCGGCTCGGTGTCGACCTGCCTGACCGGGCCCGTGAATGCGATCATCTCCGCCTCCGGCGCGCGCGAGCGCCAATATATCGCCGGCATCCTGGTCGCGCTGTTCGGCCTCGGCTTCGGCCTGTTCTCTCCGGTATTCACGCGTCTGCTGCTCGCCACACCAAAGGCGTTCATCGCCACGCTCGCCGGCCTGGCGATGCTGCGCGTCCTGCAGACTGCGTTCACCGTGTCGTTCCGCGACCGCTTCGCGCTCGGCGCGCTGGTCACCTTCTTGGTCACGGTTGCCGACGTCGCGATCTTCAACATCGGTGCCCCGTTCTGGGGCCTGCTGTTCGGCTTCGCGGTGTCCTGGCTACTCGAGCGCGAGGACTTCCGCAGCCTGCGCGCGCAGGGCTAGGCGCGCGCGGCGCTCATTCGACCACCGCGACCGCTTCGATCTCGACCTTCATGCGCGGGTCGACCAGCGCGGCGACTTCGACCAGCGTCGAGGCGGGCCGGTGCTCGCCGAAGTAGGCGACGCGGCGCGGATTGATCGCCGCGCGCTCGCCGATGTCGGTCATGTAAATGTTGACCTTCACCACCTGCGCGGCGCCGGCACCGGCGTGGCGCAGGCAGGCGTCGACCGCGGCGAGTGCGACGTCGAACTGCGCGACCGTGCTCTCGGGAATCGAGCCGTCCGCCTTCACGCCGACCGCGCCCGAAACCCAGATCTGGTTGCCCGCGCGCACGACGTGGCAGTAGTGGCTCACCGGCGGCATTTGCCCCGGCACCATGAAGCGCTGGATCATGTGCGTCTCCCTCGTCGACGGCGACCCGCAGCGTAGCCTGCGGCGAAACCCACGGCAATTGCGGTTTGCGCCCGCGACGCGGACGGTAGAATCCCGCGCCATGCACGCTTCGGGTGACGCCCGCGCGGGGACGCGCCCGCCGTCATGATCGACACGCGCCGCCCGCTCGACGCGACCGCGATCTCGCTCATGGTCCTGCTCACCGGGCTGTGGGGCTTTCAGCAGGTCGCGGTCAAGCTCACCGCGCCCGACATCTCGCTCGTCATGCAGGCAGCGATCCGCTCGAGCATCGCCACCGTCCTGGTGCTCGTCTGGGCGCAGGCGCGGCGCATCGCGCTGTTCACGCGCGACGGCACCTTCTGGCCCGGGATCGCCGCCGGGCTGCTGTTCGGCGGCGAGTTCATCTTCATCTACGCGGGCCTGGCGCATACCGCCGCCTCGCGCATGGTCGTGTTCATCTACCTCTGCCCGCCGCTCACCGCGCTCGGGCTGCATTTCTTCGTGCCCGGCGAGCGCCTGCTGGGTGCGCAGTGGCTCGGCGTGCTGCTCTCGTTCTGCGGCCTGGTGCTCGCCTTCGGCGAAGGCTTCGTCTCGGCGCAGGGCTCGACCGCGCTGGGGGATGCCTGTGGCATCGTCGCGGCGACGCTGTGGGCGGCGACCACCGTGCTGATCCGGGCGACGGGCCTTGCGCGCATCACCGCGACCAAGACGCTGTTCTATCAGCTGTGGGTGTCGGCGCTGATGTTGTTTGCCGCCTCGTTCTTGCTCGGCGAGCATGGGGTGATCGCGCTTACTCCGCTGGCGATTGCGAGCCTCGCGTTCCAGAGCGTGATTGTGGCCTTCGGCAGCTACCTCACCTGGTTCTGGCTGCTCACGCGCTACCTCGCCGCGCGCCTTGCGGTGTTCTCCTTCCTCGCGCCGATGTTCGGCGTGCTGTTCGGCGTCGCGATCCTGGGCGAGCCGCTGCGGCCCTCGTTCGCCGCGGCGGCGCTGCTCGTCGGCGCGGGCATCGTGCTCGTCAACCTGCGGCGTTGAGCGAGCCATGGGCGCACGCCCAGTCGCCGTGCTGAGCTTCGACGCCGCGCTGCACCGCTTTCTCGCGCCGGCGCGGCGCGGCCGCCCGGTCGCGGTCGAGATCGACCGCGCGCGCTCGGCGAAGGACGCGATCGAATCGCTCGGCGTGCCGCATACCGAGGTCGGCGGACTCTCGATCGACGGCAGGGCCGCAGGGCTCGAAGACCTGCTGCGCGGCGGCGAGCGCCTCGCAATCTCCGCGCAGCCGGAGGCAGTCGACCCGGCGCCCGAGGCGCCGCGCTTCGCGGCCGACGTGCATCTCGGCAAGCTCGCGCGCCATCTGCGCCTCGCCGGCTTCGACTGCCTGTGGTCGAAGGACTGGGACGACGATGCGCTGGTCGCTGCCGCCGTCGCGGACAAGCGCGTGGTGCTGACGCGCGACATCGGGATCCTTCGCCGGCGCGCGGTGACGCGCGGGCGCTTCGTGCGCGCGGTCGAATCGGAGGCGCAGCTCGCCGAGGTGGTGCGCGCCTTCGGCCTGCGTGCGCAGCTGCGGCCGTTCAGCCGCTGCCGGGAATGCAACGTGCCGCTCGAAAACGTGAGTAAGGACGACGTCGAGGCGCTGCTTCCGGAGAAGGTGCGCGCGCTCTACACGCGCTTTAGGCGCTGCCCCGGCTGCAAGCGCATTTATTGGGAAGGCACCCACTTCGAGCGCCTGCGCGCGGTGCTCGCGCGGGCGAGCGGGTAAACTCGCGGCGATGGATAAGCACGCGCCGTCGCAGCCCGTCACGCTCGAGCAGTTCAAGCTCGGCATGCGCAGCCTTGCGGGCGCGGTGAGCGTGATCACCAGCGCGCATTCCGGGCACCGCTACGGCATGACCGCGACGGCGGTCTGCTCGGCAACCGCCGAGCCGCCCACGGTTCTCGTCTGCATCAACAAAACCACTGCCACGCATGGCGCGATCGCCAAGGGCGGTGTCTTTTGCGTCAACGTGCTGCGCGCGGAAGACTGGGAGGTTTCGACCCAGTTCAGCGGTGCGCAGACCGGCGAGGCGCGCTTTCGCTCGCGCGAGTGGACGCGCCTGGCGACCGGCTCGCCGGTGCTGATCGACGCTCTGGTGTCGTTCGACTGTCGGGTAGTGAAGAAGATGACGCACGGCACGCATCGCATCTTCCTCGGCCAGGTCGAGCAGGTACTGTTCGGCAACAAGGGCCGGCCGCTGCTCTACGCCGACGGCCAGTACGCCAAGCTCGCCGGGCTGAGCCACGGCGAGCCGCTGCCCGAGGGGCTCGATTATTGGGGTGCCTGAGGCTTCAGTCCGGTAGCTCGCCGGGCAGCGCGAAGCGCTGGCGCGTGGTGCAGTAGCGGTTCGCGTACAGCCGCCCGATCGGCTTGTAGTGCGCCTCGTCCACCCGCTTGGTCGCCGGATCGACGATCCCGTCGCGCGCGTGCAGCAGGAGGATCTCGCCGAACACGAACACGCGCTGCGCGGTGATCTCGAGCGTCTTGTACACCCGGCACTCGAAGCTGATCGGCGCCTCGGCGATGCGCGGATGGCGCACGCGCAGCGCCGGCGCCGGGGTGAGGCCGGCCGTGTCGAACTCGCTTTCCTCCGCTGGAATCTCGTAGGACGAGATGTGCATCGCGTTTGCGGTGGCCTCGTCGACCAGGTTCACGACGAACTCGCCGGTCTCGAGGATGTTGATCAGCGAATGCTTGGTCTGACCGTCCTTGCGCGGGCCGAAGCTCACCATGCACAGCGGCGGATCCTCGGCGAAGGCGTTGAAGAACGAATACGGTGCGCAGTTATTGACGCCTTGCGCGTTGACCGTCGAGATCCACGCGATCGGGCGCGGAATCACCAGGCTCGCGAGCAGCTTGTAGCGCTCCTCGACCGGAAGCGCGGCGAACTCGAGATCCATCAGGGCGCCACGCGCGTCATGAACTGGCGCTCGCGATGCTCGAGCCACTGCAGCGCGGTGTCGAGGTATTTCTTGAAGTGCGGCGTCTGCTGGTGCGCCTCGAACGCGGCCTCGTTGTCGTAGACCTCGTAGAGCATCGCGCTCGTCGGGTCTTTGGGGTCCTGCAGGATGTCGAAGGTGCGGCAGCCGGGCTCGGTCTTGCGTGCGGCCTCGCCGTTGACCTTGACGGCGTTCATGAACTTGTCGATCGAGTCGGCCTTGATCTTGAGTTTGACGACGAGGGCGAAGCTCATGGCGGGTCTCCTCTCGGTATTTTGGGCGGAACCGGGATTATCGGCAGGCGCCGCGCCGGGTCAAATCCGGGTGATTCAGAGGGCGGCCTCTGGTAAAATCCGCGCCTTCGCGCCCGTAGCTCAGTTGGATAGAGTACCTGGCTACGAACCAGGGGGTCGTGGGTTCAAATCCTGCCGGGCGCGCCAGTCACCAAAGCCTCCGTGATGCGCGGGGGCTTTCTTTTGAAATGCTGGCGTGGCAAAGGTCCGGGAGCGGCCACGAACGTTGAACGTTCCCTGTAAGTGCACGCCGCCGGCTTGGTGTAGTCTGCGCCGCTCGTCCGGCGCCCTGGCGTTGCTGCCGCCGGTCGCGTTCTTCCCCGAAACTATTTTGAGAATCGCGGAAATGAACATCGGAACCTCGAGCTGCCTGCGACTGATCCATGAACAGCGGCAACGGTAAGCACCCCACGGCGCTCGCCGCTCGCCCGGTCGCCGGCCCCCCAGCGGCCGCCGCAGCGTCGCGCGCCGGCGCGTTGCCCCGCCCCGTCGGGGTGGAAGGAAACGGGTGGGACTGGTTCGCGGTCGGCAGCATCGCGATGTATCACCTGCTGGCGCTGTTGGCGTTTCTGCCCTGGTTCTTCTCCT
>JAJDNJ010000082.1 GCA_022340705.1 Betaproteobacteria bacterium
CACGGTGCTCGAGGCGCTCGTGCGCGGCAGCCACCCGGTGAGCGCGCCGACGCCCGCGGCCGATACCGTGATGACGGAGATGGCCGCCGCCGCGATCAGCGGGTGCAGCCGTGGTCTGTTGCTGGTTTCCATGGCGCCGTCCTTTCGAAATAGGCGAAGTGGACAGGCTCCACGCTACGCGGTGCGCGATGCCGCTGCCGTATCGGTGTGTTACCAGTTGTATCCGGCGGGCGGCGCCGCGTGACGCTTTGCACGCACGCGCCTGTTGCCAGGGGGCGACTCAGCCTTCCGGGCGCATGTGCGGGAAATAGATCACGTCGCGGATCGATGGACTGTCGGTCAGCAGCATCACCAGACGGTCGATGCCGATGCCCATTCCCGAAGTCGGCGGCATCCCGTATTCGAGCGCGCGGATGTAATCGTCGTCGTAGTACATCGCCTCCTGATCGCCCGCGTCCTTGAGACGCGCCTGCTCGCGGAAGCGCGCGGCCTGATCCTCGGGATCGTTGAGCTCTGAAAAGCCGTTGGCGATCTCCTTGCCGTCGATGAACAGTTCGAAGCGTTCCGCGACGTCGGGATCCCCGTCGTAACGCCGCGCGAGCGGCGAGACCTCGGCCGGAAAGTCGACGATGAACGTCGGCTCAATGAGATTCTTCTCGGCCAGCGTTTCGAACAGCATCAGGTGCAGCGCGCCCCAGCCGGCATTGGGCTCGAATTCCACACCGTGCTCGGTGAGCTTCGCCGCAAGGAAGTCGCGGTCGCGCAGCTGCGCGTTCGACCAGTATTCCGGCGCGTATTTGCGGATCGCGTCGGGCATGGAGAGCCGAACGAAAGGTCTGCCGAACTCGATCGGCCGATCCTGATAGGTGATACTCAACGTGCCGAGCGCCGACTGCGCTGCGTGACGGATCAGTGCCTCGACCAGCGATATCATGTAGCCGCAGCGGGTATACGCGCAGTAGGCCTCCATCATCGTGAATTCCGGGTTGTGGCGCGTCGAGATGCCCTCGTTGCGGAAGCTGCGATTGATCTCGAAGACCTTTTCGAGCCCGCCGACCACGAGGCGCTTCAGGTAGAGCTCGGGCGCGATGCGCAGGTACAGGTCCATATCGAGCGCGTGATGGTGCGTGCGGAACGGACGCGCCGTCGCGCCGCCTGGGATCGGCTGGAGCATCGGCGTCTCGACTTCCAGGTAGTTCCGCGCCGCCATCAAATTGCGCATCGCCTGCACCACCCGCGAGCGCACGGCAAAGGTCCAGCGCGAATGCTCGTTCATCAGCAGATCGATGTGGCGCTGCCGATAGCGCTGCTCCACATCGGTCAGGCCGTGCCATTTTTCGGGCAACGGACGCAGCGACTTGGTCAGCAGACGCAGCGTCTGCACCTTCAAGGTGAGCTCGCCGGTGCGCGTCCTGAACAGCGTCCCGCTCGCGCCGACGATGTCGCCGATGTCCCAATGCTTGTAGGCTGCGTGCTGCTCTTTTCCGGTCGCATCGTCGGACACGTAGATCTGGATCCGCCCCGTGTGATCCTGGATCACGCCGAAGCTCGCCTTGCCCATGACGCGCTTGAGCATCAGGCGGCCGGCGACGGTCGCCATCACCTGGCGCGCCTCGAGATCTTCGGCGGTGAGCTCGCCGTAGGCGGCGTCGAGCTTTTCCGCCATCTGATCGCGCGTGAAATCGTTCGGATAGGCGAAGCCCTCCTCGCGCAGCTGCGCGAGCTTCGCGCGCCGCTCGGCGACGATCTTGTTTTCGTCCTGCGTTTCGGCGGGCGCGGTGCTCGAGGCGGCTGCCGTCTCCACCGGGGCACGCGGCTTGTTGTCCGACATTCCTACACTCCCTGCTTGAGGCTGGCCGAAATGAACTCGTCGAGGTCGCCGTCGAGCACCGCCTGCGTGTTGCCGCGCTCGACGCCGGTGCGCAGATCCTTGATGCGCGACTGATCGAGCACGTAGGAGCGGATCTGGTGCCCCCAGCCGATTTCGGTCTTCGCGTCTTCGAGCTTGTCGCGCTCGGCCTGACGTTTGCGCAGCTCGAGCTCGTAGAGCTTCGCCTTCAGCATTGCCATGGCTTCCGCGCGGTTGCGATGTTGCGAGCGGTCGTTCTGGCATTGCACCACGACATTCGTCGGCAGGTGGGTGATGCGCACCGCACTGTCGGTGCGGTTGACGTGCTGACCGCCGGCGCCCGAGGCGCGGTAGGTGTCGATGCGCAGATCCGCCGGGTTCACTTCGATGTCGATCGTTTCGTCGACTTCCGGGTACACGAACACGCTGGCGAAGGAGGTGTGACGGCGGGCGTTCGAGTCGAACGGGGACTTGCGCACCAGGCGATGCACTCCCGTCTCCGTGCGCAGATGGCCGTAGGCGTGGTCGCCACTCACCTTGAGCGTCGCAGACTTGAGCCCGGCAACTTCGCCCTCGGTTTCCTCCAGAATCTCGACCCGGAATTCCTTGTGGTCGCAGTACTTCAGGTACATGCGTACGAGCATCTGGGCCCAGTCCTGCGCCTCGGTGCCGCCCGAGCCAGCCTGGATGTCGATGAAGCAGTTGTTCGGGTCGAGCGCGTTGGAGAACATCCGCCGGAACTCGAGCGATGCGACGTCCTTTTCGAGCCGCGTCGCTTCGCGCCCGAGCGCTTCGAGGGTCGCCGCGTCCTCGTCTGCCGCGGCGAGCTCGAACAGCTCGTTGGCATCGGCAATGCCACGTTCGACGCGATCGAGCGTTTCGACGACCGCGTCGAGAATCTTTTTCTCCTTGCCGAGTTCCTGCGCGCGCTGCGGGTTGTCCCACAGCTTGGGGTCTTCGAGCTCGCGGTTCAGTACGTCGAGACGCGCCTTTTTCGCCTCGTAGTCAAAGATACCTCCGCAGCTCGACGGTCCGCGTGGCGAGATCCGCGAGCAACGAAGCGATTTGGTTGATGCGTTCGGCTTCCATGGTGCGAGAGCGAAAAGCGCAGATTATACGGGAGCGTCGCCCGCGGAATCGGCGCTCGCCGCGCCGCCGTACTCGACGACGTATTTGCGCGCGGTGCGCCGGTCCAGCCCGGTGCGCTCGGCCACTTCGGCATAGGTTCCGAAGCGCCGGTAGAGCAGCGCGCAGTAGCGGCCGAGGAGCTCATGGGCGCTCAGCCCTCCCGCCTCGAGCAGCGCCGCGAGCCGCTCGGCATCCTCGGTCGCCGCGCCCGCGACGTCCTCCAGGCCGTCCGCGCAACGCCCGGTGAGCAGGATGCGACGCACCGCCTGCTCGAGCTCGCGCACGTTCCCGGGCCAGCGGTATCCGGCCGGGACGTCGCGCCGCAGGACCGCGATTGCCTGAGCCACCAGCTCTTCGCTCTCCGCGCCGACAATCCGCGCGACCAGCAGGCGAACCAGCAACTCGAGCTCGCGCGGCGACTCGTCGATCCGCTCGCGCAGGGTCGGGACGCGAATCACGTCCGAGCACAACCGGTAGTAGAAATCGTCGCGGAAGCGGCCCTGCCGGCGCAGCGCGTCAAGCGGGCGGTTGGTCGCCGCCACGACCCGTCCCGCGAAGCGCTTGCGCTCGTGGCTGCCGAGCGGCGTGAAGACGCGATCCTGCAGCACGTGCAGCAGCTTGATCTGAATCGGAATCGACACTTCGCCGATCTCGTCGAGAAACAGCGCGCCGTGCGGGCTGCAGCGCTGGAACACGCCTTCGTGGTGGTCGATCGCCCCGGTGAATGCGCCCTTGCGGTGGCCGAACAGCTCGGACTCAATCAGGGTCTCCGGAAACTGGGACAGGTTGATGGCGGTGAAGCCGTCGGTGAAGTTCGCGGCAAAACGACGCGTTTCAGGAACGTAGGGGATGAACTGGGAGCGACCAATGGCCGCCGCCGCCGCGCCTTTGCCGGTGCCGGTTTCGCCCAATAGCAGCGTGGAAAAGTCCTCCATCCGGTTCCATAGGCCGCTCTCGAAACCACGCATGTCGTGCGTGAGGACGTTGTCCCAGAGCGCTCGCCGCAGGCGGTGCATCGACGGACACTCTCCGGCGAGCGAATGAAGGATGAAGCGGTAGGCGCGGCGCAGCTGGTAGAAGAACGCGAAGTAGCGCGCGGCGTCCGCGTCGGTGAATCCGTGGCCGACCAGCTCAGCGATCACCGAGTTTGCGACCGCATCGACCGGCGGAGATTCCCCATGGCGCGCCTGACGCTCGATGATCGCGTCGATCGGCGGGACGTGGTGGTGGTAGCACACGTACAGGAAGCCGCTTTCCACCAGGCGGCGATCGCCGCCGCTCAGGCGCCGTAAGGCCGCGGGATCGTCGAACGGGCGCAGGCGCGGCTCCACCAGACGCGCGAGGGCCTCGCGGTCGGCCATCAGATGAGCAGTGTCCTGGCCGGGCAGCAGGCGCTGGATTACGTCGGCGCGCTCTTCGCTGAACGGGTTGCCGTAGACGACCCGGTCGAGCGCGCTAAAGAACCCGCGCGTCGCGCCGTCGAGCGGTGGCTCAGCCATCACGATCTCTCCGAACACCGGTGTGCAAGAACTGTACGTCGGCGGTCCATTTCTTGCGAGCGATCCGGGACAGGCGTGTCCGTAGATCGATGAAATCAATTCATAAACAAGGCGATAGCCAGACGCCATGGGACTGGCATGCATGCTGCACAGAGACTGGTGGAAGGCAGTCCCGTGAGGGCTGTAAGGCAACCGTAAGCTATCTGTGAGGCGCGGGCGACCCCGAGTAGGCGAGCCTGCCGGCACGGAGGACCACGAACATGAACTCGAACCGGAACAAACGAATCTGCATTGCCCTCGCAACTGCTCTGGCGCTGAGTGCGGCGTCGGGCTGCTCGGTGCGCGAGTACGCGGCGCGCTCGATCGGCGACGCGATGGCCTCGGGCGGCGAGGTGTATGCCTCGGACAACGATATCGAACTCGTTGGTGTGGCGACGCCGTTCGGTCTGAAGACCATGGAATCGCTCCTCGCCGTCGTACCGGACCATCGCGGGCTGCTGCTCGCCGCGACGCGCGGGTTTACCCAGTACGCCTACGTCTATGTTCAGCTCCCCGCCGAAGACCTCGAGGCGCGCGACGTCGCGCGCGCCTACGCGGAGCGCGATCGGGCGCGGCGCCTCTTCCTGCGCGCGCGTGACTACGGGCTGCGCGGTCTCGGGCTCGCGGACGGCGACGCGGCGCAGGCCCTGTTCCGCGATCCGACGGCGGCGCTCGCCTCGACCGATGCGGACGACGTGGCGCTGTTGTACTGGACTGCCGTGGCATGGGCGGCGGCGATCTCGCTCGGGAAGGACAGCCCCGCGCTGGTCGCCGGCCTTCCTGCGGTCGACGCGCTGATTGCGCGCGCCATCGTGCTCGACGCGGACTTCGATCACGGCACGCTGCAGACCTTCCTGATCGGCTACGTCGTGAGCCGCCCCAACGCGGGGCCCGACGCCCCGCAGCGCGCGCGGGCGCACTTCGAGCGGGCGGTCGCGCTGTCCGCCGGACAGCAGGCCGCGCCCTACGTGTCGCTCGCCGAAGCCGTTGCGGTACCGGCGCGCGACCGACGTGAGTTCGACGCCCTGCTCGCGCAGGCCTTGAAGATCGATCCCGAGGCACGGCCGCAGTGGCAGCTCGCCAATCTCGTCATGCAGCGGCGCGCGCGCTGGCTGCGCGCGCACGCAAATGACCTCTTCCCGGAGTGACGCCCATGCACACCCGCACAGAATCGCATTTCACGCGCGTTGCGCGCGTCTTTGCAGTTGCGGCGACGCTTGCGGCAGGGGCCGCGGTCGCCGAACCTTCGGTGATCAAGGTGGCGACGATTGCGCCCAAGGGCTCGATCTATCACCGCGTGCTGCAGGAGATGGGCGAGGCCTACCAGCGCGCGACCAAACCGGGTGCGCGCTTCGTCATCTATCCGAACAGCATCCAGGGAACCGAGGCCGACACCGTGCGCCGTATGCGGGTCGGTCAGCTGCACGCTTCAATGCTCACCGTCGTCGGGCTGACACAGATCGACCGCTCGGTCGCCGCCTTGCAATTCATGCCGATGATGTTCCGTTCCTGGGACGAGCTCGACTATGTGCGCGAGAAGCTGCGTCCAGACCTCGAGGCAAAGCTCGCGGCGAAGGGCTTTGTCGTGCTGATCTGGGGCGAAGCGGGCTGGGTCCAGTTCTTCACCAAGGAGGATATCGCGACGCCCGAGGAATACCGCCAGTCACGCATTTTCGCCTGGTCGGGCGACATGGTGCAGGCGAGCGTCATGAAATCGCAGGGCTTCCGCCCGGTGTCGATTCCGCTCAGCGACATCCTGCCGGCACTCGAGACCGGGATGATCGACACGGTGCCGGTGGCGCCGCTTTGGGCGTTGATCGGGCAGTTCGACCGTGTCACGCGCTACATGCTGCGCGTCAACTGGGTGCCGATCGTCGGCGCGACGGTGATGCGCCGGCAGACCTACGAGGCAATGTCTCCCGAGGCGCGCGCCGCGCTGCGCACGGCCGCCGAGCAGGCGACCCAGAAGCTGCGCTCGCACCGCGAGCGGCAGGACGAGGAATCCATTGAAGCGATGAAGGCGCGTGGACTCACGGTGAAACCGCTCACGCCCGAACTGGAGCAGGCCTGGCGCGCAATCGCCGAGAAGGCCTGGCCTCATGTGCGCGGCAACATGGTTCCGGCCGAGACCTTCGACAAGGTCCGAATGCTTCTCGAGTCCTATCGGAAGGGCAAGCCATGAGCATGGTCGGCGCGATGCGGATCCCCGCCCGGTCCGTATTGTGCAGAGCGGCCCGCACGCTGGTCAGTGCCGAGAATGCGCTGCTCGCCGCGGCGTTTGCGCTCGCCGTCGGGCTTCCGCTCGCCGAGATGCTGCTGCGCACGACGCTCGGCGTCGGAATTCGCGGCGTCGGCACGCTGGTCCAGCACCTGACGCTTGCGCTGGGCATGTTCGGCGCGGCCGTCGCGGCGCGCGAGCAGCGCTTGCTGGCGGTGGCGCTCGCGTCGCTGCTCGCGGGGCGCACGGCGGCCGTCGCGCGCTGTGCGAGCGGCGTGGTGGCCGCGGTGGTTGCCGCGCTGCTGGCATTCGCCGCGGCCGATTTCGTGGCGATCGAACGCGCGAGCGGTAATACCCTGACCTACGGCATCCCGGTTTGGGTGGCCGAACTGCCGCTGCCAGCCGGATTCGCGCTCATCAGCGCGCGGCTCGTCTGGCATGCCGCACCGACGCTGGCTGCGCGCGCGGGCGTCGCGCTGATCGCCGCCGTCGCGGTCGGACTGCTGCGCGGCGCCGAGATCGATCCCGGGCTCATGCTCGTGCCCGCGCTGATCGTACTCGGCGCCGCGGCGCTGCTCGGCGCGCCGATCTTTGCGGTGCTCGGCGGTGCGGGACTTTTCCTTCTTCTGGTGCAGGGTGTTCCGGCGGCGGCCGCCGCCGTCAACCACTACAGCCTTGTGGTTAATCCGTCGCTGCCCGCAATTCCCATGTTTACCCTTGCGGGCTATCTTCTCGCCGAGAGCGGCGCCCCGCAAAGGCTGGTTGCGGTCTTCGATAGCCTGTTCGGGCGACTCCGCGGCGGGGCCGCGATCGTAACCATCGTTGCCTGTACGTTCTTTACCTGCTTCACCGGAGCCTCGGGAGTGACTATCCTTGCGCTCGGAGGACTCGTGATGCCATTGCTGGTGGGCGCAGGATACTCGAACAAGAACGCGCTTGGACTGGTGACGGGCGCCGGGCTGCCGGGCGTACTGCTGATGCCGGCACTGCCGCTCATCCTCTACGCAATCGTCGCGCGCGTTGGCATCGAGGACATGTTCCTCGGCGGCGCGCTGCCTGCCTTGCTCATGCTCGCGATCGTGCTGGCCTGGGGTGTCGCGCGTCAGCCCGCAATTCGCGGCATGCGCGCGCGCTTCGACGCGCGTCGCGCGCACGCCGCGCTGCTTGCGGCGAAGTGGGAACTCAGCCTGCCCCTCGTGCCGATCGTTTCGCTCGCGAGCGGACTCGCGACGCCGGTCGAGGCGGCGGCGTTGACCGCGGCCTATGCGTTTTTCATCACCTCGGTCATGCATCGTGACCTGAAATTCCGCACCGAGCTGCCGCGTGTCGTCGCCGAATGCGGACTCATGGTCGGCGGCATTCTGCTCATCCTCGGCGTGGCGCTCGGCCTGACGAATTACCTGGTCGATGCCCAAGTTCCCGATCGTCTGGTTGGCTGGGTCACCGGAACGATCGATAGCCCGATCGTCTTTCTTCTAGCGTTGAACCTGCTGCTCCTCGCAGCCGGATGCGTGATGGACATCTTCACGGCGATCGTCGTGCTGGCGCCGCTGGTGACGCCGATCGGATTGGCCTACGGCGTGCACCCCGTGCACCTCGGAATCGTCTTCCTGGCCAACCTGGAGCTCGGCTACCTAACGCCACCGGTAGGAATGAACCTTTTCTTCGCCTCGTACCGGTTCAACCGTCCGGTGATGGAGGTGTTCCGCTCCGTCGCACCGCTGTTCTTCGCGCTCGCGGTCGGCCTGTTGATCATCACCTACGTGCCTTGGTTGAGTACCGGGCTTATTTCGCTGACCCAGTAAACTATTCAAAAACTAACAATCCTTCTGACGGGAGGTTGACGATGGCGCTCACTGAAACAACCACGCAGTCCTACGCCTCGCTGAACAAGATTCCGGTGGTGACGGTCGACAGCGAGCCGCAGGCGCGCGCGCGCAAGGTGGCGCCGCCCGAGCGCAGCACGGCCGGCGAGGGCCACTACCGCGCCTACAAGCCGAAGCCGTTCACGCGCGCGGAGCGCGATGAGGTGACCGTGCTGTTCGGCGGCCTGCACTGGCGTGCCGAGCGCCTGATCCAAGGGGCAATGGAGAACCTCGGCTATCGCACCGAGGTGCTGCCGACCGCGACGCGCGCCGACCTGCTCACCGGGCGCGAGGTCGCCGACATCGGCCAGTGCTGCCCGACCAGCTTCACCACCGGCAACCTGGCGAACTTCCTGCGCGAAAAGGCGAAGCACTCGAGCGTGGAGGACGTGGCGAAGAAGTACGTCTACGTGACCGCGGGCTCCTGCGGATCCTGCCGCTTCGGGCAGTATCACCAGAGCTACGAGCTCGCGCTGCGCAACGTCGGGCTCGAT
>JAJDNJ010000111.1 GCA_022340705.1 Betaproteobacteria bacterium
AACGTCGCGCTGATCCACTGGTTCGAGAAGAAGCGCGCCCGAGCGCTGTCCGCGCTGTCACTCGGCCTTGCGATCGGCGGCATCTTCGTGCCGGTGGTCGCCTGGTCGCTACACAGCTTCGGCTGGCGCGCCACCGCGTTCGTTTCCGGCGCGCTGGTGATCCTGCTCGGGTTTCCGCTCGCGCGCGTGTTCCGCCGCCGTCCAGAGGACCACGGCGAGACCGTCGACGGGCTTCCGCCGGAGCCGCCGACCACAGCGGATGCGCCGGGTGGACCGGCACCGGCACCGCGGCGAGAGTTCAGCGCGCGCGAGGCGTTGGCCACGCCGGCGTTCTGGCTGCTCTCGCTCGGCCACGGCTTCGCCCTGCTCGTCGTGTTCGGGGTCAACGTGCACGCGATCACTTACATGAAGGAGGGCCTGGGCTACAGCCTGCAGCAAGCCTCGCTCGTGATTACGCTGGTCACTCTGTCGCAGCTCGGCGGCATCATGTTCGGCTGGTGGCTCGGCGACCGCTATGAAAAGCGCTTCGTGGCGGCGGGCTGCATGCTCTCCCATGCCGCCGGACTGCTCATGCTGACCTACGCCACCGGTCCGGCCATGGTCGTCGCCTTCGCGGTCCTGCACGGGGTGGCCTGGGGCGTGCGCGGCCCGTTCATGCAGGCGATCCGCGCGGATTATTTCGGACGGCGCGCGATCGGCATGATTCTCGGGCTGTCCTCGCTGATCATCGTCATCGGACAGATCGGCGGTCCGCTGATCGCCGGCGTGGCGGCCGACCTGACCGGAAACTACCGGGCGGGCTTCACCCTGATCGCGGTGCTCGCGGCGCTCGGCTCGCTGTTTTTTTTGCTCGCCCGACGACCGCGCTAGGCGCTTCGGGCGTAGAGTGCGCGCGCATGCTCAGGCGCCTGATCCTGAAATCCGTGTCCGCGCGCGAAGACGAGATCGCGCCGCTCGCCTGGGCGACCGCCTACGGGTTCTGTATTCTGCTCTCGTACTACGTTCTGCGCGCGGTGCGCGACGAGATCAGCGCCGCCGACCGCGGCAACCTGCAATACCTGTGGACCGCGGTCTTCCTCGCCATGCTGATCGTGGTGCCGCTGTATTCCTGGGCGGGCTCGCGCTGGTCGCGCGGCGTGTTCGTGCCGCTGGTCAGCCGTTTCTTCATCGTCAACCTGCTGCTGTTCTATGCCGTCCTCGCGCTGCTGCCGGCAAGCGCACGGCCGTGGATCGATCGCGTTTTCTACGTCTGGGCGAGCGTGTTCGCGCTATTCGCGGTAACCGTTTTCTGGGGCTTCATGGTCGATTGCTTCAGCAACGCGCAGAGCAAGCGCCTGTTCGGCTTCATCGCGGTGGGAAGCTCGCTCGGCGCGATCCTCGGCAGCGCGCTAACCGCGGCGCTCGCGCAGAAGCTGCCGCCGTTCAGCCTGCTGCTCGTCGCCTGCCTGCCGCTCGAGATGGCGCGCTACTGCGCGCGCGTGCTGCATCGCCGCTTCGGCGGCGGCACCGATCCGGCGCGCGCCGAGAACCGTCCGCTCGCAGGCAACGCCTGGAGCGGCATGGCCATCGTGTTCCGCTCGCCGTACCTGATGGGCATCGCCGGGTTCATCCTGCTGATGACCTACTGCTCGACGGTGCTGTACTTCGTGCAGGCGGATCTGGTGCGCGCCGCGATATCCGATCGCGCGGCGCGCACCGCCCTGTTCGCGCGCATCGACCTGTGGTCCAACGCCTGCACGATCTTGATCCAGGTCTGGCTCGCCGCGCGGGTCATCCGCTGGCTCGGCGTCGGCGCAACGCTCGCGGCGCTGCCGGTGGTGACCGCGGCGGGCTTTCTCTGGCTCGGCACGACACCGCAGCTTTCCGTGCTGATTGCCCTGCAGGTCGCCTATCGCGCATTGCGCTACGGGCTCGCCAAGCCGACACGCGAAGTCCTGTTCACCGTGCTGGGACGCGAGGAAAAGTACAAGTCGAAGGCCTTTCTCGATGCCGCGACCTACCGCGGCGGCGATCTGGCAAGCGGCTGGATCTTCACCGGGCTGAAGGCACTCGGCCTGTCGATCGGCGCGATCGCGCTCGCCGCCGCGCCACTCGCCGTGCTGTGGGCCCTGCTCGCGCTCTGGCTCGGGCGACGCCAGGACCGTGCGGCACGCGCCGAAATCGCCACCCCCGAAACAGGAGCACAGACATGAACCTCAGCCGACGCGACCTCCTCAAGCTCGGCGCGGGCGCCGCCGCCGGCGCGCTCGCCGGACCCGCGCGCAGCGCGGCCGAGCTTGTCACGCGCGCGATCCCTTCCAGCGGCGAACGCCTTCCCGTGGTCGGTATCGGCACCAACCGCTACCGCGGCGGCTCGGAAGCGGAGCTCGCGCCGCTACGCGAGACGCTGAAGACCTTTGCCTCAGCCGGCGGCAAGGTCATCGACACCGCACCGATGTACGGCTCGTCTGAGGTCGTCCTCGGTCAGCTGATCGCCGGCCTCGGCATCCGCAAGCAGCTCTTCCTCGCGACCAAGGTCTACGCGAGCGGGCGCGAATCCGGCGCCGAGGAGATGAACGACTCGTTCAAGCGCCTGCAGACCGACCGCATCGACCTCATCCAGGTACACAACCTGTCCGACACCGCGACCCAGCTCGCGACGATGCGCGAAGGCAAGCGCGCGGGACGCTATCGCTACATCGGGGTCACCACCTCGCGCGATGGGCAGTACGAGGAGATGGAGGCGGTCCTAAAAAGCGAAGCGCTCGATTTCGTCCAGGTCGACTATTCGATCGACAACCGCACGGCTGCCGAGCGCATCCTGCCGCTCGCGCTCGAGCGCCGGGTCGCAGTGCTTGTCAATCTGCCCTTCGGACGCGCGCGGCTATTTTCCTCCGTGCGCGGTAAGCCGCTGCCGGCCTGGGCAAGCGAGTTCGACTGCACGAGCTGGGCGCAATTCTTTCTGAAGTACGTAGTCGGCCACCCTGCAGTGACCGTCGCGATTCCCGGCACGCGCCGGCCCGAGCACGTGCTCGACAACCTCGGCGCGGCGCGCGGGCGCCTGCCTGATCAGGCGCAGCGCCGGAAGATGGAACAGTTTTTCGACGCGCTTTAGAAGAACAGCAGGTAGATCAGCCCGGCAAACAGAGCGTACTTGATCGCGTAATACAGGTTCGAGTTGTAGGCCTTGAGCCGCTTCGCCGGCAGGCGCAGCTGGTAGAGGCTGTGAAATGCCTGGTTGAGGGCGCCGACCTTGTCGCCATCCATGTTCTTCGCCGCCGCAGCGGCCACCGCGACGCGCCCGAAGGCCCGGTTGAACCACTGCGC
>JAJDNJ010000122.1 GCA_022340705.1 Betaproteobacteria bacterium
AGCAGGTCGAGGTTTTCCTTGGTGAGCACGGTTTCGACGCGCTCGATGCGCAGTGCGCCGAGATTGATGAACAGTTGCGAGAGCAGGGCGTGCCCGACCCCGCGATGCGCGAAGCCCGGGTCGACCCCGATCGTATCGATGATCGCGACCGGCTCGGTGCGGCCGAAGTCGCCGTAGTCGGCACTTGCCATGAGATATCCGGCGACGCTGTCCTCGATGCGCGCGACGAGCGAAACCCGGATACCCGAATCGGCGAGTGCCTCCTCGAGCCGGTGTTTCATGTAGGCGCCGCGGTCACGCCCGGTCAGCCGGCGGTCGATGCGCACCACTGCTTCCAGGTCCAGCGCGGAAAGCGAGCGCACGTCGGCCAGATCGCGCGCGAGCGTTTCGAAGTCGTTCGCAGCCCGCTGGCTGTAGTCGTTCTGATCGGCTGGGCGCTCGCGCGTTTCGAGTACGACCGGCTCTTCGGCGGTCGACCCCAATGTCGCGTTCATCACTCTGCATTCGATCACGTGGTTCGAGCCGAGCGACCAGCCGGCATGGTCGAGGAAGTGCAGCATGCGGTGGTCGCGCCACGAGGCGCCAGTGCGCAGCTCGCGAATACCGCGCCGGCGCGCCTCGGCCTCGAGCGCCTCGCACAACGCGAGCCCGTCGCCGTGGCCCTGGGCGTCGGGCGACACCGCAATCAGTTCGAGGCGAATCGCGGGCTCGCTGCGGCCGAACTCGCCCTCGAGAAGCTTGCCGAGAACGTAGCCGCTCATGCGACCGTCGTCCTCGACTGCGAACTGCGCGTGCAGTTCCGGCGAGCGCTTTGCCGCCGCCAGGCGGCGCTCGTGGTAGGTGCGCCGCGCGCGCCCGTTCAGCGCCGAGTCGATTGCGACCACTGCGTCCAGGTCGCTCGCCCCAAGCGGGCGCGTCATCGGCCCGCGGGTCTTCGCGCTCGCTGTCTTTCTGGCGTTCATGCGTCCTCCGTTCCGTTCAAATAGCTCAGTTCATGCTGTATTCGGTGATGAGCGCGCGGTCGTCCTCTTCGCCGACCAGGTCCTCGAGCGCAGGCAGAAGCGACATTTCCTCTTTCTGCACATGCGACACGAGGCGCTCGACGAGCTCGAGTGCGAGTGTTCTGAGTCCGCGCCAGCCGGCTTCGTCGAGCGCGCCGCGCGCGGCCAGTGCCTGGAGCTCCGCGAAACGCCCGGCGGCGTCGCGAATCACGGCGTGTTCCTCGGCGAGCAGCTGCGCGATATCGCCTTCGCCGCCTTCCTCGAGCCGGGGGAAGAGATGCGCTTCCTCGAACGCGAAATGCTGCGCCACATCGTGGGCCAGCGCGCCAGCACATTCGCGCAGGCAGCTCGAAGCGGCGTCTTCCGGGTCCGGTGGCCACTGACTGGCGCGCGCCGTCAGCAGCTGTTCAAGCCGGCTCCAGAGTGCGAGCGTCGCGGCATGCTCTTCATGCAGGCGGCGCGTGATGTTGAGGTTGAATTCCATCGACGAGCGGCCGCGCCCGGGAGTGCCCTATGCGCCTGCGCCGCCTGCTGCGGCAGCGGATTGCAGTCGGGCGGCGCGCAGGCGCAACAGAGTGCGACTGAAAAACAAGCTGTATGCAACCGCAGCGGCGAGTCCCGCGGCCGCGGCGAGGCGTGCGAGTTCCGCAGACTGCGCCGCGAGCGCCAGCAACAGCCCCGCCAGCGCAGCGATGTGCAGCGCGCGATGCACCGCCAGCGCACCGCCGGGCTCGAGTGGGGAGACGAGCGGCATGCCGCGCGCGCCGCCGCCCGCATGTGCCGAGGCGAGGAAGGGCACGACACGCTGCAGGACCGCGAGCAGAAAGGTGAGCAGCCAGCCGACAACCAGCAGCAGGCCGAACGCGGGAAGCGAGCCCTCCGCGCGCCAGCCGAGCGCCAGCGCAAGCGCGAGCACGAGGCTCGCGATCAGGCAACCCCAGGAGACTCTAATCAGGAAAAACGCCGGCCCAAGCGGCGGGCGCAATCGTTTGGCAAGCGCACGTTCCATCGAGAATACATGAACACAGGCCGCGCCGAGTCCGAGCAGCGCGCTGGCCGCAAGCAGGCTCGGCTGACCGAAGATGAGACGGTCGAGCGTGGCCAGCACGATCGCGCCAAGCGCCAGGGCGAGGGCCCGCTTCGCGATGCGCGGCGCAGGCGCAGGCGAGAGCGCGAACATGGGCAGCAGGAACTGCGACAGGCCAATGGCAAGCAGCCCCATGAACCCGTATCCGGCAACCACGAGGTGCAAGGCGGCGATGGCTCCACGCTCGAGCGCGAGGCCATGCTCGTAGAAGGCGACCAGCGCCAGCCCACTTGCCGCGAGTAGCACGAGCGCGCCGAGCGCAGCCCAGCCATGGAGCACGACGATACGCATGCCGCGCGCACGGCGCAGGTTTTCGAGGAGCAGCCAGCCGTAGAGCGCGAGCGCGGCGACGACGAGCGCCGCGCCCGGGCCCATCCACTGCGGCCTGTACAGGCCGGCGCCGAGGCCGAACACCACGACGCCAGCCGTGAGCAGCCACCACAGTAGCTTTGTCGCGCGCACCGAGCGCAGCGGCTGGCGCGTTGCCACGGGCAGCAGCTGCAGAGTTGCCCCGATGGCGGTCATGACCAGTACTCCAAGCGTGGTGAGGTGTAGAGCCGCGAACACTGGTCCGATCCCGCCGGTAAATCCGATCAGCTCGCCCGCGGAGGCGAAAAGCACGGCCCAAGCGACGATATGAAACATCAGCGCGGCGCCGAAGTAGCGGAATGGCACCGAGGGCGGGAGCAGGCGGCTGCGCGCGGCGCCGGAAAAGGCCGGGATCACGCCAAGCCCTCTCGCCTCAACCGGACTTCGGGCGCTCGTCGCGCACCCGCACCGCCTTGCCCTGCGAGCGCGGAACCTCGCCCGGTCGCAAGACGGTCACGCGCGTCGTGATACCGATCATCGACTTGATCTGGTGCTGTACCCGATCGGCGAGCTGGGCATAGGCGTCCTGCGAACCCTCGACCGATGGCGCCGCCTCGACCTCGACTCTGAGCGCGTCCTGCACGCCCTGGCGCTCGACCACCAGCTGGTAATGCGGCGCGATGTCAGGCAGACCGATGAGCACCGACTCGACCTGCGAAGGGTAGACGTTCACTCCCCGAATGATCAGCATGTCGTCGCTGCGCCCGGTGAGCCGGCGGATGCGTGCGTGCGTTCGGCCGCAGGCGCAGCGCCTGCGATCGACCGCAGTGATGTCGCGCGTGCGGTAGCGGATCATCGGCAGCGCTTCCTTGGTCAAGGTGGTGATCACCAGTTCGCCCGCCTGGCCTTCGGCCACGGCTTTACCGGTTTCCGGATCGAGAACCTCGATCAGGAAATGGTCCTCCCAGGCGTGCAGCCCGTCCTGCGCCTCGCATTCCACCGCGACGCCCGGCCCCATAACTTCGGACAG
>JAJDNJ010000128.1 GCA_022340705.1 Betaproteobacteria bacterium
CGCGCCGGTGCGCCAGCCGCGCCCGTCGATGACCTGCTCGTTGGCGAGCACGGTCTGGTCGACCGGATCCCAGTTCACCACCCCCGTTTTCTTGTACGCGATGCCCTTCTTGAACAGGCGCGTGAACAGCCACTGATTCCACCTGTAATAGTCCGGGCGGCAGGTGGCGAGCTCGCGCGACCAGTCGAGCGCGAAGCCGAGGCTCTTGAGCTGCCCCTTCATGTAGGCGATGTTGTCGTCTGTCCATTTCGCCGGCGGCACCTTGTTCGCCATCGCCGCGTTCTCTGCCGGCAGGCCGAAGGCATCCCAGCCCATTGGCTGCAGCACGTTGTAGCCGCGCATCTGGTAGGTCCGGGTCAGCACGTCGCCGATGGTGTAGTTGCGCACGTGCCCCATGTGCAGCTTTCCCGACGGATAGGGAAACATCGACAGGCAGTAGAACTTCGGGCGCGCGGGATCTTCGCGCGCGCGGAAGGAGCCCTGCGCCTCCCAGTAGGCCTGCGCGTCGCGTTCCACGCTCTGCGGGTCGTAGCGCTCTTGCATGCCGGGCACGGCTCTCGTGAGACTGGAAAAGCCGCAAATTATACGTTCGGCATCGCGCGCCCGCGATGGCCGGACGCTAAAATGCGAGCGCTGTGTCGCTGCATCTCGAACATCTCAATCCCGAGCAGCTCGCCGCCGTCACCTTGCCCGACGAGCATGCGCTGATCCTTGCCGGCGCGGGCAGCGGCAAGACGCGCGTGCTGACGACGCGCATCGCCTGGCTGGTGAAGAGCGCCCGGGTATCGCCGGGCGGCGTGCTGGCGGTGACGTTCACCAACAAGGCCGCGCGCGAGATGTTCACGCGCGTGGCCGCCATGTTGCCGGTCAATCCGCGCGGCATGTGGATCGGCACCTTCCACGGCCTTGCGAACCGCATGCTGCGCGCGCATCATCGAGACGCCGGGCTGCCGCAGCAGTTCCAGATTCTCGATACCCAGGATCAGCTCGCGGCGGTCAAGCGCCTCCTCAAATCACTCAACGTGGACGAGGACCGCTTTGCGCCGCGTGAGGTGCAGTATTTCATCAATGCGCGCAAGGAGGAGGGCGTGCGTGCTGCGGACGCGGACGCCTACGACGAGACCTCCCGCCGCATGGTGGAGCTGTATGCCGCATACGACGCGCAATGCCAGCGCGAAGGCGTGGTCGATTTTCCCGAGCTGCTATTGCGCAACTTCGAGCTGCTCGCGAGGAACGAGTTGCTCCGCGCGCACTACGCGCAGCGCTTCCGCCACATTCTGGTCGACGAGTTCCAGGACACCAACCGGCTGCAGTACCGCTGGTTGAAGCTGCTCGCCGGCACGGGCGGCTCGAAGGACGGCAGGCCGGCCGACGGGCAAGCGGCGGTGTTCGCCGTCGGGGACGACGACCAGTCGATCTATGCCTTTCGCGGGGCGAACGTCGGCAACATGGCCGATTTCGAGCGCGACTTCGCGGTCACGCACGTCGTGCGCCTCGAGCAGAACTACCGCTCGCAGGGCAACATTCTGGAGGCCGCGAACGCGCTGATCGCGAACAACCGCAAGCGCCTGGGCAAGAACCTGTGGACCGCGGCGGGTGCAGGCGAGCCGCTGCGCATCTACGAAGGCGAGTCGGACGCCGACGAGGCGCGCTGGATCGTGGAAGAGGCGCAGAGCCTCGCGCGCGAGGGCGCGCGGTTCGACCACATGGCGGTGCTCTACCGATCGAACGCGCAGTCTCGCGTGATCGAGCACGCGCTGTTCTCCGCGGCGATCGCCTATCGCGTCTACGGTGGACTGCGTTTCTTCGAGCGCGCCGAGGTGAAGCACGCGCTCGCCTACCTGCGCCTGGTGGCCTCGCCGGACGACGACAACGCGCTGCTGCGCGTCGTGAATTTTCCGCCGCGCGGCATCGGCGCGCGTTCGCTCGAGCAGCTTCAGGACGCTGCGCGCGCACAGGGCGCGAGCCTGTGGGCCGCGAGCGCGGCGCTCGGCGGGCGCGCGGCGCAGGCCTTCGGCGCTTTCCGCGCCCGGATCGAGGAAATGCGCGCGGCGGCGGAAGACCTGCCGCTCACCGAGCTGGTCGAGCACGTGATCGCGCGCAGCGGCCTGGTCGAGCATTACCGCAACGAGCGCGAAGGCGCCGACCGGATCGAGAACCTCGGCGAGCTCGTCACTGCGGCAGCGGGGTTCGACGTCGAGGAGCACGCCAACGGTCTCGAGACCGGGGAAGGCGACGCCGAAGCGCTGACAATCGATCCGCTGACGGCGTTTCTCACACACGCTGCCCTCGAAGCCGGCGAGCACCAGGCCGGCGAAGGGCAGGACGCGCTCCAGCTGATGACGGTACATTCCGCCAAGGGCCTCGAGTTCGACACGGTGTTTCTCACCGGGCTGGAGGAGGGGCTGTTCCCGCACGAGCAGAGCGCGATCGAGCGCGACGGGCTCGAAGAGGAGCGGCGCCTTGCCTACGTTGCGATCACCCGCGCGCGCCAGCGCCTCTACCTGTCGTTCGCGCAGACTCGCATGCTGCACGGCCAGACGCGCTACAACCTGCCGTCGCGCTTTCTAGAGGAGATTCCCGAGACCGTCGCCAAATGGCTCACGCCACGCTTTGCCGGTCGGCGCGCGCGAGAGGCGATGCGCGCGGTCGCAAGCGGCTGGGGCACGCCGCGCAGGACCGCGTTCGGCGACGGCTCGGTCGCGACGGGGCGCGTGCGACAGACCGGATTCGGGTCGGCCAATGAGACCAACGGTTTTCGCATCGGGCAGAACGTCGTGCATCCCAAATTCGGCAATGGGGTAATCGTGGACGCCGAGGGCCAAGGCAACGACGCGCGCGTGCAGGTGAATTTCGGCCGAGAAGGCGTCAAATGGCTGGCGGTGAGCGTGGCGAAACTGCAAGCGGCCTGAGCCCGGCGCTCGCCGCCGGACGCAGCAACGTCGGTGCGCTGTTCCGCCATCAGGCGCGCGCCTGTCGTGAGAAGATCGCGGTCGTCGACGGGGAACGCCGGCTCTCCTATGGCGTGCTCGATACCCGTACCGACCGTGTTGCGCAAGCGCTCGCCGCACGCGGCGTGCGCCGCGGCCAGCGGGTGGCGCTGCTCGCGCGCAACTGCCTCGAATACATCGAAGTCGAGCTCGCCTGCGCGAAGCTCGGCGCCATCGTTGCTGCGCTCAACTGGCGCCTCGCCGAGCGCGAGCTCACCCACTGTATCAACCTCGTCGAGCCGCGCGTGCTGCTGCACCAGGCCGAGTTCACCGAGGCGCTCGATCGGCTGATGCTCGTCTCGCACGAGCGCCTCGTGCTTGGCGCCGAGTACGAGGAAGCGATCGCGCGAGTCCATGGCGGCGCGATCGATGTCGATGTCGATCCCGAGGATGGGCTGGTGATCCTCTACACCAGCGGCACGACCGGGCTGCCCAAGGGCGCGCTCATCAGCCATCGCGCGATGATCGCGCGCGGCCTGTGCTTCGGCGCCGAACTGTCGATCCCGCCGGGCGATACCTTCGTCGCCTGGCCGCCGATGTATCACATGGCTTCGACCGACCAGATGCTCTCGACGCTCCTGCGAGGCGGTACGGTGATTGTGGTCGACGGCTTTCAGCCCGCGCCGCTGGTCGACGCGATCGCCACGGCGCGCATGGGCTGGTTCATTCTGATTCCGGGCATGGTGGAGGCGATGATCGAAGCACTGCGCGCGCGGCCGGTGAAACCCGCAGGCATCGGCTGCTGCGGCGCGATGGCCGACCTCGTGCCGCGCCAGCAGATCGCCGAGGTGAGCGCGCTGCTCGAGGCGCCGTATCTGAATTCCTTCGGCTCGACCGAGACCGGGCTGCCACCGGCGACCGGCTCGCTGATCGCGCCGGGCGTTGCTCCCGAGCGCTTGTCGAAGCGGCAGAGCGCGTTCTGCGAAATCCGCCTGGTCGACGCCGACGACAACGAGGTGCCCGACGGCGCCCCGGGCGAGCTCACGATCCGCGCGCCGACGCTGTTCTCAGGCTACTGGAACGCCCCCGAGACCAACGCGCGGGATTTTCGCAACGGCTGGTTCCACATGGGCGACGTGTTCCGGCGCAATGCCGACGGCACGCTCGATTTCGTCGATCGCGTGAAGTACATGATCAAGTCCGGCGGCGAGAACATCTACCCGGCGGAGATCGAGCAGGTCATCCTTGCCGATCCGCGCGTTGCCGACGCCGTGGTGGTGCGCAAGATGGATGCGCGCTGGGGCGAGGTGCCGGTCGCGTTTATCGCGCGGCGCGATCCTTCGCTCGACGAGGCTGGAATTCTCGCGCGTTGCCGCGATTCGCTCGCGGGCTACAAGCAGCCGAAGGCGGTGCACTTCATCGCGCTTGCGGATTTTCCGCGCTCGACGAGCGGCAAGATCCAGCGCCACGCGCTCGAGGCGCGGCTTGCGAACGAGAGTTCTTAGGTCCTGCCGCGTTCCCGGGCGGTCGCGCGGTCCGCGGTCTATTCCAGCCTGTACCCGGCGTGACAGGCTACGCAGGCCTGCGTCGTCTCGGCGAGCGCCGCGAGTGCTGGCTTCAGATCCTCGCTGACGGCTGTCTTCTGTAGTTCGATCGCGAAGCGGCTCGCGCCACGGTGCATCGCGGTCCCCGCGTCCTGCATGCCCTGCGGCATGTACTTGGCGGCCTCATGCGCGTTGTGCGCGATGAGCGAGCTCATGCCGAGGCGCTGCTCGGCAATTTTGGCGGCTTCGTCGTAGGCGCCCGCCGCGAGCGCGTCCTGGATCTGGGCGAGCGCGAGCAGATGATCGCGCATGTTGATCAGCGTGTGTGCGCGCAGCTGAGGAGGGAACTTGACCGGCACGCGGTGATCCTCGGCCATCATATGAGCGCTCTGGTCGTCGGGGCCGCCGTGCTGGTGCTGGGCGAGGGCCAAGGTGGCCGTCGCGAGCACCCCGGCGACGACGAGTGGGAGCGCTATTCCGCGTAGCTTCATGTGTTGATCCTTTGCCGACTCGAAGAGCAGTAGGCCGCGATCCTAGCGCTCGAGCGCCGCTTTGCGTATGATCGTGATCATATGGGCGCGAAGAGCGCAAACGCCGCCTGGAGCGCGCTGGCACGCACCCATCCCGAGCTCGCGGCGTTCCCCGCGCAACTACGAGACGCTGCGCAGGAAATCCGCGCGCGCGCCGGGGAGACGCTGTTTCGTCTCGGCAGTCGTCCGCGCGCGATGCTGTTTGTGCTCGAAGGCGAAGTCCGTCTCGTGCGGCGCACGGCGGG
>JAJDNJ010000152.1 GCA_022340705.1 Betaproteobacteria bacterium
CATAAGGCACACCCTGCTCGTGACCTAATTGGCGATCACCTTGGGTCGCTTGGCCGAAATCACCCGCGTGTTGACCCCGACCCAGTTCAGCCCGCCGAACAGGCGCGCGTGCTCGATCTTGACGCAGCGGTCCATCACCGCGTCCAGGCCTGCCGTGCGCGCCGCCGCCGCGGCTTCCTCGTTCTTGACCCCGATCTGCTGCCACAGCACGCGCGCGCCGATCGCGATCGCGTCCTTCGCGATCGGCGTGACGTCCTCGCTTTTGCGAAACACGTCGACCAAATCGACTTTGTCCGGGATGTCCTTGAGGCTCGCGTAGCAGGTTTCGCCAAGCAGCTTGTGCCCCGCGTAGCGCGGGTTGACCGGGATCACGCGGTAGCCGTGCTCCTGCATGTACTTGGCGGCGAAATAGCTTGGGCGATACCAGTCCGCCGACAGGCCCACGATCGCGAGGACGCGGTTCTCGCTCAGGATTCGGCGCAGGGTGCTGATCTCGTCGCTCATGCGATACGGGCCGTTCATCGAGACCCGAATACTATAATCGACAGGCATCGATCGAGCGCTCGAGGAGGAGCCGCATGAGTTCGCCGCATCCGCAGGTCGTCGCCGTGCTCGAGCGCGCGGCGCGATCCGGCCTGCCGCTCTATTACGAGGTATCGCCGTTCGTCGCGCGGCGCATCTACCGCGACACGCGCGGCGCGCTTTCGCCGGCGCCGCCCACGGTGGCCGAGGCCCGTCTGGTGCTCGCCCCCGGTCCGGATGGCCCGGTCCCGATGCGCGCGTTCCGGCCACAGGGGACGAAGGCCGACGACGTGCTGCCGGCGCTGGTCTATTTTCACGGCGGCGGCTGGACGATCGGCGACCTCGACACGCACGACGTCGTCTGCCGCCAGTTCGCCAACGGTGCGCGCTGCGCGGTGTTCTCGGTCGATTACCGACTGGCGCCGGAATACCGCTTTCCCGCTGCGGTCGAGGATTGCATCGCGGCGACGCAATGGGTCGCCGCGCAGGCGAAGGCCTTGGCGATCGACCCGAAGCGCATCGCAGTGGCTGGCGATAGCGCGGGCGGAAATTTGGCGACCGTGATCGCACTCGCCGCGCGCGAAGCGGGTGGCCCCAAGCTGTGCTACCAGATGCTCATCTATCCCGCGACTGACCAACACCTCGGCTTCCCGTCGGTCGAACGCAACGGCGAGGGTTATCTGCTGACCAAGGGAGCGATGAATTACTTTCGTGGCCATTACATCCCCAAGGTCAGTGATTGGCCTGACTGGCGCGCCTCACCGCTGCTTGCCAAGTCGCTCGCCGGACTTCCCGCGGCTTACGTGATCACCGCGGGTTTCGATCCGCTGCTCGACGAAGGACACGCCTACGCCGAGCGCCTCGCCAAAGAGGGCGTGGCGGTCGAATACAAGGAGTACGCGGACATGGTGCACGGCTTCCTGCTCTTCGGCGGCGCGCTCGACACCGCGAACGCGGCAGTCGACGCCTGCTGCGCCGCGTTGAGAAAAGCCTTCGGAGGAGGCGCATGAAGCCGGACCTCAAGGTCCGCCACGGCGGCAAGATCCTGGTCGACGCGCTCGCCGCGCACGGCGCGCGCCTCGCCTTCGGCGTGCCCGGAGAGAGCTATCTGCCGGTGCTCGACGGCTTCTACGACGTGCGCGACCGGCTGCGCTACATCATCTGCCGGCAGGAGGGCGGCGCGGGATACATGGCCGAGGCCTACGGCAAGCTGACCGGCGAGCCGGGGATCCTGTTCGTCACGCGCGGCCCTGGCGCGACCAACGGCTCGGTCGGCGTGCATACCGCGCACCAGGACTCGACACCGTTGATCGTGTTCGTCGGCCAGGTCGGCAACGAGTTTGCCGAGCGCGAGGCGTTCCAGGAGATTGACTACCGGCGCATGTACGGCCCGCTTACCAAGTGGGTGGCACAGATCGATCGCATCGAGCGCATTCCGGAGTACGTCAGCCATGCCTATCACTGCGCGACCGCAGGGCGCCCGGGGCCGGTGCTGCTCGCGCTGCCCGAGGACATGCTGTTCGCCGAAGCCGCGGTGGCAGACGCGCCGCACTACAAGCGCGTGCAGGCGGCGCCGACGCCGGCCGACATGCGCGCGCTCGCCGAGCTGCTGCAGAAGGCCGAGCGCCCGCTCGTGATCCTCGGCGGCAGCGGCTGGACGCGCGCCGCCGTCGACGCGTTTCGCGCCTGGGCAGAGCGCTGCGGCCTGCCGGTGGGCTGCGCGTTCCGCTGCCAGGACCTGTTCGACAACCGCAGTGCGAACTATGCGGGCGATATCGGCATCGGCATCAACCCGAAGCTCGCGCAGCGCGTGAAGGACGCCGACGTCCTGCTCGTCATCGGGGCGCGGCTCGGCGAGATGACGACCAGCGCCTACACCCTGCTCGACGTGCCGGTGCCGAAGCAGAAGCTGATTCACGTGCACGCCGGTGCCGAGGAGCTCGGCCGCGTGTATCAGGCGACCTTGCCGATCAACTCTGGCATGGTGCCGTTCGTCGAGGCGATCGCCTCAGTCAAGCTCGACGGCGCGCGCTGGGGCGCGTATCTGCGCGCGGTGCGCGAGGACTATTCTGCGTGGCACGCGCTGGGCACGATGCCGGGCGCGCTGCACTACGGCGAGGTGGTGCGCTGGCTCTCGGAGCAGCTGCCCGAAGACGCGATCGTCACCAACGGGGCGGGCAACTTTGCTTCCTGGCTGCACCGTCATTTCGCCTACAAGGGATTCCGCACCCAGCTCGGACCGACCAGCGGCTCGATGGGCTACGGCTTTCCGGCCGCGGTCGGCGCGAAGATCGCCGCACCCGAGCGCACCGTCGTCGCCTTCTGCGGCGATGGCGATTTCCTGATGAACGGCCAGGAGTTCGCCACCGCGGTGCAGTACGACGCGGCGGTGATCGTGCTGGTGGTGAACAACGGCATGTACGGCACCATCCGCATGCACCAGGAGCGCGAGTACCCCGAGCGCATCTCGGGCACGCAGCTGGTGAACCCGGACTTCGCCGCCTACGCGCAGGTCTTCGGCGGACACGGCGAGATCGTCGAACGCACCGAACAGTTCGCGCCCGCCTTCGAGCGCGCCGTCGCTTCCGGCAAGCCTGCGATCCTCGAGCTGCGCATCGACCCCGACGCAATCACCCCGAGCACCACGCTCAGCGCAATCCGTCAAAAAGCCCTCGCCAGCCGCAGCTAGGTTAGTGGCCGTTGAGTAGCGAGGGGTAGGGGTTACAGGGGAAGGGGCGTGCCCCTTCCCCTGTGTCCGACCTGCCGCTTTTCACCGCCTACGTAGTCGCGACGAATTCCGGGTCGTCTTGTTGATTCCGCTCGAAGGACAGAAATTCCCAGTACCCGCAATGCGGCACGTCGGGATAGTCGCGGCACACGCCCGGGCGCGCATCGTAGATCGTGCACTGGCGCGTGCGGGTATTGAGGAACATGCAGATCGACTTGAAGTGGCGGTCTTTCTGGTGGCGCAAGGCGCGCGACTTCTCGCCCTTGTCATATTTCGTGAAGCGCTTTTCGGCCTGCGCGTAGCTCAGGCCGAAATGCTTTGCGAGCCGCGCGATGTCGCGCTTGTTGATCTCGATCAGCGGGTAGCTGCAGCAGTAGGCCGGGCATTTGTGGCAGTCGTACTTGGCGCCCTTGTGGCCGATGCCGGGACTCTCGGCGTGGATCGGGATGACGCGCGGCTTGGGCAAGCGTGACATGACCTGTGGACTGGGCTCGAAAAGGGCGGAATTTTACGCGAGACGGCCTGCGCCTTTGATGGTGTTGTGGATTAACCCGATCCGGCAATCGACGCGTTTCACTCCTTTGACACCGCCAGCCGGCGGGAACCCGGAAAAGGAGTGTGGACATGTTCGTAAAAAGATGGCTGTTGCTGCTGGGACTCGCGCTGTGCGCGCAACCCGCGCTGGCCGGGCGGCTGGTCGAGCTGAGCGTAGTCGATCGCGCCGAGCACCGGCGCCTGCCGGTGCATTGGCACGCGGGCAGTGCGTACGTCGCCGGACAGCCGGGGCACGAGTACCACCTCGTGCTGCGCAACCGCACGCGCGCGCGCGTGCTGGCGGTCGTGTCGGTCGACGGCGTAAACGTCATCACCGGCCAGACGGCCGATCCGTCGCAGAGCGGCTATGTGATCGCGCCCTACGCCAAGCTGGTGATCAGCGGCTGGCGCAAGAGCCTCGCGCAGACCGCCGCGTTCTACTTCACCGATCTCGCGGACTCTTACGCGGCGCGCACCGGCCGGCCGGACAACGTGGGCGTGATCGGCGTCGCGGTGTACCGCGAAAAGCAGGCGCCGCCTGCGCCGATTGCGCGCGAGGCGTTTCCCGGTGCGGCAGGCGACGCCGCCGCCGGCAAGCGCGCCGCACCCGCCGAATCGCCGGCTGCGCCCGGCCGTCAGTCGAACGAGTCGCTGCGCGACGAGGCGGAGGCGGCATCGCGCCTCGGCACCGGACACGGGCGGCGCGAAACCTCGCGCGCCCACTACGTCAGCTTCGAGCGCGCGACCCGGGATCCGGCGCAGCTCGTGCAGCTGCGCTACGACAGCCGCGCGAATCTCGTCGCACGCGGCGTGATCCGGGAGCCCGGAGACTGTGCCTGGCCCTGCCCGCGGCCGTTCCCCGGCTTCGCGCCGGACCCGGATGGCCCGGTTTCGTACTTCTCGCCCTGAGGCCCCGGTGCGCCGCGCGCTTTACACTAGCGCGGCATGGAGGCCGCGGACGAGGAGCTGATGATTGCGTACCGGGACGGCGACGCCGCGGCCTTCGAAACGCTGTATGCGCGCCACAAGGGGCCGCTCTTCCGCTACGTGCTGCGCAGCGTGAAAGCGCGCGGCGAGGCCGAGGAGCTGTTCCACGATGTCTGGCTGCGCGTGATCGAGGCGCGCGAGCGGTATACGCCGAGCGCGCGCTTCACGACCTGGCTGTACACCATCGCGCACAATCGCGTGGTCGACCACTGGCGGCGGCGCGGGCTCAAGCTGGCCTCGCTCGACGCGACCGACGCCGCGTACGATGCGAGCGATCCTCCGCTCGAGCCGGCGGCGGCGCCGCAGGACGAGCCGCAGCGGCGCGCCGAGCTGAACGAGGATCTGCGCCGGCTCGGCGGCGCGCTCGAAGCGCTTCCGCCCGCGCAGCGCGAGGTGTTCCTGCTGCGCGAGGAGGCCGGAATGTCGCTCCCCGAAATCGCCGAGGTCACCGGGATCGACCTCGAGGCGGCGAAGAGCAGGCTGCGCTATGCGCTGGCGAAACTGAGGGAGGCACTCGGCGATGGCTGAGCACGAAGATCCGCGGGTGAGCGCGGGCTATCGGCAACTCGGAGCGGAAAGCCCGCCCGAGGCGCTCGATGCGGCGATCCTCGCCGCTTCGCGGCGCGCGGTCGGAGCCGGCCCGCGCCGCGGTCGGCTCCGGCGCTGGGCGCTGCCGGTCTCGATCGCCGCGGTCGTCGTCCTGACGATGTCAATCGTCGTGCGCATTGAGCTCGAGCGCCCGGACCTCGAGACCGCGACGCCGGTACCCGTGACGCCGGAAGTTCTCGAACAAAAGGCGCCACGGCGCGCGGACGAGAACGAGGCGGACGCGGCGCGGGCGAAGCCCAAGGAGCGGCCGGCGGCCAAGGCGAAGTCGGAGGCGCTCGAAGCCGCACCCGCTCCGGCTGCCGCGCCGGCGCGCCAGTTCGTTCCGGAGCCGCCCGCGGCGCGCTCGCCCGCGTCCGCGGAACCGACCGCGCCGTCGGCACTCGGTGCGGCGAGCGCACCCGCGGGCGTGAGCGAAGCGCCCGCCGATCGTGCGGGGTTGGCAAACCAGGGCACCGGGCGCGCGGCTTCCCGCGCCGCGCTCGAAGACCGCGCCAAGGCGTCGGCCGAGGCGGCCGGCAAGCGCGACGAATCGCCGCGCGGATGGCTCGAGCGCATCGCGCGCCTGCGGCGCGAAGGGCACGTCAAGGAGGCAGACGAAAGCCTCGCCGCGTTCCGCAAGCGCTATCCCGCCTACGAGATCCCGAAGGACCTGCGCGAGGCGGTGCTGGGGACCGCGCAGGCCGAGTAGCCGGGCCGCTAGCTCTTCGGTTTCTCGCTCGCCGCGTAGGCGAACAGCCCGGCGGTGTCGAGTGCGCCGAGCGCGGCGCGGCGCGCGCCCTGGTACTGGCTGCGCACCGCAGACGAGACCGGCGTCGGCACGTCGAGGTCCTGCGCCATCGCCAGGTAGTAGCGCACGTCCTTGTCCATCAGCGCGATCTGGAATTGCGGCGCATAGTCGCGCTTCAGCATCTTCGGCAGCTTGGTTTTGGTCAGGCGGCAGCCGGCCGCGCCTTCGCTCAGGATCTCGACCGTCGCGTCCTTGTCGAGCCCCGCGGCTTCCGCGGTCATCGCCGCCTCGACCAGCGCCGCGGTGAGCGTGGCCGAGATCATGTTGTTGATCAGCTTCAGGGTTGCGCCGGCGCCGGTGCCGCCGATCCTCTTCGCCAGGCGTCCCATCGCACTGAATAGCGGCTGCGCCTTGTCGAAACCGGCCTGATCGCCGCCGACCAGGAACACCAGCTCCTTGCCCTGCGCCTGCGCGAGGCTGCCCGAGACCGGCGCATCGAGATAGACGAGACCCTTCTTCGACGCCGCGGCGGCGACTTCCTTCGCCATCGCCGGCGAGTTGGTGCTCGAGTCGACGATGACCGTGCCTTTGGCGGCGCTCGCCACCACGCCGCCGTCGCCGAGCATCACCGCGCGCGTCGCCGCGTCGTCGGCGATGATCGAGACCACGAAGTCGACGCCCTTGACCGCAGCGGCGACCGAGTCCGCGACCTCGATGCCCTTGTCGGCGAAGGGCTTGGTCTTCGCCTTGTCGCGGTTGTACACGCGCAGCTTGATGCCGGCGGCGTGGAGGTTCATCGCCATGCGCGAGCCCATGGCGCCGAGTCCGATGAAAGCAACAGTCGTCATTTCACTACTCCGTCGATTGAATCGAGAGGGACACGCCCGCCGGGCGGATCGCGCGAAGCCCGCATCCGAAGGACGCTGCGGGGCTTACCAGCTTGCGAGGAACAGATATAGCACGCCCAGGATCACCGCGTACTTGCCGATTGTGAACAGGCGGCGGTTCTTGTGCTTGAGGCGGCGCAGCGCATCGTTAATCGGCGTCGTGACGACGCCGGCGGCGGCGTAGATCCGGTTCAGCAGCCCGATGCGCTCGGTGGGCACGTTCTGCGTCGACCCCGCGCGCACCACGGTATTGCTGATGAAGCGGTTGATCGCGCGCATGACACGCGTGTGCAGCGGGCGCTCGACGTCGCAGAACAGGATGAGTCGCGTCTGCTCGGTCTCGTTCAGCGCCCAGTGCAGGTAGGTTTCGTCGAACACGATGTCCTCGCCGTCGCGCCAGGAGTACAGCGTGCCGTCGATGCTGATGCGGCAGCGGTCGTCGTTCGGCGTGGCCAGCCCGAGGTGGTAGCGCAGCGATCCGGCATAGGGGTCGCGATGCGGGTTGAGCTTGCCGCCCGGCGGCAACACGGCGAACATCGCCCCGTGCACGCTCGGGATGCTCTCGAGCAGTGCGACCGTCTTCGGGCACTGCTCGAGCGCGGAGGGCAGGGGGCTGTCATACCACTTCAGGTAAAAGCGCTTCCAGCCGTTCTTGAAGAAGGAATTGAAGCCGAGGTCGTTGTGGCCGGTGGCGGCGCGAATGCCGCCCTGCGACAGGAGCTGCAGCCCCTCGTCGCGGATCGTCTGCCAGTTCTCGCGCAGCACCGCGAGCTGGGGGAAATCCTTGACCGCCAGGATCGGCGTCGCCGGCACCGCCGAGAACCAGTACATGAACACGTTGTACGGCGCGACCAGGGTGTTGTGGTCGCCGATCTGGCGCAGCAGCGGCCTGCGGTCCTTGCCGCGAAAGTGGACGTACAGCGTCGCGAACAGATAGATGTACACGACGATGAACTTCCAGGACAGCAGCGTGCCGGGTGTCAAGGCGCTTTCTCGCTCAGCAAACTGCCAAATTGAACCACGCGCCAAAGCGCGCTGCAACGGCGCGGCGGAGCGTCAGGCCTCCGGCAAGAGGCTGCGGATCGCCTTGAGCAGGTCGAAGGGGCTGTAGGGCTTGGCGAGGTAGGCGGTCGCGCCGGCTTCCTTCGCCTTCTGGTCGTCGCCCGAAAGCGCGAAGGAGGTAATTGCGATGATCGGCGTCTGCGCGGTCGCCGGGTCGGCGCGCAGCTGGCGCATCGCGTCCATGCCCGAGATCTTGGGCAGCTGGATGTCCATCAGGATGAGATCCGGCTTCTTCTCGATCGCGGTGGCGACGCCGGCCTCGCCGTCGTAGGCCTCGATCAGCGCGTACTTGGTGCGCTTCAAGAGGTCGCGCACGATCTTGCGGTTGAACTCGTTGTCTTCGACGTAGAGGATGGTTTTCGCGCTCATGCGGCGGCTCCTGCGACGACGCGCAGCGGGACCTCGAAGAGGAAGCGCGAGCCCTTGCCGAGCTCGCTCTCGACCCAGATACGGCCGCCGTGCATCTCGATGAACTTCTTGGTGATCGACAGACCGAGGCCCGTGCCGCCGTATTCGTTGGCGATCGTGGCGTCGGTCTGCTTGAACTCGGTGAACAGGCTGTCGATCTTGTCCGGCGGAATGCCGATGCCGGTGTCGACCACGCTGAAGCGCAGCGTCTCGTCCTCGAGCGCCGCGCCGATCTCGACCCGCCCTTCCTTGGTGAACTTGATCGCGTTTCCGGCGAGGTTGATCAGGCACTGCGACAGCCGACCGCCGTCGCCGTGCGCGAGCGGCAGATCCTCGGGCACCGAGACGACGAGCTCGAGGCCCTTGTCCACCGCCAGCGACTGCAGCGTCGAGCGCACCATGGCGACCACGTCGGGCACGGCGTAGTCGGCGAGCGCGAGCTCCATCTTGTTCGCCTCGATCTTGGCGAGGTCGAGCACGTTGTTGATCAGGCTCAGGAGGTGCTTGCCGCTCGACTGCATCTGCTCGAGCGGGGGGCGCATGTCTTCGGCGAGGTCGCCGTAGATGCCGCCGAGGATCAGCTCGTTGAAGCCGAGGATCGCGTTTAGCGGCGTGCGCAGCTCGTGGCTCATGCTGGCGAGGAACTGCGACTTGTGCTGGCTCGCGAGCTCGAGCTGGCGGCTCTTGTCCTCGATCTCGCGGAACAGGCGCGCGTTCTGGATCGCGATCGCCGACTGGGTCGCGAAGGTTTCGAGCAGCGCGATGACCTCGGGCGGGAACTCGCCCGGCGCATTCCGGATCACTGCGAGCGCGCCGAGGATGTGACCCTCACGCAACAGCGGTACCGCGAGGAGTGCTCGCGCGCCGATCTGCAGGAGCACGTCGCGACCGCGCGTCTGGCGGCCCGCGGCGGACGCTGCGATGTCGGGTACCTGCACCGGCTTGCGCGTCGCTGCGGCGCGCCCGACCGCGCCCTCGCCAAAGCGGATCGGCTCACTGCGGTCGAGCTCGAGGATCTCCTGCCGGACGTTTTCTCCGGCGCGCATCGTGAACACCTGCTGCGCTTCGTCATATTCGTAGATTGCGCCGCCGTCGAGGCCGGTGAGCTGCACCGCGCGCGAGACGATCGTCGGCAGCACCTTCTCAAGCTCGAGGGTCGAGCTGATCGTCTGACTGACTTCGCCCAGCGCGGTGAGCTGGCCGACGGATTTCGTGAGGGCGTTGGTGCGTTCCTGCAGTTCCTTGAACAGGCGCACGTTCTCGATCGCGATCACCGCCTGGTCGGCGAAGGTTTGGACCAGGGCACGTTGCCCATCGTCGAGTACCTTGCCGGGCTCGGCACGCGAGAGCGAGATGGCGCCGATGCCACTGCCCTCGCGAAGGAGAGGGACAATCGTGAGCACCCGATAGCCGATTGCGCGTGAAATGTTCCTGATGTGCTCCGGCACCTCGGGTGCTTCAGTGTCGGGAAAGACGAGCATCTGGCGCGCTTCGATGGCTCGCGCCGTGAGAGATCGCTCCGGATCAAGCGGTTGCGGATAGTACGCGCGAATCGCTTTGCGAATTTCCGCCAATTCCGCATCGGTGCGGAGGTGGGTCGCCGCCACTGCGATCCCGTCGAAGTCACTCCACTCGGCAGACCCGCCGGGCCGCGCCATCGCGGCCATGTCGATCTGGTCGCCTTTGACGAGCGTGATCCCCACGTTGCAGCCGAACAGGCGCGCGGCGCTCCGGCAGATTCCGTAGAACACCGGCCGCGTGTCGGTCGGCGA
>JAJDNJ010000171.1 GCA_022340705.1 Betaproteobacteria bacterium
AACCGATTCCAGAAGGCGCTGGACTCGCTGGAGTAAAGAGCCCGAAAGAGAACCACCATGCCTTGCACCGCGTCACTGCGTGCCGCAGTGCAAGGCCCTACATACAGAAAAAGCGTCGCTCCGTTTCGGGGCGGCGCCCGCTCGCCTCACGTTTTTTCGATCTGACCATGACCGCACGCGAAGGCAGCCTCGAAGCGCCCACCCGCCATCCGCTCGACTGGCGCAACCCCGATTTCTACGACGCGGACAAGCTCGACAAGGAGCTCGAGCGCGTCTACGAGATCTGCCACGGCTGCCGGCGCTGCGTCAATCTGTGCACGGCGTTTCCGACGCTGTTCGATCTGGTCGACGAAAGCTCGACGATGGAAGTCGACGGCGTCGACAAGAAGGACTACTGGAAGGTCGTCGACCAGTGCTACTTGTGCGACATGTGCTACATGACCAAGTGTCCGTACGTGCCGCCGCATGAATGGAACGTCGACTTTCCGCACCTCATGTTGCGTGCGAAGGCCGTCAAGTTCCGCAGCGAGGGAGCGCGCTTTCGCGACCGGCTGCTCAGCTCGACCGACGCGCTCGGCAAGCTCGCCACGATCCCGGTGGTGGTGCAGACGGTGAATGCGATGAACAAGGTGCCGCTGGCGCGCGGCGTAATGCAGAGCGTGCTCGGGGTGGCGAAGGCCCGCGAGCTGCCGGACTACGCGAGCCGCAAGTTCCGCCCCAACGCCGCCACTTCCCGCACGCACGCGGTGAAGGACGGCAAGAACACCCCCGGCAAGGTGGCGATCTACGCGACCTGCTATGTGAACTACAACGAGCCGGGCATCGGCAACGACCTGCTCGCGATTCTCGAGCACAACGCGATTCCCTACGTGATCGTCGAAAAAGAGGCCTGCTGCGGCATGCCGAAGCTCGAGCTCGGCGACCTGGAGACGGTCGCCAAGCACAAGGAGATCAATATTCCGCCTCTCGCCAGGCTCGCGCGCGAGGGCTACGCGATCCTCACCCCGGTGCCGTCCTGCACGCTGATGTTCAAGCAGGAGCTGCCGCTCATGTTCCCCGACGACGCCGACGTCAAAGCGGTGCAGGATGCGATGTTCGACCCGTTCGAATATTTTGTGCTGCGTAACAAGGACGGCCTGCTGAAGACCGATTTCAAGGGCGGGCTGGGCAAGGTCTCGTATCACATCCCCTGCCATTCGCGCGTGCAGAACATGGGGCAGAAAACGCGCGAAATGCTGCAGGCGATTCCCGGCACCGAGGTGACGACCATCGAGCGCTGCGCCGGGCATGACGGCACTTGGGGGGTGAAAACCGAGTACTACGCCAATTCGATGAAGATCGGGCGTCCGGTGTTTCGTCAGATGGCAGAACCTTCGCCCGACTGGGTCAGCTCGGACTGCCCGATTGCGGGGCGCCACATCCTGCAAGGGATGCGCGAAGGCGACGCCGCTGGGCACGCGCGCAAGGCGCATCCGATTACCCTGCTGCGCACCGCCTACGGCGTCTAGCCGCGGGCTGCGCTACACTCACCACACAGGAGCGAAGTGGATCGCGAGGAGGCGACCCGATGATGCGAATCCTTCGATCGTGCGGTGGCGCTGTATTCGGCGCCTTTGTTCTGCTGGCCTCGTGGTCGCCCGCGGCCCAGGCCGCCTGCACCGATGCGCCGGGCGCCGGCGTCGACTGGTCGAAATGCCAGAAGGGCCGCCTGATCATGCGCGGGACGAATCTTTCGAGCGGCCGCTTCGTGGGAACCGATTTCGGACGCAGCGACCTGTCCGGCGCAACGCTCGTCGGCGCCGATCTCGAGCGTGCTTCGCTCGACAATGCGCGCCTCGCGGGCGCCGACCTGAGCCGCGCGAAGCTGGTGAAGGTAAACGGCTACCGTGCGAATCTGGGTGAAGCCAAGCTGGTCGGCGCCGATCTCACCAAAGCCGAACTTCAGCGCGCGAATCTGTCCAAGGCCGACCTGACGGATGCCAATCTTACCAAGGCCGAGCTCGCGCGCGTCGACTTGACAGGCGCGATGTTGGTGCGGGCGCGCCTCGAGCGTGCCGATCTCGCGCGCACGGAATTCAAGGGTGCAAATCTGGCCGGCGCCAACATGAAGGATGCGCATTTCTTTCTGACGCGGCTCGACGGCGTCGACCTGTCGAAGACGGCCGGTCTGTCGCAGCGTCAGCTGGACGATGCCTGCGGCGATGCGCAGACGAAGCTGCCTCCCGGACTGAAGAAGCCGGCCCGCTGGCCCTGCGCCAAAGACGAATGAGCGGCCTTCAGGCCGCCCGCGCCGCGATGAAGCGCTTCACCGCCTCGACATCCGGCTCGATCACTTCGTAGCGCTGCGGCAGCGACTCGAGCTGTTCGAAGCCCGCCGGGCGCTCGGGCTCACGCCCTAGGGCCTCGCGAATCGTCTCCGCGAACTTCGCGGGCAGCGCGGTCTCCAGACAGACGAGCGGGACCCGCGGATCGCGGTGCTCGAGCCCGACCTTGATGCCGTCGGCGGTGTGCGGGTCGACCATCACCCCGAAGCGCGCGTGGATCTCCCGGATCGTGGCCACACGATCCGCATGCGCGCTGCGACCAGAGACGAAGCCCGTCTCGGCGACGTTGCGGAAGTAGGGTGAACCGGAAAGATCGAATTCGCCGTCTGTCTCGATCGATTCCCAAAGCGCACGCACGCGTGCACCGTCGTGCTCGAGCAAGTCCCAGACGTAGCGCTCGAAGTTCGAGGCCTTTGCGATGTCCATCGAGGGACTCGAGGTCTCGATCACCTCGGCGCTCTTGCGCACGCGGTAGTGCCCGGTGCGGAAGAATTCGTCGAGCACGTCGTTTTCGTTGGTCGCCAGGATCAGGCGGCGCAGCGGCAGGCCCATCGACCGCGCGATGAAGCCGGCGTAGATGTTGCCGAAGTTTCCCGACGGCACCGCGACGTCCACGGATTCGCTCTCGCCCTGCGACGCGCGGAAATAGCCCCAGAAGTAGTACACCACCTGGGCGAGTACGCGTGCCCAGTTTATCGAGTTCACCGCGCCGATCCGATAGCGCGCCTTGAACGCCGCATCGGCGTTGACCCGCTTGACGACGTCCTGGCAGTCGTCGAACACGCCCCTCACCGCCAGGTTGTGGATGTTGGCGTCCTGCAGGCTGTACATCTGCGCGCGCTGGAAGGCGCTCATCCGCCCGTGCGGCGAGAGCATGAAGACCTGCACGCCGCGCTTGCCGCGCAGCGCATGCTCGGCTGCCGAACCGGTATCGCCCGAGGTCGCACCCAGGATATTGAGCGTCTCGCCACGCACCGCGAGCACGTGCTCGAACAGGTTGCCGAGCAGCTGCATCGCCATGTCCTTGAAGGCGAGCGTCGGGCCGTTCGACAGGCCAAGCAGATGCAGACCTGGTTCGAGGGTCTTGAGCGGCACGATCTCGTCGCTGCCGAAGGCTTCGCGCGTATAGCTGCGGGCGACGAGGTCCGCGAGCGTTTCCGGCGCAATGTCGTCGATGAAGCGCTGGAGCAGCGCGCAGGCGAGGCCGCGGTAGTCGAGCCGGCGTAGCGCCGCGAGCTCGCCCGCAGCCAGCCGCGGGATCGACTCTGGCACCGCCAGGCCGCCGTCCGCGGCCAGTCCTTCGAGCAGGATGTCGCAAAAGCGCTGCGTCTGGGCACCGCCTCGGGTGCTGACGTAGCGCATCAGCGGGCGTTTGCGAGAACTACCCGGGGGGGCGCAGGGGAGCCGGGCTGGCGTCCCCGGCCCCCCGCGCCGACCTGCCGATGCTGTGATGCCGCGGGCATCACAGCAGCTCTTCCAGGCGAATTCGCGTGACGCGCCCCACCACCGTACGCAGCCGCTCGATGCGCGGAATCGCCGCATCGACATTCTTCTCGAGCGCAAGGTGGGTGAGCATCACGATGTCGACGCGCTCCTCGCCCCGAACCGGCTCCTTCTGCACCATTGCGTCGATCGAAATGCGGCAGGTCGCGAGGATGCGGGTGATGTCGGCAAGCACCCCCGGGCGGTCGAGCACGCGCATGCGCAGGTAATACGCGGTCTCGACTTCGCCGATCGGCAGGATCGGGGTCTTGGAGAGCCGGTCCGGCTGAAACGCGAGATGCGGCACGCGCTGCTCCGGATCGGCCGTGATCAGGCGCGTGACGTCGACCAGGTCGGCGACCACCGCGCTGGCGGTTGGCCGGCTGCCGGCTCCGGCGCCGTAGAACATCGTCGGACCGACCGCGTCGCCTTTCACCAGGATCGCGTTCATCACGCCCTCGACATTGGCGATCAACCGCTTTTCCGGGATCAGCGTGGGATGCACGCGCAGCTCAATGCCGCGCCGCGCGCGGCGCGTGATCCCGAGCAGCTTGATGCGGTAGCCAAGCTCTTCGGCATAGCGGATGTCCTCGCGCGTAAGGCGCGAGATGCCTTCGGTATACGCCCGCGCAAACTGCATCGGCACGCCGAAGGCCAGCGCCGACAGGATGGTGAGCTTGTGCGCGGCATCGACGCCCTCGACATCGAAGGTCGGATCGGCTTCGGCGTAGCCGCGCGCCTGGGCGTCGGCGAGCGCGGCCTCGAACGACAGTCCTTTGTCGCGCATCTCGGAAAGGATGAAGTTCGAGGTCCCGTTAATGATGCCGGCGATCCACTCGATGCGGTTGGCCGTCAGCCCCTCGCGTACCGCCTTGATGATCGGGATTCCCCCGCCGACCGCGGCCTCGAACGCAACCATGACGCCGGCCTTCTGTGCCGCCGCAAAGATGCGGTTGCCGTGCTTGGCGAGCAGCGCCTTGTTTGCGGTCACGACATGCTTGCCGTGGGCGATCGCATCGAGCACGAGCTCGCGCGCAATGCGCGTGCCGCCGATCAGCTCGACGACGATATCGATGTCCGGCGCCCGGGTGATCTTGTAGGCATCGGCCAGCACCTCCGCCTCGCCACCCACGATCGCGCGCGCGCGCTTGACCGCCTTGTCCGCGACGCGCGTGATGCGGATCGCGCGCCCCGCACGGCGCCGGATCTCGCTCGCGTTGCTCGCGAGCACCGACCAGGTGCCGCCGCCGACGGTCCCGATGCCGAGCAGGCCGACGTTGATCGGCCTCATGCCGCCACGCCCTTCAGCACGCCGTCCTTGCGGAACATGTCGCGCACCCCGCGCACGGCTTGGCGCAGGCGATGCTCGTTCTCGATCAGCGCGATGCGCACATGGTCGTCGCCGTAGTCGCCGAAACCGATTCCCGGCGCGACCGCGACCTTCGCGTCGTCGAGCAGCTTCTTGAAGAAATCGAGCGAGCGCAGGTGCGCGTAGGGCTCCGGAACCTTCGCCCAGATGTACATCGATGCCTTGGGCACCTCGACATGCCAGCCCGCCTCGTGCAACGCGCGCACCATCACATCGCGGCGCCGCTCGTAGGTCTGGCGGATCTCCTCCACGCAATCCTGCGGGCCGTCGAGCGCAATGATCGAGGCCACCTGGATCGGTGTGAAGGTGCCGTAGTCGTGGTAGCTCTTGATGCGCGACAGCGCGTGCACGAGGTCGGCGTTGCCGACCATATAGCCGATGCGCCAGCCGGCCATGTTGTAGCTCTTCGACATGGTGAAGAACTCGACGGCCACCTCGCGTGCGCCGGGCACCTGCATGATCGACGGCGCCTTCCAGCCGTCGAAGGTGATGTCGGCGTAGGCCAGATCGTGCACCACCAGAATGTCGTGCTCGCGCGCGATCGCAATAACGCGCTCGAAAAAATCGAGCTCGACGCAGCGCGCGGTCGGGTTCGATGGAAAACCAAGGATCAGCATCTTGGGCTTCGGGATCAGTTCGCGGATCGCCCGCTCCAGCTCCTCGAAGAAATCGACCCCGTCGGTCATGCGCACCGAGCGGATGTCGGCGCCGGCGATGATCGCGCCGTAGATATGAATCGGATACGACGGGTTCGGCACCAGCACCGTATCGCCGCGCTCGAGCGTGGCGAGCATCAGGTGCGCAAGGCCTTCCTTCGAGCCGATCGTGACGATCGCCTCGCTGTCCGGGTCGAGCGCGACCTGAAAGCGGCGTTGGTACCAGTCGCAGATCGCGCGCCGCAGCCGCGGGATACCCTTGGAGACCGAGTAGCCGTGCGTGTCGTTGCGCTGCGCGGCCTCGACCAGCTTGTCGACGATATGGCGCGGCGTCGCGCCGTCGGGGTTGCCCATCGACAGATCGATGATGTCCTCGCCGCGACGGCGCGCCGCCATCTTCAGCTCGGCGGTGATGTTGAAGACGTACGGCGGCAGGCGCTTGATGCGGGCGAACTCTCGCATGGACGGGCGGGCCGCGGTTGCGGCAACGCGCAAAAACTGGAATTCTACGGGAGCGCAAGAACCCCCTCAATGTAATCGCCACCGCCCCACGCGGAGCGATCCGACCGCCGTATGAAGCTCCAACTCACCCGGCCGATGGGCTCGGGCAACATCATCTCCGGCTACGGGGACGACCACGTGCTGGTCAACGGCGAGCGCCACAGCGTCAATCTGGTGGTTACCGCGGATACCGTCGTGCCCTGGGAGGCGACGACGTTCGACGCGCTCGCCCCGGCGCATTTCGAAGCGCTCGTCGCGCTCGCCCCGGAGATCGTGCTGCTCGGCACCGGGCAGACGCTCCGCTTCCCGGCGGCGGCGCTCATCGCGCCGCTCGTCCAGGCCCGCATCGGCATCGAGGTGATGGACCTGCGCGCGGCCTGCCGCACCTATAACGTCCTGCGCGCCGAGGACCGACGGGTCGCCGCGGCGCTGCTGTTCGAATAGCGTTTCGCCGCGTCTACTTCGTCGCCGAGTACGCGGTCGGCGCGAGAAAGCTCGAATCGATCGAGGCCAGCAGCGGCCCGTTCTTTTCGCTTTCCGCGCGCTTGGCGAGCCACTCGGGATCGGCGCTGAACGCGTTCCAGCGCTGCTCGCGCTCGGCCATGTCCTTCCACTCGAGCAGGTAGTACAGGTCCTGGTTGCTGCCGCCGACCAGCACGGTCCAGAAGCCCACGGGACGAATGCCGTGCTTCGCGAACAGCTTGAGCGTCACGTTCTCGAAGCGCTTGTGCAGCTCGGGCAGCTTGCCCGGTACGCAGTGGTAGATCCGCAGCTCGTGCATCATCTCGACGTCTCCCGTTCATTCCCCACCCGGCGCCGGATTCTACGCGCCGCCGGGAAAAAGACCTTTCCATTCATGGCACTGAGCCGGGCTCGGCCGCGCGCTTGCGGTTGCCATGCTTTTTGTGTTCAATGAAAGCGTTGCAGCGCATTGCTCAGAAGGTTTTTGAACAAACCCGCCAGCATGCTGGGCCAGCCCGTCGAGGACTTCTCGCTTCCATCGACCGGCGGCACGACGTTCCAGCTCTCGAGCGCCCGCGGCCAAGGGCTGGTGCTCTACTTCTACCCGAAGGACAACACGCCCGGCTGTACCGCGGAGGGGGCCGATTTTCGAGACCGCTATGCGGCGTTCCGCGCGGCCGGCTACGAGGTGCTGGGCGTTTCGCGCGACTCGATCAAGTCGCACGAGAACTTTCGCGCGAAGATGGGGTTTCCGTTTGCGCTGCTCTCGGATCGCGACGAGCTCCTGTGCAACCGCTTTGGCGTGATTAAGATGAAGACGATGTTCGGCAAACAGGTCCGCGGCATCGAGCGCAGCACATTCGTGATAGACGCGCACGGGGTGCTGCTGCGCGAATGGCGCGGCGTCAAGGTTCCTGGCCACGTTGAGGAGGTACTGAACTTTGTACAAACCCGCTGATCCCGCCGTCGATGTCGTTGCAGACGACGTCGATGCCTTCGGCCCCGCCACCCTCCCGCCCGCCGCACCGATGCCGAAACCGTCACAGTCCAAGAAGAAACGCAGCGCCAAGCTCTTCGTACTCGATACCAACGTTCTGATGCACGATCCGACGAGCCTGTTCCGCTTCGAGGAACACGACGTCTACGTCCCGATCGGCACGCTGGAGGAGCTCGATAACCACAAGCGCGGCATGTCCGACGTGGCACGCAACGCGCGCCAGGCGAGCCGCTTCCTCGACGAGATCGTGTCGAACGCCGCGGGGGGCATCAAGCACGGAATCCCGCTGCTCGCGAAAGCAGGCGAGCGGCCGAGCGGGCGCATGTACCTGCAGACCGAAGCGATCAACGGCGAGCTGCCTTCGACGCTCGCGGTCGGCAAGACCGACAACCAGATCCTCGCCGTCGTCCGTACGCTGCAAAAACGCGAGCCCCGGCGCGAGGTGATCCTGGTGTCGAAGGACATCAACATGCGCATCAAGGCGCATGCGCTCGGGCTCGCGGCGGAGGACTACACCAATGACAAGGTGCTCGAGGACGCCGACCTGCTGTATACCGGCGTGCGCCAGCTGCCGGCGGATTTCTGGGATGCTCATGCGCGCGACATGGAGTCGTGGAAGAAAGACGGCCACACCTACTACCGTCTGCGCGGCCCGCTGGTGCCGGCGCTGCTGCAGAATGAGTTTGTCTACGACGAATCGAGCGAGCGCCCGCTGTACGCGATCGTCAAGGAGCGCAGCGGGCGCAGCGCAGTTCTCGAAACGCTGCGTGACTACACGCACGCGAAAAACGCGGTCTGGGGAATCACCGCGCGCAATCGCGAGCAGAATTTCGCGCTTAACCTGCTAATGAATCCGGCGGTCGATTTCGTCACCCTGCTCGGCCAGGCGGGCACCGGCAAGACCCTGATGACGCTCGCCGCGGGTCTCACCCAGGTGCTCGACAACAAGCGCTACAGCGAGATCATCATGACGCGCGTCACCGTGCCCATCGGCGAGGACATCGGCTTTCTGCCGGGCACCGAGGAGGAGAAAATGCAGCCTTGGATGGGGGCGCTCGAGGACAATCTGGACGTGCTCAACACCTCCGACGAGTCGGGCGGCGAGTGGGGCCGTGCCGCGACGCGCGACTTGGTGCGCGCGCGGATCAAGGTCAAGTCGCTGAACTTTATGCGCGGGCGCACCTTCATCAACAGGTGGCTGATCATCGACGAAGCGCAGAACCTGACGCCCAAGCAGATGAAGACCCTAGTCACGCGTGCCGGCCCGGGCACCAAGGTCGTCTGCATGGGCAACGTCGCGCAGATCGACACGCCCTACCTGACCGAGGGCAGCTCCGGCCTGACCTACGTCGTCGACCGGATGAAGGGCTGGCCGCATGCGGGCCATGTCACGCTGGCGCGTGGCGAGCGCTCGCGCCTCGCCGACCACGCGGCCGAGGTGCTCTAGCGCGTCCCGAGCGCCGCGGTTTTTTTCGACGCAATTCCTGCTAGGCTTCGCGTCCCGCGCGCCGCGCAGCGCACACGATCGACCGGACCGTGCCATGACCCTCGCTCTCGGATTGCGCGCCGCGATCGCGGCGCTGCTTCTCGGATTGTCCGCGCAGTCCCTCGCCCAATCTGCGCCCAGCGCGCCGCCGAAGCAGAAGCCTTACACGCCGAGCGTCGGCCAGGCGGGCAAGGACGTCATTTGGGTGCCCTCGCCCGATCAGGTGGTCGATCGCATGCTGCGCATGGCGCAGACCACGTCGCGCGACACGGTCGTCGACCTGGGCTCGGGCGACGGCAAGATCGTGATCGCGGCCGCGCAGCGCTTCGGTGCCCGTGCGATTGGCGTCGAGTTCAATCCGGACATGGTCGCGCTGTCGCGCGCCAACCTGCGCAAGGCTGGGGTCGCCGACAGGGTCGAGGTCGTGCAGGGCGACTTCTTCGCGGTCGATTTCAGTCGGGCCACGGTGCTTACCCTCTATCTGCTGCCGGATTTGAACATCAAGCTGCGGCCGAAGATCCTCTCCCTCGCGCCGGGTACGCGCGTGGTTTCGCATTCCTTCGACATGCAGGACTGGGAACCCGACGAGCTCTCGCTGCTCGATGGCAAGCGGGCCTACTTCTGGATCGTGCCCGCGCGTGTCGACGGCCGCTGGACGCTCGAGCTGATGGGTGATTCGCCTGCCCGCATCGACATCGGATTCGAGCAGGATTTCCAGAAGCTGCGCGGCTATGCTTCGCTCGGCGTGGTGCTGGCGGGCTTGCGCGACGCGCGCCTGCGAGGCACTCAGATCCGCTTCGCCTACGTCGACAATGAGGGTCTGGAACGCGCGTTCACCGGCCGTGTAAACGGCGCGCGCATGGAGGGCGAGTACCGAAGCGGCCAGGGTGTGAAGCACCGCTGGCGCGCGGTCAAGCGCTGACCGCGCCCGAGCCTTGCGCTACAGCTTCGCGTGGGTGCCGTCGCAGAACGGCGCGCTCGCCGTGCGCTTGCAGCCGCAGAGCCAGACTCTCTGCGCTTCAGTCACCGTAAACTTTTGCGGCGTGAACTCGCTGCCCTTGTGCGAGCCGTCGCAGAACGGCTGGCGCTTCGAGCGGCCGCAGGCACACCAGAAGTAGTCGCCCGGCGCGAGCTCGACGGCATAGGGCGAGCGCTGCGCGATGACCGGATCGGGCATTCTGGCGTTCCCGGCCGCTGCGCGCGACGGCCCGATCAGAACGAGCCCGGTTCCGCGAAATTGCCGAACCGGGTGTGCTGTCCGAGAAAGGTCAGGTCGACCTTGCCGATCGGACCGTTACGCTGTTTGCCGATAATAACCTCGGCGCGTCCCTTGGCTTCCGGCTTTTCCGGGTAATACACCTCATCGCGGTAGATGAACAGGATGACGTCGGCATCCTGCTCGATGGCGCCGGACTCGCGCAGGTCGGACATCATCGGCCGCTTGTCGTTGCGCGACTCGACGGCACGCGACAGCTGCGAGAGCGCCACGACCGGCACGTTCAGCTCTTTGGCCAGGGCCTTGAGCGAGCGCGAGATCTCGGAAATCTCGGTCGCGCGGTTTTCGCCCGCGCGCGGATTCGCGGACGACATGAGCTGCAGGTAGTCGACCACGACCAAGCCGAGCTTGCCGCCGAACTGGCGCCAGAGGCGGCGCGCGCGGCTGCGCAGCTCGAGCGCATTCAGTGCCGCGGTCTCGTCGATGTAGAGCGGCGCGTCGTGCAGCCGCCCCATCGCCTCGGACAGATCACTCCATTCCTGATCATTCAGCCGGCCGGTGCGCATCTTGTGCTGGTCGACCCGCGCGATCGAGCCGAGCATGCGCGTGGCGAGCTGCGAGGCGCCCATTTCCATGCTGAAGACGGCCACCGGCAGCAGACTGTGCAGCGCGACGTGCTCGGCGACGTTGAGCGCGAACGCGGTCTTGCCCATCGACGGGCGACCCGCGACGATGATCAGATCGCCGGGCTGCAGCCCGGCGGTCTTCGAGTCGAGATCGGTAAACCCGGTCGGCACGCCAGTGACATCGGACGGGTTGTCGCGGTGGTAGAGGAAATCGATGCGCTCGAGTACGCGCGCGAGCACCGGCTTGATCTCCTCGAGGCCCGCGCCGTGGCGCGCCCCCGCCTCGCCAACTTCTAGGATGCGGGTTTCGGCCTCGTCGAGCAGCTGGCCGACGTCCCTGCCGGTGGGGTTGAGCGCATTCTCGGCGATCTCGGTCGCCACCTGGGCGAGGCGCCGCTGCACCGCGCGCTCGCGCACCAGCTCTGCATAGCGCCGGATATTGAGCGCGCTCGGCGTATTCTGGGCGAGCGCAGCCAGATACGCCAAGCCGCCGGTGCGGTCCTTGTCCTCGCTCGCTTCGACCGACTCCGAGACGGTGACAACGTCGGCCGGCTTGCCCGCCTCGATCAGGCGCGCGACGTGGCGCCATATTCTGCGGTGGTCGTCGCGGTAGAAATCTTCCGCCGCGACGAGATCGGCCACGCGATCGAAGGCCTGGTTGTCGAGCAGAAGCGCGCCGAGCAGGGACTGCTCCGCCTCCACCGAGTGCGGCGGCACCTTCAGCGCATGGAGCTGAGGATCCGGGCTGTCCTGACGCGCAGCGGCACTGCTGGCGGCGGAATTTTGCTGTGCGAGCGCCATATTAATACCGAGTTGCAGATGCGGCGGATGATCACCCGCAGCGCGACGAAAAACAAGGGCCGCTCGCGCGGCCCCTGTGGATTAGCTGTGACTAAGCTGTAGTCAAGCTGTCGATAAATCAGCCTTCGCCGAGCACCGACACCGTGATCGTGGCAACCACGTCGCTATGCAATACGATCGGGATCGGAAAGTCTCCGACCTGCTTGAGCGGGCCCTGCGGCATGCGCACTTGCGCGCGCTCGATCTCGACCCCCTGCTTGCCGAGCGCATCGACGATGTCGAAATTGGTCACCGAACCGAACAAGCGCCCGTCGACGCCGGCTTTCTGCGTGACCTGGATCGTCAAGCCCTCGAGCTGGGCGGCACGCGCCTGCGCCGCCGAGAGCGCATCGGCCTGCAGCCGCTCGAGTTCGGCGCGGCGCGACTCGAACACCGCGAGATTCTCGGGCGTCGCGCGCTTGGCCTTGCCGTGCGGAATCAGGTAGTTGCGCGCGAAGCCGTCCTTGACCTTGACGACGTCGCCGAGATTGCCGAGGTTGGCGACGCGCTCCAACAATATGATCTGCATGATGCCTCCTCAGTGCAGATCGGTGTACGGCAGCAGGGCGAGAAAGCGCGCGCGCTTGATCGCCGTCGAAAGCTGCCGCTGATAGCCGGCCGAGGTCCCGGTGATTCGCGCGGGGATGATCTTGCCGGTCTCGTTGATGAAATCGCGCAGCGTGTCGAGGTCCTTGTAGTCGATCCACTCGACCTTTTCCGCCGTAAACCGGCAGAACTTGCGGCGCCGGAACAGCGCGCGCTGGCCGCGCTCGCGGCCGCCCGGACGTCCCTTACCCTTACCCTTGCCCTTGCCCCGCTTCGGTGGTGGCATCTTCAAGCTCCTTCCGTAAATTCCAATTTCGTCACGTGCAGCACGAGCCGCTTCGATCTGCGGCTCCTTGCGCACAAGAATCCTTCGACCGCGAGCCGCGCATCGAGCGCGCAACCCGCAAGCAGTCTCGCCTGTCCTTCGAACGCCACCGCATCGACCTCGGCACGCACGTCGCGCAATCCACCAGCTTCCATCGCCTGCGATTCATGCAGCATGCGGAATGCGATCACGTCGACTCCGGCCGGCGTCTGGCGCAGGGCGTCGCGCTCGACGAGCCGCCCGGCAAGCTGCACGCAATTTGCCGTGTCCGTGGACGTCGTGGCTGCGCCAAGTCGCTCGATGGCCGGCGTCAGGCCGCGGGCGCGGCCGAGGCAGCGCCCGCTTCCGCCGCTGGCGCCTCGCCGCCACGCTCCATCAGCGACTTGGCCTTCTCTTCCTTCATCATCGGCGAAGGCGTGGTCACCGCGCGCGGCATCTTCACGATCAAGTGACGCAACACCGCGTCGCTGAACTTGAACGAATGCTCGAGCTCGGCGACCGTCTCGCGATCGCATTCGATGTTCATCATGACGTAGTGCGCCTTGTGGATCTTCTCGAGCGGGAACGCGAGCTGGCGCCGCCCCCAGTCCTCGAGCCGATGCACCACGCCCTGGCGCGCTTCGATGACACCCTTGTAGCGTTCGACCATCGCGGGCACCTGCTCGCTCTGGTCCGGGTGGACGATAAATACGATCTCGTAATGTCGCATGAGGCTCCTTATGGGATGTGCCGCCCGCGATGCGAGCGCGGTGCGGCAAGGAAAGCGCCGGCAGGTACTGGCGCGGAAAGCTGCGGATTATATTGGGAATTTTATGCCCGAGGCAAGCCCCGGCGACGGCAGGATTCGAACAGCACGATCCCCGCCGCGACCGAGACGTTCAGACTGTCCACCGCACCGTGCATCGGGATGCGCACCAGTAGGTCGCAGGTCTCGCGTGTCAGGCGCCGCATGCCCGCGCCCTCGGCGCCCAGCACCCAGGCCACCGCCTCGGGCAAGTCGCTCTCGTAGAGCGTGCCGCCGGCCTGCGCGTCGGTCCCGACCACCCAGATGTTGCGCTCCTTCAGCTCGCCGAGCGTACGTGCGAGGTTCGTCACCATGAAGTAAGGGGTGATCTCAGCCGCGCCGCTCGCAACCTTGGACACCACGGCACTGACCCCGGCAGCACGGTCGCGCGGCGCGATCACCGCATGCACCCCGGCGGCATTCGCCACGCGCAGGCAGGCACCGAGATTGTGCGGATCGGTGACCCCGTCGAGGACGAGAAGCAGCGGTTTTTCGACCTTCTCGAGGATCTCGTCGAGCGATTCGCGCGCCGCCTTCACGGCGATCCGCGCCACCACGCCCTGATGCCGACCTCCGCCGTAAAACCCGTCCAGCCGCTTTGCTGGCACGCGCATCACGCGCACGCCAGCGCGCTCGGCCAGGCTGACCAGGTCGCGCGCACGCGCATCGCCCCGCGTCTCGTCGAGGAAAATCTCGACAACCGAGGCCGGGTCGGCGCGCAGGCGCGCAAGGACTGCGTGAAATCCGTAGACCACGCGCGGCTCGCGTGCGCCGTGCCGGCTCATCGCGCACGCCCCCTCATGCCAGCACGAAGTCCATCTTGCGCGACTCGAGATCCACGCGCACGAGCTTTACCCGCATGCGGTCGGCCAGGCGAAAACGCCGGCCGCTGCGCTCGCCGACCAACTGATGACGCGCGGGGTCGAACTGAAAGTAGTCGCGTCCGAGCTCGGAGATATGCACCAGGCCGTCGACATAGTACTCGTCCAACGTGACGAACAAGCCGAAGGGCACGACCCCGGTCACCGCGCCGCTGAATTCCCCGCCGACCTGATCCTTCATGTAGTCGCACTTCAGCCAGCTCTCGACGTCGCGGCTCGCCTCGTCGGCGCGACGCTCGGCCTCCGAGCAGTGCCGCCCGAGCTGTTCCCAGTCGATGCCCTCGAGCCGCCCGCCGGTAAGGCAGGCCTTGATCGCGCGGTGCGTGAGCAGATCGGGATAGCGTCGGATCGGCGAGGTGAAGTGTACGTAGGCGTCGAACGCGAGCCCGAAGTGCCCCGTATTGTCGGGACTGTAAATCGCCTGCTTGAGCGAGCGCAGCACGAGCGTCTGCAGCAGCTGGGCGTCGGGACGTCCGCGAATGCGCTCGAGCAGCCCGGCGTAATCCTTCGGCTTCGGCTTGTCACCACCGCCGAGCTGCAGGCCGATCTCGCCCAGATAGTCGCGTAGCGCCACCACCTTCTCCGCCGCGGGCACGTCGTGCACGCGGTAGAGCACCGGGTGCGCGCGCTCGGCGAGCAGCTTGCCGGCGCAGACGTTGGCCGCCAGCATGCACTCCTCGATCAGGCGGTGCGCGTCGTTGCGCGTCTCGGGCACGATGCGCTCGATGCGCCCGCGCGCATCGAAGATCATGCGCGTCTCGACCGTCTCGAAATCGATTGCGCCGCGGCGCAGGCGCGCCTCGGCCAGGCGCTGGAACACCGCGTACAGCGTCTGCAGGCCGGGTAACAGCGGTTCTCGCCCGGCGGTCGCGGCGCCCGATTCGAGCATCTGCCAGACCTCGTTGTAGGTGAGCCGCGCCGCAGAGCGGATCACCGCCGGAAAGAACGTGTAGCGCGCGATCTCGCCGCGCGGGGTGACGATCATCTCGCAGACCATCGCCAGCCGGTCGACCTCGGGGTTGAGCGAGCACAGCCCGTTCGACAGGCGCTCGGGAAGCATCGGGATCACGCGACGCGGGAAATACACCGAGGTGGCGCGCTCGCGCGCGTCGAGATCGAGCGCCGCATCCGCATCGACGTAATGGCTGACGTCCGCGATCGCGACCCGCAGGCGGTGCCCGCGTCCGTCGCGTTCGCAGACCACGGCGTCGTCGAAATCCTTCGCGGTCTCGCCGTCGATCGTGACGAACGGCAGTGCGCGCAGGTCGCGCCGGTTTGCGAGATCTTCCGCATGCAGCGTCTCGGGCAGCACGCGGGCGGCCGCGAGCGCGGGCTTCGAGAAGATATGTGGCAGATCGAATTTGCGCACCGCGATCTCGATCTCGATCCCGGCATCGGTCTCGTCGCCGAGCACCTCGACGATGCGACCGATCGGCTGCGCATGTGCGGATGGCTGTGCGATCAGCTCGACCGTGACGACCTGTCCGGCACGCGCGCGTGGACCGCCCTTGACCGGGGACACGAGCACATCCTGTGCAATGCGCCGATCGGCGGGAACGAGAAAAAGCACGCCGTGCTCGGCGTGCAGGCGCCCGACGATGCGCCGCGCCGCGCGCGGAAAGACTTCGACGATCGTGCCGCTGGGTCGACCGCGTGCGTCGCGCCCAGTAACGCGCACCGTGGCACGGTCACCGTGCAGCGCCTGGCGCATTTCGACGCTCGACAGCGTGATCGAGGGCGCGCCAGGCGCGTCGGGCACGAGAAAGCCGAATCCGTCGGGATGACCCTCGATGCGTCCGGCGACCAGCGCGATACGGCGCGCGACGAGCACGCTGCCCGCACGGTTGCGCAGCAGCGCGCCACTCGTCAGCAGGGACTGCAGCGCGACCTCAAGCGCCGCGCCATCGCGCTTGGCGACGCCGAGCCGGGCACCGAGCTCTTCGGGCGTGAGTGGCGCACCTTCGCGCTCGAGCGCCTCGAGTATGGCCTGCGAAAGATTAGCCTCTCGCGTCGGACGCTCCGTGCGCGCACGCCTGCGCAGCGCCGTGCGTTTCGCGGGTCGCCGTGCGTCGCGCGGCGCTTGCTCCACATGCGTTTGTGCGCGACGCCGCAGCGTGGCGCGTTTCTTTGACACTCGGTAATGCTCCCTCTAGAATGCGCTCCCCTGCCGAGGTGGCGGAATTGGTAGACGCACTAGGTTCAGGTCCTAGCGCCCGCAAGGGTGTGGGGGTTCGAATCCCTTCCTCGGCACCAGGCCCATCGGGTCCACGCTTCGCTCAGTCGAACGGGTGGCGGCGAACGATGGTTTCGTCGCGATCCGGTCCTGTCGAGATCAGATCGATCGGCACGCCCGCGAGCGACTCGATCCGCTCGAGATAGTCGCGCGCGCCTTTCGGCAGCGCCGCGTAGGTCTTGATGCCGACCGTGCTTTCCTTCCAGCCGGGCAGCTCTTCGTAGACCGGCTCGCAGCGCTCGAGTTCCTCGGCGCCGACCGGCAGGATCTCCGAGAGCTCGCCCTCGATCCGGTAGCCGACGCAAATCTTCACCGACTCGACGCCGTCGAGCACGTCGAGCTTGGTAATGCACAGGCCGGAGACCCCGTTCAGCTGGATCGAGCGCTTGAGCGCCGCCGCGTCGAACCATCCTGTGCGCCGCGGCCGGCCGGTGGTTGCGCCGAATTCCTGTCCGCGCGCGGCGAGATATCGGCCCACGTCGTCCAGCAGTTCGGTCGGAAACGGACCGCTGCCGACGCGCGTGGTGTAGGCCTTGGTGATGCCGAGCACGTAGTGCAGGTGATGCGGACCGATGCCCGCGCCGGCCGCCGCCGCGCCCGCGACGCAGTTCGACGACGTCACAAAGGGATAGGTCCCGTGATCGATGTCGAGCAGGCTGCCTTGCGCCCCCTCGAACAGCAGGTTCTTGCCCGCCCGGTTGGCGTGATACAGCGCGCGCGGCACGTCAGCGACCAGCGGCGCGAAGCGCGGCGCAAGCGCAAGAGCCTCGTCGAGCGTCTTCTGGAAGTCGACGGGTGGCTGCCGGTAGTAGCTGGCCAGCACGAAGTTGTGGAATTCGAGCAAGTCCTTCAGCTTTTCGGCAAAGCGCACCGGCTTGAACAGGTCCTGCAGCCGGATCGCGCGGCGCGCGACCTTGTCCTCGTAGGTCGGCCCGATGCCGCGCCCGGTGGTGCCGATCTTCTGCGTGCCGCGCGCCGCTTCGCGCGCGGCATCGAGCGCCGCGTGATACGGCAGGATCAGTGGGCAGGCCTCGGAAATGCACAGCCGGGCCACCACGCCGCGCACGCCCGCGGCCTCGAGCTGGTCCATCTCGTCGACGAGCGCCTGCGGTGAGACCACAACCCCGTTGCCGATGAAGCAGTCGACGTCTTCGCGCAGAATGCCCGATGGGATGAGGTGGAGAACGGTCTTCTTGCCACCGATCACGAGCGTGTGCCCGGCGTTGTGTCCCCCCTGGAAGCGCACCACGCCCTGGGTGCGATCGGTCAGCCAGTCGACGATCTTGCCCTTGCCCTCGTCGCCCCACTGGGTGCCGATTACGACGACGTTTTTCGCGGTCGCCATGCCTAGCCTTTCAGCGGGCGGAGCTGCCAGCGGCCGCCCCGTTTGACGAGCACCCGCGTGCAGCCGAGCTCGCGCCGGTGGCGCGCATGGCCCGGCAGCTCTTCGATCACGGTCTCTCCGGCAGCGCGCAGCGCAGCGATCTTCGCCGCGAGCCGTACGTCGCGCCCATTGCAGGGCGCGAGGATCGGCGCAGGGCGCGCCGCGGGCGCCGCCGCGGCCGCCAGTGCGCGCAGGTCAATCGAAAACCCGGTCGCCGGACGCGGCCGCCCGAACGCGCTGCCGACCTCATCGTAGCGTCCGCCGCGCGCGATCGCCCCGCTCACGCCCTCGCAGTAGGCGTCGAACACGACACCCGAATGGTAGTGATAGCCGCGCAGCTCGGCGAGGTCGAAGCTCATCGGCAGCGTCGCCGCGCGGGCGGATCGCGCGCCCGAGCCCGCGTCGGCCAGCGCGCGCAGCACCGCCAGCGCACGACGCAGCGCGGGTAGCTTGGGCAGGCGCCGCGCGGCGAGCGCGAGCACCTCGCGCCCGCCATAGAGCTCGGGCAGCAGCAGCAGCGCCTCGCGCAGCCGTGCCGCCAGCGGTCGCGTCAGCGCGCGCAGCGCCGGCACGTCCTTTTTCTGGAGCGCCTCGAACAGCTCTGCCTCGCACTCCGGCCCGACCTTTGCGGCGCGCACCAGCGCGCGGAACACCGCAACGTGGCCGACGTCGATGCGCGCGCCGCGTACCCCGGCCGCGGCGAGCGCGCTCGACAGCAGGCGCTGGATCTCAAGGTCGCTTTCGACGCCGGCATGGCCGTAGATTTCCGCCCCGATCTGCAGCGGTTCGCGCGTCGCTGCGACGCCCGCCGGGCGCGCGTGCAGGACGCTGCCGCAGTAGCACAGCCGCGTGACGCCCTTGCGGTTGAGCAGATGCGCATCGATGCGCGCTACCTGCGGCGTGATGTCGGCGCGCACGCCCATCATCCGACCCGAGAGCTGATCGACGAGCTTGAAGGTGCGCAGGTCGAGGTCGTGCCCCGTACCGGTGAGCAGCGATTCGACGTACTCGAGCAGCGGCGGCATCACCAGCTCGTAGCCGCGGCTCGCGAACAGATCGAGCAGCCGGCGGCGCAGCGCCTCTATGCGCGCCGCCTCCTCGGGCAGGATGTCCTCGAAGTACTCGGGCAGCAGCCAGCGCATGGCCATCGGTCAGCTCACGAGCACGAACAGCAGCAGGCCGAGCGCCATCGAGGCGAGCCCGACGAAACGGATCTGGCCGTCGCTCAGCAGCATGATGCGGCGAAACGTCTCGCGCCAGACGCTAGGCGCAAGAAAGGGGAGTGCGCCCTCGATGACGAGCATCAGGGCGAACGCCATGATCAGCGTGGTGCCCATCACTCATTTCTGCGCCGCGGGCGCGCGGCCCATCGAGTCCCGGAGGTAGCGGAAGAAATCGGAGTTCGGCTCGAGCAGCATGAGGTCGTTCTTGCCTTGGAAGACGTTCCGATAGGCGTCCATGCTGCGGTAGAAAGCGTAGAACTCTGTGTTCTTCGAGAAGGCTTTGGCGTAAGTCGTGGCAGCGCGCGCATCGCCCTCGCCCTTGACGCGTTGCGCATCGCGGTAGGCGTCGGCGAGGATTACTTCGCGCTGCCGGTCGGCGTCGGCACGGATGCGCTCGGCCTCGGCGGCGCCTTCCGAGCGCTGCTCGTTGGCGATGCGCTTGCGCTCGGCCTGCATGCGGCCGTAGACGGACTCGCTCACCTCCTGCGGCAAGTCGACGCGCTTGAGGCGCACGTCGACAATCTCGACGCCGATGCGGCGCAGGTCCTGGTCGGCCTTCTGGCGCACATCGGCCATGATCTCGTCGCGCGCCCCGGACACCACGTCGTGCACCGTGCGCCGGCCGAACTCCGCTTGCAGCAGGTTCGAGATGGTCTGGCGCAGGCGCGTCGACGCGCGGAACTCGTCGCCCAGCACGCTGACGTAGTACTGGCGCACGTCGACGATGCGCCACTTGACGTACGAGTCCACCAGCACCGGCTTCTTCTCGGATGTGATGAAGCGCAGGGGCTCGACGTCGTCGTACGACAGGATGCGCATGTCGAAATAGTTCACCTCCTGAATCATCGGCCACTTGAAATTCAGGCCGGGCTTGGTGATCACATCCTTCACCTCGCCGAGCTGGAACACGATCGCGTTCTGCCGCTGATCGACCGTGAACAGCGTGCCCTTGATCACCAGCGCGATGACGATCAGCGCCGCGACGAGCGGACCGAGCGCTCTCATGGCCTTTCTCCCCGGCCGCGCCCGCGCAGGCTGTCGCGTGAGCGCGGACTGACGTCGGTCGAAGACGGCGGAACCTCCAGCGGCGCGCTGCGCGGCGCGCCCGACATCGACCCGCTGTGGTCAACGCCTGCGCGCTGCAGCAGCTGATCGAGCGGCAGGTAGAGCAGATTGCCGCCGCTCTTGTAGTCCATCATGACCTTCGAGGTCGATGCGAGCACCTGCTGCATCGTATCGATGTACATGCGCTCGCGTGTCACGGCGGGCGCCTTGGAGTATTCCGTGAGGATCTGCTCAAAGCGCGACGCGTCGCCCACGGCGCTCGCGATGACGCGCTGCTTATAGCCCTCAGCCTCTTGCTGCAGGCGCGACGCGGCACCGCGCGCCTTTGGAATCACGTCATTGGCGTAGGCCTGGCCCTCGTTCTTGAGGCGCTCACGGTCCTGCCCCGCCTTGACCGCGTCATCGAAGGCCGCCTGCACCTGCTCGGGCGGCTGCGCCGCCTGGATCGACACCGCGCTCATAAGGATGCCGGTGCCGTAGCGGTCGTGGATCTCCTGCATCAGGACGCGCGCCTTCTGCGCGATCTCCTCGCGCGACTCGTACAGGATCGCGTCCATCTTGCTCTTGCCGATGATCTCGCGCATCGCGGTCTCGGCGACCTGCATCGCGGTGTCGTCGGGGCGGCGCGTATTGAACAGGTAGTCCTTCGGATCCTTGATCAGGTACTGAACCGCGAATTGCAGGTCGACGATGTTCTCGTCGTCGGTCAGCATGAGCGATTCCTTGAGCACCTTGGTGCGCACGTTGTTGCGGTAGCCAATTTCGAGCGTGCGCACCTGTGACAGGTTGACGATCTCGTGCGACTGGATCGGCCAGGGCATGCGCCAGCGCAGACCGGGCAGCGTCTCGGCGGAAAACTTGCCGAAGGTCAGCACCACGCCGCGCTGACCCTCGACGACGATGTAGAAGCCACTCGCAATCCACCCCAAGATCACGAGGATGATCAGCACCACGGCGCCACCGCCGAAACGGCGCGCGGAAGCCGGCTCGGGCGGACCGCCGAAATCGCCCCCTCCGCGCCCGCGCCCGCGCCCTAACAGCTCGCTCAGCCGCCGGTTGAAGTTGCGCCAGAGCTCATCTAAGTCAGGTGGACCCTGATTGCCCCCCGATCCCTGCGGACCGCGGGAACCGCCACGTCCCCAATTCGGGTCGTTCAATGCCATGACCAGCCGAAACGTCAGTGAGTTTGGAGGAAGAGTGCTTGGTCGACGGGTGCGCCGCGCGCCGCGCCTTTTCGCTTCGCCACTTCGGCAATCGCGTCGCGCAGCAGTTCGAGTCCGGCGCCGGTGCGCGCGCTCAATCGGACACGGGCGATGCTACCACAGTCGTCGTGCTCGACCCCTGGCGCGAGCGGCGTCAGGTCGATCTTGTTCCAGACCAGCAGCTGGGGCACGCCGTCGGCGCCGATTTCCTTCAGCACCGCATTCACCTGCTCGGTCTGCGCGCTGCGCACCGGGGACGCCGCGTCGACCACGTGCAGGAGCAGATCGGCGTGCACGGTTTCTTCCAGCGTCGCACGGAACGCTGCGACCAGCGTATGCGGCAGGTCGCGGATGAAGCCGACCGTGTCCGAGACGACGACCTCGCCCGCCGCCGGCACCCAGAGGCGCCGCGTGGTGGTGTCGAGGGTCGCGAAAAGCTGGTCTGCGGCGAGCGCGCGCGCGTTCGTCAGGGCATTGAACAGGGTCGTCTTGCCGGCATTGGTATAGCCGACGAGCGAGATCGAGAGCACATCGCGACGCACGCGGGCACGGCGCTGCACCGTGCGCCGCCGCCGCAGCTGCTCGAGCTTGCCGCGCAGCAGCCGCATGCGGCTGCCGACCAGTCGCCGGTCGATCTCGATCTGCTTCTCGCCCGGGCCCCCGGTTTTGCCCAGGCCGCCGCGCTGGCGCTCGAGGTGCGACCAGCCGCGCACCAGGCGCGTGGACAAATGCTCGAGCTGCGCGAGCTCCACTTGCAGCTTGCCCTCGGTGGTCTTCGCGCGCTGCGCGAAGATCTCCAGAATGACGCTCGTGCGATCCATCACGCGACGCTTGAGCAGCTTCTCGAGGTTGCGCTCCTGCGCGGGCGACAGATCGTGGTTGAACACCACGAATAGGGCGTTCAGATCCTCGGCAGCGCGCGCGATCTCCTCCGCCTTGCCGCGCCCGACGAACAGCTTCGGATCCGGGCGCTCGCGCCGGCCGCCCACCACGCAATGCCGGTTCACGCCGGCGCTTTCGACCAGGCGCACGAGTTCCTCGACACCCTCGGCATGATCGAGCTCGCCGAAATCCAGGCACACCAGGACGGCCGCCTGCGGATCCGCAGGCAGGGCTTCGCGTTCGAACATCAGTGCGGGGCTGGCCGCGCACCCCCGCTGCGCGTGACAGGCGCCGGGCTGCGGATACCGCGGATCGAGTTCGCGCGAGGGCTCAGCCGGCTTCCTTGTCGAGCGACAGGTTGACCGGCCGCGAGGGCACCACGGTCGAGATCGCGTGCTTGTAGACCATCTGCGTCACCGAGTTGCGCAGCAGCACGACGTACTGATCGAACGATTCGATTTGGCCCTGAAGCTTGATTCCATTGACCAGATAGATCGACACCGGCACATGCTCTTTGCGCAAGGTGTTGAGAAACGGGTCTTGTAACAGCTGCCCTTTGGTGCTCATGAGGTCTCTCGCGAGGATAAGTCGCGATACTGTAATTGATTTTTCTAGCCTTTTCTATAGAAACCCCGGGGCCGTGGTTGATGCGATCCGGGTCCGGTCGGAACTCGGGGGGGCGCAAGGGGACCGACCGGGCCCCGCGCTCAGACCTCGGGCGGAACCTCAACGCACACGGCCCGCGACCGGCGGGGTCGGCGGCGTGACGTCGCCGCACTGGGCACGGTGGCGCAGGGCATGGTCCATCAGCACACAGGCCAGCATCGCCTCGGCGATCGGTGTCGCGCGAATTCCGACGCAGGGGTCGTGGCGGCCTTCGGTCGACACGCTGACGGGCTCGCCGCGGGTGTTCACCGTCCGGCGCGGCAGCCGGATCGAGGAGGTGGGCTTGAGTGCGATCGATACCGTGATGTCCTGGCCGGTCGAGATTCCGCCGAGCACGCCGCCGTTGTTGTTCGAGACGAACCCCTCCGGCGTCATTTCGTCGCCATGCGTGCTTCCGCTCTGAGCGACCGCCGCGAAACCGGCGCCGATCTCGACGCCCTTGACTGCGTTGATCGACATCATCGCCGCCGCGACGTCGGCGTCGAGCCGGCCGTACACCGGCTCGCCCCAGCCCACCGGCACGCCCTCGGCCACCACGTTGACGCGCGCGCCGCAGGAGTCGCCCGCGCGACGCAGCTCGTCGAGGTGCGCCTCGAGCGCGGCGATGCAGCCCGCGTCCGGCGCAAAGAACGGATTTGCCTCGACCGCGTCCCAGGAACGAAACGCGATCGCAAGCGGCCCGAGCTGGGCGAGATAGCCGCGCACGCGCACGCCGTAGCGCTCGGCGAGCCACTTCTTCGCGATCGCCCCCGCGCCCACCCGCACCAGCGTCTCGCGCGCCGAGGCGCGGCCTCCGCCGCGCGGATCGCGCACGCCGTACTTCTGCCAGTAGGTGTAGTCCGCGTGGCCCGGGCGGAACTTCTGCGCGATCGCGTCGTAGTCCTTCGAGCGCGCGTCCTCGTTGCGCACGACAAAAGCGATCGGCGTTCCGGTAGTGCGGCCCTCGAACAGCCCGGAGAGGATCTCGACCGCGTCGGATTCCCTGCGCTGAGTCACATGGCGCGATTTTCCGGGCTTGCGCCGGTCAAGCTCACGCTGCAGGTCCTCGGCCGAGAGCGCGAGTCCGGGCGGACAGCCGTCGACCACGCCACCGAGCGCGGGGCCGTGCGACTCGCCGAAGGAAGTCACGCAGAACAACCTGCCGAAACTGTTACCGGACATGCGAGCCAGATTAGCACAGCGCCCGACGCCGACTCCGCGCTTAGCCCGTCGCGCGGCGCAGGAAAAAGTCGCGCGTCTCGAAGATCGAAGCAGCGAAGGATTTTCCGTTCGAGCGCAGCGAGCGTTTGACCACAAAGTCGAACAGCAGCGGGTTGTGGCCGCGAATCGTCTTGAGCGGCTCGGCGCGCGCCGGCTCGAGCAGCTCACGCTCGACCAGGTCACCCACCGAGTAGATCGGCATCACGCCGGGCAGCGGATAGTCCGAGCCGTTCAACAGGCGCGGGTGCCAGTCCGCGCGCTCGAGCAGCGTGACGAGCACATCGGTCGCCCGGTTGAGCTGGGTCACCGCGGAGATGTCGCCGAACAGACGGCCGCGGTACTGCGCCGCGTCCATCATCCGCGCGAACAGCTCGAAGCTCGGAACGACGGGCCCGTTCGCTCCGCGGTCAAGATCCCGGTCCTCGCCGAGCGAGGCGCAGTGCGCGGCGACCACGCGCACGCCCTCGTCGAGCGCCGCACGCAGGCGCAAGGGATTGCCGAATTCCTGCGCCTCGGCACCGAGCACCGCGCGCTCTTCGCCAGCGTGCGAGATGAGCGGCATATCGAGCTTTGCGAGCGCGCGGTAAAACGGCTTGCAGCGCTTCGCCGCCGGGTCGATGCCCATCGCCGACGGCAGCCATTTCACCGCGCGCGCACCCTCGGCGGCCGCGCGCGCCAGCGCATCGAGCGCATCGGCCCGGTACGGATGAATCGACGCGGCCCATTCGAACTGCGGGTGCAGGCGCGCGACGTCGCGCGCATAGCTGTTCGGCACGTAGAACCCGGTCGCATCCCACAGCACCTTGCCCTCGGCATCGTAGGTCGCCTCGAAGGCGAAAAGCAGCAGGTGCGTGCCGGGACGCATCCCGGCCATCAGGTTGAGCATGCGCGCCACGTAGGCTCGGTCGACCGCCCCCTCGGGCGCCGTGTGCACGCAGCCGGCGTTCATGATGAACAAGCGCCGTGCGTACTGCGCGGGATCGAGCAGGCTGCTCATGCGGGGATTGACGCGGATCCCGCTTCCCGAGTCGCCGGTACCGACCAGGTGCACGTGGCTGTCCCAGACCTTGGCCGGGTCGATCCCCTGCCAGGCCGCACGCACCTCGCCCTGGTTCGCAATTGCCTCGGTACGCTCGGCGAGGCAGGGATTCCACAGTCCCTGCTCAGGCCAGTAGCGGCATCCACCGACCCCCGCCGCCCCGGCCAGCGCCGCGCCACGCCACAGAAACGCACGCCGATTCACTGGATGCATCTCGCCGTACGCAGACGACGCACGATCAGAGTCGGGTTAAGGGGAGGGAGTCTCCCTCGCCCCTGCATCCGACCTGCGCGAAGGGAACATCAAGGGCTGGTCGGCTATGCCGGCCAGTTCTTGATGTATCCCTTCAGCATCTTGTTCTCGAAGTCCTGTTCCTCGAGCACGGCCTTCGCCACGTCGCGAAACGAGATCACCCCGAGCAGCTTGTCGTCCTGCAGCACCGGGAGGTAG
>JAJDNJ010000195.1 GCA_022340705.1 Betaproteobacteria bacterium
CCGACGATGTTCAGCCGGCTGCTCAAGCTCCCCGAAGAAGTCCGCAGGCGCTATGACCTGTCTTCGCTCGAAGTCGCGATCCACGCCGCCGCGCCCTGCCCCGTGCAGGTCAAGGAGCAGATGATCGAATGGTGGGGGCCGATCATCGACGAGTACTACGGCGCGACCGAAGGCCTCGGCTTCACCGCCTGCAACAGCGCCGAGTGGCTCGCGCACAAGGGCACCGTCGGGCGCGTGCTGCTCGGCGACCTGCACATCCTCGACGAGAACATGCAGCCGGCGCCGAAAGGCACGCCGGGCGAGATCTGGTTCCGCACCGCGACGCCGTTCGAGTACTTCAACGATCCCGAGCGCACGCGCGCGGCGCGCTCACCCGACGGTACGATGAGCACCGTAGGCGACGTCGGCTACGTCGACGACGACGGCTTTCTCTATCTCACCGACCGCGCGACCTTCATGATCATCTCGGGCGGCGTGAACGTGTATCCGCAGGAGTGCGAGAACCTGCTGATCACCCATCCGAAGGTCGCCGACGCCGCGGTCTTCGGCGTGCCGAACGAGGATCTGGGCGAGGAAGTGAAGGCCGTCGTTCAGGTGATGGCCGGCGTGGCGGCCGACGCCCAGCTCGAGGCCGAGCTGATCGCGTTCTGCCGCGAGCATCTCGCCCACATCAAGTGCCCGCGCAGCGTCGACTTCATCGACCAGATGCCGCGCCTGCCGACCGGCAAGCTCTACAAGAGGCCGCTGCGCGACAAGTATTGGGCCGAGCACGGGAGCCGCATCGTCTGAGCGGCCCTTGTCACGCTCAGCGCTTGCCCGCGCGGTAAGCGAGAACTTCCTTCGGCTTCATCGGCCGCGCGCGCGCCTCGGTCACGGTCACCGCGTTGACTTCGGTGAAGTCCGCCGGACGCAGCTTGTCATTGCCCCAGGCCGAGCGGATGTAGTTGACGACCGCCGCGATCTCGGCGTTCGACAAGTGGTCGAAGGGCGGCATGGCGCCCTGGTAGCGCTCACCCTTGATGGTCGCTGGACCTTCGAGCCCGTTCAACACGACGAACACCGGAAACAGCCGGTCGATGTAGAGATCGGGATTGCCGGCGAGTGGCGGGAAGGTCTTCGGCAGCCCGGTGCCCTCGGCCTGATGGCAGGAGGTACACTGGCGCGCGTACACCGCCTTGCCGTCGACCGCGGCCTCGGCGGTCTGCACAGGCCCGGCCTTGCGCTTGGACGCGTCCGGTCCGAGGTAGGTCACAAGGTAGGTAACGATTTTTTCGCGCTCCTCGTTCGGGATGCGCAGGCCGTAGCGTCCCATGTCCTCGATCAGCGCTTTCCAGTTGTCACCCGTGATTCCAATCGAGTCGACCACGTACTGCAGGTCGTGGCACACGCGACAGCGCGCATATACCAGATCGCGGTTCGGCCCCTGCGGCAGCTCGATGCGCTGCGCGAATGCGCCCTCCATGAAGAATACGGCGCCGAGCACCGCAGCCAAAAGAATTCCGAGACGCATGGCGTCGAGTTTCGCTCCCCAAAAAAGAAAGGGGGCGCCACGTCCATGGCGCCCCCACGATGAAGGTTCTATGCGGTGATGGTGACGCGGTCGGCGCCGTTCCACTCGTAACCACGCGGGTTCCAGCGCACCAGGCCGTCGAGCGGCTGACTCCGTCCGAGCTCGTCGGTGGCACGCGACACCAGCGTGTTCGACCCGGGCGCGAGCTTCGCCTTGACCGACCAGTGATACCAGGCCCAGGGGCTCTCGGGCTCCTTGATGCTTGCCTCGTGCCAGGTTTTCCCGTTGTCGGTCGAGACCTGCACGTGGGTGATCTTCGCCGCACCGTCGTTGAACGCGACGCCGGTGATCTCCACGGTGCCGGCCTTGGGTTTGTCTTCCGGCAGCGGCGAGAAGATCACGCTCTTGATCTGGTGACCGTAGGTCGGCCTGCTGTTGTGGATCGTGTAGTCGCCCGCCTTGAACTCGCCGGGCTGCACCGGCTTGTTCGGGAAGCGGTAGCCGACCGACTGGTACGCGCTCGGCGACTGTTCCGGCATGAGCAGCAGCACGCTGAGGAACTTCACGTTCATGTTGCCGTAGTAGCCCGGGATGATCAGGCGCAGCGGCCCCCCGTGCGTCGCGGGAATCGGCTCGCCGTTCATCTTGAGCGCGAGGATCGCGTTGTCGAGCGCGGGATCGTCGATGTGGTAGCTCTTGGAAAAGTCCGACCCCTCGGGCGTGGCCGGCTGGTCCCAGCCCTCCGCTGTCAGCCAGCGCACGCCTGGCGCGGGCAGCACTTTCATCTCGTCGAGAAAATGCTTCAGCGGCACGCCCTCCCATACGACATTGCCCATGCCGCCGTTCTTCCATTGCCCGCCGCCGACCTTCTGCTTGGCGGCGTAGAACGAACGCCCGTTGCCCGCGCACTGCATGACCGAAACGCGCTTCTCCATGCCCATCGCCTGGATGTCGCGCAGCTTGACATCGCGCGGGCGCCCGACGAGGCCGTCGATGCGCAGCGTCCAGTCCGGGCGGTTCGGCGCCTCGGTGGTTGCGTACCACGCGGCTTCGCCCTCGTGCGGATAGTGCAGCCGGTTGAACAGAATTTCCTTCGGCGTGTGGTCGTGCTTGCGCAGCAGCGTAAGCGGCGTCTCCATCACTCCGAGCTTGGCGTTGAGGATGATCATGTCGGCCGACTTGCCCTTGATGATCTGGGACGCGTTTTCCGCCGCGAGCGCGAGGCGCGCGAATCCGGGAACCATGTTAAGTGACAGTCCTGCTGCTGCGGCGCCGGTAAACAGCCCGAACTGCCGGCGGGTCATCAGTAATGGACTCGTCGTCTTCTTCTCCACCATCGCGTCATTCCTCCTTTGAATTGATGCGGATCAAACTCGTTTGACTATATTGGGTCAGCGCTCGAGCGACCCCAATATTTTTCGATCGATCGCTCAACGTCGTTTATCCTGCGATTTGTGCGCCGCGACATGACCCCAGCCGATGCGCCTGTCGCATACCGCGCCCGGAACGCGACGTCGGCGCGCAATCGGATTACGGATTACGATCCGCGCGTGACTTCGGCGCGCCGTTCCTCGGTTCCACGAAGGGCGAAACGAGCGTGAATCGGCGCATCAAGCATGATGCGCCGGCGCGCATCGAGGAGTACGCGCTGCTCGGCGACATGCGCACCGCGGCGCTCGTCGACCGCAACGGCTCGGTCGACTGGATGTGCCTGCCGCGCTTCGACACGCCGGCCTGCTTCGCGGCGCTGCTCGGCAACGCCGAGCACGGCCACTGGCTGCTACGCCCAGAACGCGATTCGAAGACGATCGAGCGCCGCTATCGCGACGGCAGCCTGATCCTGGAAACGGTGCATCGCGTCGAGGGCGGCGCGGTGCGCCTGATCGAGTTCCTCGCGATCGACGGCAGCCTGCCGCGCCTGGTGCGCATCGTCGAGGGCGTCGAGGGCGAGGTGCCGATGTGGACCCAGCTCGTCGTGCGCTTCGACTACGGCTCGGTCGTGCCCTGGTCCCGGCGCACCGAGGATTGCCAGCTTTACGTCGGCGGTCCCGATGCGCTGCGCCTGTATTCGCCGGTGCGCGTGCACGGGGAGAACTTCACTTCGGTCGCGGAATTCCGCGTGAAGGCGGGCGAGCGCATTCCCTTCGTCCTGGCCTTTCAGCCCTCGCACGAGCCAGCCGCGCCGCCGCCGGATGCGGCCGAGATGCTGCAGCGGACCGAGCGGACTTGGCGCGCATGGAGCGAAAAGTGCACCTACCGCGGCGCCTGGCGCGAGGCGGTCCTGCGCTCGCTGCTCACCCTCAAGGCGCTGATCTACGCGCCGACTGGCGGCATCATCGCCGCGCCGACGACCTCGCTGCCCGAGGCGCTCGGCGGCGTGCGCAACTGGGACTATCGCTTCTGCTGGCTGCGCGATGCCGCCTATGCGCTCTACGCGCTGCTGATGACCGGCTACCGCGAGGAGGCGATCGCCTGGCGCGACTGGCTGCTGCGCGCGGCCGCGGGACGTCCGCAGGACCTGCGCATCGTCTACGGCGTGCGCGGCGAGCGGCGCCTGCTCGAGCGCGAGCTGCCCTGGCTGCCCGGCTACCAGGGCGCCGCGCCGGTGCGCATCGGTAACGGCGCGGCGAGCCAGTTCCAGCTCGATGTCTACGGCGAGGTGATGGACGTGCTCGGCCTGGCCGGGGATTTCGGCATCGACTCCGACGAGAACGCCTGGCAGGTGCAGAAGGTGCTGATGGATTTTCTGGAGTCGAACTGGCAGCTGCCCGACGAGGGTATCTGGGAGGTGCGCGCCGGCAAGCAGCAGTTCACGCACTCCAAGGTCATGGCCTGGCGCGCGTTCGACCGCGCGGTGAAGAGCGTCGAGCGGCTCGGGCTCGAGGGTCCGGTCGCGCGCTGGCGCACGCTGCGCGACGAAATCCATGCCGATGTCTGCCGCAACGGCTTCCATGCCGGGCGCAACGCCTTCGTGCAGACCTATGGCAGCGATGCGCTCGACGCGAGCCTGCTCATTATCCCGCTGATCGGTTTCCTGCCGGCGGACGACCCGCGCATGCGCAGCACGGTCGCCGCGATCGAGCGCGAGCTGATGACCGATGGCCTCGTCTATCGCTACGCGTCGCGCGAGGAGAACGTCGACGGCCTGCCGCCCGGAGAAGGCGTGTTTCTTCCGCTCTGCTTCCTTTACGCCGACAACCTTGCGCTCCAGGGCCGCCGTCCCGAGGCGATCGCCTGCTTCGAGCGGCTGCTCGGCATGGCGAACGACGTCGGTCTGCTGTCGGAGGAATACGATCCGATTCTTGGGCGCATGCTGGGAAATTTTCCCCAGGCGCTCACTCATGTCGGGCTCGTCAACACCGCGATCCAGCTCTCGGGCGCGGCCGGCACGGCACCGGGCTGAGGCTCAGCGCGCCTCGACGAGGCGCTTGAGATCCGCGGCGATCTCCTGAGCACCGAGCTCGGACGCAATCACCAGCCGCGCGCGGCCTTCGGCGTCGAAAGCGAATACGGCGCTGCTGTGTGAGACCGCGTAGTTGCCGTGCGCGTCCGGTGCGTCGTGGCTGTAGGCCACGCGGTAGCGTTTCGTCAACGCGTCGAGCTGAGCGTCGCTGCCGCGCAGCCCGATCGCCTGGGGCGAGAACGCCCTGGTGTAGTCGTGCAGCAGCGCAGGCGGATCGCGCGCGGGATCGACGGTGACGAACAGGATGCGCACCCGGTGCCCCGCGTCGCCCATGAGCTTGATCGCCTGCGCGAGCCGGGCGAGCGTCGTCGGGCAGACATCCGGGCAGTGGGTGTAGCCGAAGAACAGCAGCACCACGTCGCCGCGGTAATCCGCGGCATGCACGGTGCGCCCTTCGTCGTTCGTCATTTCGAAGGCGAGATCGGGAATTACACCGCGCACGTTCTTCGCGTGCCAGTCTTCGCCGCCGCCGCAGGACGCGACGAGCAGGACCAAGACGACGAGCCAGACGCGCGCCGTCATGAGGCGTCGTGGCGCGCCGTCAGCCGCGCCTTGCGCGCGTCGGCCCGCATCCAGTATCCGATCACGATCAGCGTGCCAACCACGTGCATCATCGCCGCCGGAATCCAGGTCACCAGCCCGCCGAGCTGCTGATCCTCGAGCGGGCTGATGGCCCAGGCCCGTCCGCAGACCGCGTACACCCCGAACAGGTCCTCTGGCGCGAGCGCGATATGCGCGCCGAGCATGATCTGCGGCACCGCCGCGGCGAGCAGCAGGCCGATGCGCGGACCGAGCCCGATCAGCGCACCTTCCGCGCGGCTGCGCGGATCGAGCATCAGGAACCAGAACAGCAGCCCGTCGATCAGCATGCTCCAGTTCATGAGCTGGTAGAGCGGGCCGCTCAGCATCGCGTAGAAATGCACCTCGGGATCGAGCCAGAGAAAAATCAGCCCCACGAACAGCACCGGCGCGACGAACCAGTTCTGCAGCAGGCGGTACGCGCCCTGCACGAGAGGGTGGCGCCACGCCGGTGCGAGCACGCGGTCATGCAAGCGGACGGGCAGCCCCCGCGCGATCACCGACTGCGGCCGCGACAGCGCCAGCAGGAACGGCGCCATGTGATGCAGCACCAGATGCTGCACCCGGTGGATGTAGAACATGTGCTGCGACAGGAAGTCGTAGCGCGTGTGCATGACGAAGTAGATCAGAGCGAGACCCAGCCAGAAGCCCACGCGCCGTAGCACGCTCACCGTCTCCTCGGGCGGCAGGCGCTGCAGCCCGCGCACATAGGCGAGCGCGGCGCCGAGCACGAGCGCCACGAGGAGCGGCGAGAACTCCCAGGGAAGAAGAAACGCGAGCCAGGCGCTCACCGCGTGCAGGCGCCCTCCATGGGCTCAGGCGGCGTCGCGGCGTGCGGCCGGCGGTGCGAACGCGCGCTCCATCTCGCGCCGCAGCCGGACCGCCTGGCTTTGCTCGTCGACCGCGACGTCGGCCCAGCGTACCGGCGTGCCCTGCGTGATCGGCTTGGTCAGCTTCCAGCCGTGCGCCAGGCCGAGCGGCAGCAACCCCTGCGCGCCCGAGATTTCCGCGGGTCGGAGCTGCCCGGCCACCGTGTAGCCGCCTTCGCCGTCGAGCAGCTCACCGACCTTGAGGTCGCGCTTGGCGACCGCGACCGCGTCGGCACGCCAGCCGGTGGCGCAGCCGGTCGGCTCACCGCGCACGCCGATCGAAGCGACCGAGATGCCGACCTCGAGCCCGATCAGATGCCAGCGCTTGTACAGACAGGCATAGCGGCCCGAAGGGTCGGTGCGCACCTTGTACTCCTCGAAGCAGCGCCGGATGTACTCGGTCTCGCCCTCGAACACCACCCAGACCCCCATGCGGATGTCGTAGGGGATCACGCGCCCGTCGGTCTCGAGCGAGGAGATCACCTCGACCTGGCCTTTGTGGTGCAGCTGTCCGCCCTCGGCGCGCGGGCGCATGACGAAGGGAATATCGTCGACCGACGCCGGCGGGTAGCGCAGCCCCTCGGGCGCGGGCGTCAGCCCGGTCACGTTGCACACCGCGGTGCTCTCGATCGAGGGCTTCGAGCCGTCGAGAAAGGAGTTGAACATCTTCGGATTGAGGCCACCGAGCTTGGCCTGCTCGGGCGTCAGACCCCAGTGCTGCCAGACCGTGTCGGGCGTCGACTGCGCGTACTGCGGCAGCCACTTGTGGCCGCGTCCGGCGGCGACCACCCGAAAGCCTGCGGCGCGCGCCCAGTCGACCAGATCGCAGATGATCGCCGGCTGATCGCCGTAGGCCAGGCTGTAGACCACGCCCGCCGCGGCGGCCTTCTGCGCCAGGATCGGTCCGCAGTAGGCATCGGCCTCCACGGTCACCATCACGACATGCTTGCCGTTGGCAAACGCCTCGAGCGCATGGTCGACCGCGGCGATCGGATTGCCGGTGGACTCGACCACGATATCGATCGCGGGGTGCGCGACCAGCGCGCGCCAGTCGTCCGCAACGTGGGTTGCGCCGGACTTGAGCGCCGCGTCGAGCGACGGCGCAGCGCTGCGCTCGGCAGCCCAGCCGATGCGCGCCAGGTTCGCGCGCGCGTTGTCCGGCGAAAGGTCGGCGATGCCGACGAGATGCACGCCGGGGGTGTTCGGCACCTGCGCGATGTACATCGCGCCGAACTTGCCCGCGCCGATGACGCCGACGCGCAGCGGCCGGCCCTCGGCGGCGCGGCTCTGCAGTTTCGCGTAAAGGTTCATCTCAGGCCGCCTCCTTCAGGCCCTGGAGCTCCTCGGCCGGCGTACCGCCCTTCCAGGGCAGCGCCACGTCGTACTCCTTCAGCAGGCAGTCGTCAGGCAGGCACTCGATCGGCGTGAAATCGCGGTGCGCGATGTACCCGGGACGCTTGAATCGGCGGATGTGGTTCGACACCGCGCACAGCGACAGGTACACGCTGACCCGGTTCCACGGCGACAGGTTGGATGTCGAGGCGTGTACCAGGCAGCCGTGGAACAGGATCATCGAGCCTGCCGGTCCCTTCGGCGCGACGATTCCGCCACGCGCGACGAGCTTGGCGATCGTTTCATGGTTGATAGTCCAGAGCGGATAGCTCGTCGTCGTGGTGTCGTGTCCCGCTTCGAGCACGCCCAATTTATGGCTGCCGGGAATGAACATCAGCGGACCGTTGAACTCGTTCACCTCGTCGAGAAAGATCGCGACATTCATCGCGCGCGCTTCGGGCATCGCATCGTCGTTCTTCCAGGTGCCGTAGTCCTGGTGCCATTGCCAGACATCGCCGTCGAAGGCCATCTTGCCGTTGATCTTGAACTGGTGCATGTACAGCTTCTCGTCGAAGACCTGCTCGATCGGCTTGACCATGCGCGGGTGGCGCGCGAGCCGCGCGAATGGCGCGCTGTACAAATGCGCGGCGAAATTGGTGCGCACCGCATCGCCCGTCTTCTCGCGCACGTTTTCCGGGCGGCGCTGAGCGTAGAGCGCGGGCACCGCGTCGGTGAGAACCTTCACTTCCTCGGGCGAGAACAGGCTGGGGAAAAACAAATAGCCGTCGCGATCGAACTGCGCGAGCTGCGCTTCGGAGAGTTTCATGGGCGTCCTCCTGGGGACGGTCATTATCCCGGATCGGACGCCCGGGCGACAGCCCGGCTCAGCGCGCCGGCGCCCGTTTTTGCGGCTCGATGATCTGGAAGAAGATCTCGTCCTTCTTCACCATGCCCTGCTCGTAGCGTGCGCGCTCCTCGATCGCGTCGAGCCCCTCCTTGAGGTCGCGCACCTCGGCGGCGAGCGCGGCGTTGCGCAGGCGCAGCGCCTCGTTGTGCTGGTGGTCCGCGACCAGCTGCTGCTCGACCTCCCAGACCCGCAGCCAGCCCCCCTTGCCGAACCACAGCGGGTACTGGATCAGCACGATCAGGCTGCCGAGAACTGCGGCGAGCAGCTTCATCGCGAGGGCCGTTGCCCGGCGCCTCAGCGCAGCTGGCGGAAGGCTTCGCGACCGGGATAGTCCACCGAATCGCCCAGGTCTTCCTCGATGCGCAGCAGCTGGTTGTACTTCGCCACCCGATCCGAGCGCGACAGCGAACCGGTCTTGATCTGCAGCGCGTTGGTGCCGACCGCGATGTCGGCGATTGTCGTGTCCTCGGTCTCGCCGGAACGGTGCGAAATGATCGTGCCGTAGGCCGCGCGCTTGGCGAGCTCGATCGCGGCAAAGGTTTCGGTCAACGTGCCGATCTGGTTCACCTTGATCAGGATCGCGTTGGCCACCCCCTGCTGGATGCCCTCGGTCAGGATGCGCGTGTTGGTAACGAACACGTCGTCGCC
>JAJDNJ010000248.1 GCA_022340705.1 Betaproteobacteria bacterium
TTCGGCTGTCGGTCAATCTGCTTGGAGCGCCCGCGCTCGATCTCAAGGACTTTCGCGCCTACCGCCAGGACCTGATTGTCGGGGCGAGCCTGCAGGTCTCCGTTCCCGCCGGGCAGTACGACGATACCAAGCTGGTCAACCTCGGATCGAACCGCTGGTGGTTCAAGCCGGAGCTGGGTGTGTCCAAGGCAATCGGACCTTGGACGTTCGAGCTGACCGGCGCGGTCACACTGTTCACCGACAACCACGATTTTTTCAACGGCCACACCCGCGCCCAGGACCCGCTCTATTCGGCGCAGGGGCACGTGATCTACAGCTTCCCCAAAGGCATCTGGGGCTCGCTCGACGCGAACTACTTCACTGGTGGACGCACGACCATAGACGGCGAGCGCAACTTCGACCTGCAGCAGAACTGGCGGGTGGGCGGAACGCTTGCGTTTCCGGTCGACCTGCGCAACAGCATCAAGCTCTACGCGAGCAGTGGCGTGTCCTCGCGCACCGGCAACGACTTCGACCTGCTGGGTATTGCCTGGCAGTACCGCTGGGGCGGGGGGCTGTGACGTGGCGCGCTCAGTAGAGCTCTTTCACGAACTTGAACGGATACTTCGGGTCGCGGTAGGCGCCCGGCTTCTGTCGCTTGGGCAGTTTCACCTTTTCGCGCGGTGCGGTTTTGTACGGGATCTGCTTGAGGAGATGTGTGATGAGGTTCAGCCGCGCACGTCGCTTGTCGTCGGAGCGCACGACATACCACGGTGCGTGCTCGGTGTCGGTCGCGGCGAACATCTCGTCGCGGGCGCGCGAATAGTCGTACCAGCGACTGTACGACTTGAGGTCCATCGGCGAGAGCTTCCAGATCTTGCGCCCGTCGTCGATGCGCGCCTCGAGCCGTCGTGTCTGCTCTTCCGGGCTGACCTCGAGCCAGTACTTGATGAGGATGATCCCGGAGGCCACCATCAGGCGCTCAAAGTTGGGGACGACCTCGAGGAAGCCTTTTGCCTGCTCCTCGGTGCAAAAGCCCATCACACGTTCGACTCCGGCGCGGTTGTACCAGCTGCGGTCCCAGATCACGACTTCGCCCGCGGCCGGCAGGTGCGGCAGGTAGCGCTGCGCGTACATCTGAGTCTTTTCGCGCTCGGTGGGTGTCGGCAGCGCGACGACCCGAAATACGCGCGGACTGACGCGTTCAGTGATCGCCTTGATCGTTCCGCCCTTGCCGGCGCCGTCGCGCCCCTCGAACACGATGCAGACCTTGAGGCCCTTGTATTTGACCCACTCCTGCAGCCTGACTAGCTCGACGTGAAGCTTCTTTAACGCCTTGTCATAGGCCTTGCGCTTGAGCTTTTCCTGCGGGGCCGCCGCACCCTGTTTCGTCCTGCGCTTGGCGCCGGATTTCGTCTTCATAGTTCGTGATCCTCTTCGAACAATGTCTCTCAGGCCATGATGTTCACGCCGCCGTCGACGTAGGTGGTGCCACCCGTGAGCCGCCGGGCATAGGGCGTCGCTAGATAGGCGCAGGCGAATCCGACGTCCATGATGTCGACCGCCTCGTGCACCGGGGCGCGGCGCATCGCCTCGTTGAGCAGGAGGTCGAAGTCCTTGAGGGCCGCGCCGGCGCGCGTCCTGAGCGGACCGGGGGAGATCGCGTGCACGCGGATGCCCTTGGGCCCCAATTCGTAGGCGAGGTACCGGCATGCCGCCTCGAGCGCGGCCTTCACCGGCCCCATGATGTTGTAGTTCGGGACCACGCGATTTGCGCCGAGATAGCTCATGGCGAACATCGTGCCTCCATCCTTCATCAGCGGCGCGGCGAGCTTCGCCATGCGCACGAACGAGTGGCAGGAGACGTCCATTGCATGGCCGAAGCCCTCGGCCGAGCAGTTGAGCAGCCCGCCGCGCATTTCGCCTCTCGGTCCGCCGGAAATCGCGTGCAGCATGATGTCGAGGCGGCCCCATTCCTTCGCGATGCGCTCGAATACGGCCTCGAGCTGCCCAGGGATCGACACGTCGAGCGGCATGAAGATCGGTGCCTGCAATCGCTCGGCGAGCGGCTCGACGTAGGTCCTGGTCTTTTCCTTCACATAGGTGATCGCCAGCTCGGCGCCGACCTCGCGAAACGCCGCCGCGCAGCCGTAGGCGATCGAGTGCTCGTTGGCAATCCCGACGAGCAGGGCCTTCTTTCCCTCGAGCACGGGCGCGCGTGCATTGGCCATGACATCACCTCGGTTTGACAGTGCGCGTTGTTTCGAAGCATTGGAAAGGGTCGGCCGGTCGATGAACACCCGCGTGCGCCCGGAATCCGGAGCACGCACCGCACGCGTCGAGTGGTGCCGCTCCGTTCAGGATCAGGGCTGAACCTTCTGCCAGCTCGCGTCCGGGTCGAAGCGCTTGATCGCGCTGGCACGCGCGGCGGTTTGCGGGCCGAGATCCTTTTCGTAAAGCACGCCGTCGTGATTCACGATGAAGGTCATCACGCCGGTCTCGCCGTAACGCACCGGCCAGGCAATGACGGCGAAGCCGCCGATCATCCGCCCGCGCGCAACGTAGTCGAAAGCGCCGCCAGCTGCGTTCTTGCCTTGAGATTTGAGGATCTTGTAACGATAGCCGTAGTAGCCCGCCGCGCGGCTGCCGCCGGCCGCGCGCGCCGCAGCGACTGCGGGGCCGAGGGGACTTTCGGGCTCGCCGGCCTTGGTCGGCCAGTACAGGCCGTCCTTGCGCCCGGGTGCGCTTCTGAACTTTCCTGCGTACTCGAGAAGGCCGTCACCGTTGCGATCCTTGGTCGCGTAATCCTTCTGCGCATCGTAGATCGCGAGCATCACCTTCATGACGGCAAGCTCGTTGCGCCCGATGCGGCGTATGCGGATCTGCTCGGCGCCGGCGCGCGTGTCGAAGCGCCAGCCCTGCGCGGTCTTCACGATCGGAATCGGCAGGGTCCAGCCGTCATCGCCGACCGCGACGAGCGCTTTCGCGTCGCCCTCGGGCTTGATCGCGTGGTGCTCGGCCCATTTGGCGAGAAAGCGATAGCGGATCTCCGCGCCCGCCGGTGGGATCAAGGTGCGGAAATTGCTGCCCAGCAGGGACTTCATCTCGTCTTCGTCGCTGCGCGCGACCGCGTCGCCGAAGGCGTTCATCGCCGCCTCGGGCGACGCGAAGGTCTTCTGTCGTGCTTCGGCCGCCTGCGTCCAGCCGACGGCAAAGCCCAGCGCCGCGGCGATGACGACAGAACGAATGGTTTGCTTGGTGGTGCGCATGTTCGACTCCCGCCTAGCGCCTGCGACCGCCACCACCACCACCACCACCACGGAAACCACCGCCGCTGGGGCGCGACATCCCCCCGCTCGGCCGCGACATTCCGCCGCTCGGTCGCGAGCCTACGTTGGCGCTCCCACGGTGGCTCGCCATCGACTGGTTGCTGGCGCGGCCGCGGTCGAAGTCGCGCTGCGCGGCGCCGCCGCCGCCGACCCCACTGAACGCGTTGTCGCGTCCGCCGCCGCGATTCGCGCTCGCCATGCGATCGGACGCGCCGGTGCGCTGGCGGTTACCCGCAGCCATGCGATCGGAGGCAGCGGGGCGCTGTTGGCCCGCGCCCACACGGTCGCCGCCGGTTCGTTGCCCTGCACCGACGCGACCCTCGCGTCCGCGATAGTCGCGCCGGCCTTCGGCGCCCGGTACGCGATTGCCGTATTTTTCGCGGCTCGCCGTGTCGCGGTAGGCGACGCCCTTGCGGTGGCTCGCGTCGTGCTGCCACCTGCCGCCCGTAGTGATGTTGGTCCGATTGTAGTTGCGGTCGATGTTGACTGCCCTGTTCACGTTGACGTTGACGTCACCGCGGCCCCAGTTGCAGCCACCGAAGATCGCCCAGCTCGCCGCCACGCCCGCGCCCCAGGCGAAACCTCGAACAAACGCGCCACCGGGGTAGTAGTACGGCGGCGGCGCCCAGTAGTAGGGCGGGTACGCGGGGTAACCCCAAACGCCGTAGACCACGGTCGGGTTGTAGGCAGGCACGTAGATCACCTGCGGGTCGGCCGGCACGACCTTGATGATCGTCTGCTGCGCCTCCTGCTCGACGACCACTTTCTGCTGCTCATTCGACGTGAGATTGCCCGCGTCCTCGGCGCGCCTGCGCAGCCGCTGAACGGCGTCGAGCACCGACTTCTGGTCGGCGAGGAACGCGTCGCCGAGCTTCTGCGTCCAGTCGAGCTTCTCGTTCATCGGCTCGAGCACCTGCGGGAATGCGACGAGCGACTTCACGCTCACGTCCCAGCTCTGGTTCTCGACCGCCTTGACCGCGGCGTCGCCTTTTACGTTCGGGTTCGCCTTCACCCAGCGCGCGGCCTGCACGACCTCGAGCGGATAGGTCGAGGCCATCAGCACCTGCGAGAGCAGATCGTCCGGGTAGAGCGCGATCGGCGCGACGAGCGCCTCGATCTCTTCCGGCTTGAATGGCGTCGCCGAATCCTGCGCGCGCGCGACGCTGCCGAGCGCTGTCGCGCAGGCGAGGAGCAGTACGGCGAGCCGTCGGAACAGCGCTGCGTTTGCGAATTTCATGCTCGGTGCTGGCGGGCCGCCGAAGCCGTGGGGGCCCCTGCGGCTATGGGTGATCGATTGTCCGGGTCGGGTCGCGGCTGGCATTTGACGTAGGACAAACCATGCGCATGGGACCGTGAAGCATCTTTCAAGAAGTCTGCCACCGAAGAGCACGCTTGTGAGACCTTTATTGCGAGTGCGATCCGCCGTCGAAACACCCGATCGCGGCGAATATCCCCGGGCGTTCGGGCTTCGGACGAATCGGACGCGGGAGTATATCGAAAGCGCCTCGGTTCGGTCGCGCCCGATGCGCTAAATGGGGCAAAATACGGCGCCCGGCGCGCGCCCGTCCTGTTCTGTCCTGTTGCGAGCGAGCAGTTGGCGTCGCCGGCACTCCGCACGCTTGCCATTCGCAGAGTCCCTCATGCTCACTTCCATCCTTTCCCGATCAGCGCTCGTCATTGTCGCTCTTGCGGTGCTCGCCGCCGGCTGCTCCGAGGCGCCCCCGCCGGCGAAGCGCCCGCCGCCGCCGGTCTCGGTGCTGACCATCAAGGCGGCGACGATCCCGGTGAGCGAGCCGTTCGTCGCGCAAACCGAAAGCTCGCGCCAGGTCGACATCGTCGCGCGCGTCTCCGGCTACCTGGACAAGATCGCGTATCAGGAGGGCGAGTTCGTCAAGGAAGGCCAGGTCCTGTTCCAGCTCGATCCCAAGCCGTTTCAGGCCCAGCTCGACGCGGCCAAGGGCGAACTGCTCGCGCAGAGGGCGCGCCTGGCGACCGCGACCGCGACGCTCAACCGCGTCAAGCCGCTCGCGCAGCAGAACGCGCTGTCGCAGGCCGACCTCGATCGCGCCCAGGGCGAGTACGACGCCTCCACTGCCGCGGTCTACGCGGCGCGCGCGAAGGTGACCGAGGCCGAGCTCAATCTCGGCTACACCACGATTCGCTCGCCGGTGGATGGCGTTGCGAGCCGCTCGTTGCAGCGCGAGGGCGCGTACATCAATGCCTTGTCCGAGAACGCGCGTCTGACTTATGTCGCGGCGCTCGACCCGATCTGGGTGAACTTCAGCGTCTCGCAGAACCAGATGGCCAAGTCGCGCGACGAAGCCGCGAAGGGTCGGCTCGTGCCGCCCAAGGACCGGGAGTACGAAGTCGACCTGGTGCTCTCGGACGGCTCGATCTATCCGGAGAAAGGTCGCATCAGCTTTGCCGACCCGTCGTTCAGCCAGGACACCGGCTCGTTTCTGGTTCGCGCGGTGCTGCCGAATCCGAAACACGCCCTCAGGCCGGGCATGTTCGTGACCGCCAACGTGAAGGGAGCGGTGCGCCCGGACGCGATCGTCGTGCCGCAGCTCGCGGTGCAGCAGGGCTCGAACGGCCACCTGGTCTACGTCGTCAAGGAGGACGGAACCGCCGAGGTGCGCCCGGTGGTGGTCGGAGACTACTACGGCAAGGCCGACATCGTGATTGTCAACGGCCTGCATGCGGGCGACCGCGTGGTCGTCGAAGGCGTACTCAAGGTGGTGCCCGGACAGCCGGTGAAGATCGTCGAGCCGGGGCAGGCCGAGGGCAAGGGCGCAGCCGCCGCGAAGGCGGCTGAGAAAGGCTCCGGTGCGAAGAAGTAGCCCGGCCGGCGCATAGCCCGATGTTCACGCATTTCTTCATCGACCGGCCGATCCTGTCATCGGTCATCTCGATCCTGATCGTGCTCGGCGGGCTGGTCGCGATGTCGGTCGCGCCGATCGAGCAGTACCCCGAGCTCGCGCCGCCGCAGGTCCAGGTGTCGGCACGCTACCCCGGTGCGACCGCCGAGGTGATCGCCAATACTGTCGCCGCGCCGATCGAGGCGCAGATCAACGGGGTCGACAACCTGCTCTATTTCTACTCGACCAGCTCCTCGAGCGGCAACGTCACGATCAACGTCTTCTTCAAGCCCGGCACCAACACCGACATCAACCAGGTGAACGTGCAGAACCGGGTGAGCCAGGCGACCTCCCAGCTGCCGCAGACGGTCGTGCAGCAGGGCATCACGGTCGACAAGCAGTCATCGAGCATCATGATGGTCGTCTCGATCTACTCGCCTGACGACCGCTACGACGCGACCTACCTCGACAACTACTCCAACCTCTATGTCCTCGACGAGCTGAAGCGCGTGCCCGGGGCGAACCGCGCGTCGGTGCTCGGCCTGCCCGACATCGC
>JAJDNJ010000266.1 GCA_022340705.1 Betaproteobacteria bacterium
AACCGATTCCAGAAGGCGCTGGACTCGCTGGAGTAAAGAGCCCGAAAGAGAACCACCATGCCTTGCACCGCGTCACTGCGTGCCGCAGTGCAAGGCCCTACATACAGAAAAAGCGTCGCTCCGTTTCGGGGCGGCGCCCGCGCTGTGTTTTGACGAGCAAATAATCGACATGGGCCAGATTGCCAGAGACAGCCTGCTCTCGCTCGAGGCGTATGCCAAAGAGCGCAAGGCTTTTCGTGCGCGTGTCATTGCGCACAAGAAGCATCGCACGATCCGCCTGGGAGAGCACGTCAACTTGCTGTTCGAGGACGAGCTGACGATTCGCTACCAGGTGCAGGAGATGCTGCGCATCGAGCGCATCTTCGAGGAGGACGGCATTCAGCACGAGCTGGACGCCTACAACCCCCTGATTCCGGACGGCAGCAACTGGAAGGCGACGATGCTGATCGAGTATCCGGATGTCGCCGAGCGGCACAGGATGCTCGCGGCGCTCAAGGGGATCGAGCGCAAGGTCTGGATCCAGGTCGAAGGCTGTGCGCGGGTTACTGCGGTCGCCGACGAGGATCTCGAGCGTGAAAACGACGAAAAGACTTCGTCCGTGCACTTCCTGCGCTTCGAGCTGACCGAAGAGATGCGCAAGGCGCTGCAGTACGGCGTCGGACTGGCGATCGGCGTTGACCATCCGCAATATACGGTGCGGGTGGATCCCGTCCCCCCGGAGCAGCGTGCCGCCTTGGTTGCCGATCTCGCGTAACGCGGCCACCGCGCGCGCCAGCCTGCGCGCCACGCTCGCCGTCGTGCTCGCCGCGCTGGCGCTCGGCGCGCACGCGCAGGCCGACCTCGGCGATGACGGGGCGGCCGAGCGGGCGGCCGCCGCGGCGCGCGCCGAGAAGGTGGTCACGCTGCCGTCTTTTCCGGCCGAGAACGACCTGCTCGAATTCTTCGTCAGCGAGGCGAGCGACTTCGAGTATTTCATCGACGCCAAATCGCTCAGGGTCGACGGGAACGTCATTTACTACACCCTCGTCGCGCGCAGTCCCGAAGGCGTGAACAACGTGAGCTACGAGGCGATCCGCTGCGGCGGCCGGGAATACCGGATCTACGCCATCGGCGAGACGAACCGGACCTGGAGGCGGCGCACGACGCCCTGGCGCGAGATTCGCGGAGGTGGCGTGCATCGCTGGCACGACGCCCTGCGCAAGGACTATTTCTGCCCGGGTGGTGCGCCCATCCTGTCGGCCGAGGAGGGGCTCGATGCGATCCGACGTGGCCGCCATCCGTTGGTCGATCGTCAGGGAGAACGCTGAACGGGCGCGCGCTACAGCAGGACGAGATTGTCGCGATGGATCAGCTCGGGTTCGTCGACGTAGCCGAGCAGGCCCTCGATCTCGCTCGAGGACCTGCGCATGATGGCACGGCTTTCCTGAGCAGAATAGTTGACCAGCCCGCGCGCGATTTCGCGCCCGTCGGGATCCAGGCAGGCGACCGCCTCGCCGCGCTCGAAACTTCCGCGCACGCCAACCACGCCGATCGGCAGCAGGCTCTTGCCGTCGCGCACCAGCGCCGTCACGGCGCCTGCGTCGAGCGTCAGCTGACCGGCGACGCTCAGATGATCGGCAAGCCACTGTTTGCGCGCGGTGACCGGCGCGGTCGACGCTTCGAGGAGGGTGCCGAGTTGCTCGCCCTGCGCGAGGCGGACCAGTACCTCGGGCTCGCGGCCGGAGGCAATCACGGTATGCGCGCCGCTGCGCGCGGCGCGCTTTGCGGCCAGAACCTTGGTCAGCATGCCGCCTTTGGCCAGGCGCGATCCGGTTCCTCCGGCCATGGCTTCGAGCCTTGGGTCGCCCGCGCGGGCGCGTTCGACCAGCGCCGCGCCGGGCACGCGACGCGGGTCCGACTCGTGCAAGCCCCGCTGGTCGGTCAGGATGACCAGGGCGTCGGCCTCGACCAGGTTCGTGACCAGAGCGCCGAGCGTATCGTTGTCGCCGAACTTGATCTCGTCGGTCACGACGGTGTCGTTTTCGTTGATCACCGGTATCACGCCGAGGCCGAGCAGCGTGCGTAGTGTGGAACGCGCGTTCAGGTAGCGCTGGCGGTCGGTCATGTCGGCGTGCGTCAGCAGGATCTGCGCGGTCGCCAGGCCGTGCTCGCGGAAGCAGGTCTCGTAGCACTGCACCAGGCCCATCTGTCCGACCGCGGCGGCGGCTTGCAGCTCGTGCAGGGCGTGCGGCCGCCGGGGCAGGCCAAGGCGCTGCAGGCCTTCGGCGATCGCGCCGCTCGACACCAGGACCGAGCGCTTGCCGAGCTGGCGCAGACGCGCGATCTGCGCGGCCCAGCGCGCGATCGACGCCACGTCGAGGCCGCGCCCTTCGTTGGTGACGAGAGACGAACCGACTTTGATGACCAGCGTCTTCGCGCTCGCGACCGGCCCGGACATCTCAGCCCCGTCTCAGGCGGCGCGGCGCGTGGCACGCGCCGGCGGTGCGTGAAGAAAACGCTGCACGGCGGCGCAGACCTCGCGGCAGCCCTCGCCGGTGAGCGCCGAGACCTTGAACCATTCGCCCTTCCAGCGCAGTCGACGCAGGATCCTGTGGATGCGTGCATCGGCATCCGACGCTTCCAGCGCATCGATTTTGTTGAACACCAGCCAGCGCGTCTTGCGGTACAGCGCCGCATCATACTTCTTCAGCTCGAGGGCCAACGCACGCACGTCCGCCGCCGGATCGGACGCCTCTTCGAGTAGCGCGATGTCGACCAGATGCAGCAGCAGGCGCGTGCGGCTGAGATGCCGCAGGAACTGGTGGCCAAGACCGGCCCCTTCGGCGGCGCCGGGGATCAGACCCGGAATGTCCGCGATCACGAAGCTCGATTCCTGTCCCAGCCGCACTACGCCGAGCGACGGGTTGAGCGTGGTGAAAGGATATTCGGCCACCTTGGGTCGTGCCGCCGACACCGCGCGCAGGAACGTCGATTTGCCCGCGTTCGGTAGACCGAGCAGGCCGACGTCGGCCAGCACGCGCAGTTCGAGCGCGAGTTCGCGCTGCTCGCCGGGGCGCCCGCGTGTGAACTGGCGCGGCGCGCGGTTCACGCTCGATTTGAAATGGTTGTTGCCGAGCCCCCCGCTGCCTCCCTTGGCGAGCAGGACGCGCTCTCCATGAGCCGCCAGGTCGCCGAGCAGCTCGCCGGTGATGCGGTCACGAATCAGGGTTCCGACCGGCATGCGCAGCTCGACGTCGCGCCCGGATTTGCCGTTGCAGTCTGAGCCCATGCCCTTGCCGCCATGCGTCGCACGATGAATGCGAGCAAAGCGATAGTCGACCAGGGTGTTGAGGTTGCGGTCGGCGATCGCCCAGACGCTGCCGCCACGCCCGCCGTCGCCGCCGTCCGGGCCCCCGCGCGGAACGTATTTTTCACGCCGGAAGCTGGCAACGCCGTCGCCGCCATTGCCGGCCTGAACCTGGATCCTGGCTTCGTCGATGAACTTCACGGCAGGGGTCAGAAATGAAAAAGGCCCTACCGGATACGATAGGGCCTTTCGTGCGGGGCAGGGGGATTCAGGCGAGGACGCTCACCGTCTTCTTGCTCGCCGGGCCGGACACCGCATACTCGACGCGACCGTCGGCCTTGGCGAACAGCGTGTGGTCGCGGCCCATACCTACGTTGCGCCCCGGATGCACGCGGGTGCCGCGCTGGCGCACGAGGATCTGTCCGGCATTGACCTGCTGTCCTCCGAACACCTTGACGCCGAGGCGCTTCGCCTGCGAATCGCGCCCGTTGCGTGAACTGCCGCCTGCTTTTTTATGTGCCATGGTTGTCCTGCTCCTGGTGCCGCGTCTGGCCTAGGCCACGACGATTTCGTCGATCCGGACTTCCGTGAAATTCTGGCGATGGCCCTGATGCTTCTGATAGTGCTTGCGCCGGCGCAGCTTGAAGATCTTGACTTTGTCGCCGCGCCCATGGCCGACGACCGTCGCCTTGACCTGGGCACCTGCCAGGGTCGGCGAGCCGAGCTTGACTGCCTCTCCCTCGCCGACCATCAGCACCTCGCCGAACGAAACCGGGGCACCGACTTCCGCGGCGAGAGACTCGACGCGAAGCTGTCCGCCCTGCTCGACGCGATACTGTTTGCCGCCCGTTCTAATCACCGCATACATAGGCCGATCCGTATTCCGTAATCCGCTCGCAAAGACTTGAAATTGTAAACGAATCTCGGGCTTCGAGTCAAAGCATCCCATGCTAAGCTTCGCGCCCGGCCCGACGAGCGCCGGCCCGCATTCTGCACGCCTGCACGCCGATGGACTTTCCCCCCGTTCTTGCCCCCATTGCCGGCGACCTGGAGCGCGTCGAGGCCGTGATTCGGGCACGCCTCGCCTCGGACGTCGCACTCGTGCGGCAGGTCGCGGCGCATATCGTCGAGGGGGGCGGCAAGCGTCTGCGCCCAGCGCTGCTCCTGCTCGCTGCGAACGCCGCCGAGGCGCGCGGCGAGGCGCGCTTCGAGCTGGCGGCGGTGGTCGAGTTCATCCATACGGCGAC
>JAJDNJ010000172.1 GCA_022340705.1 Betaproteobacteria bacterium
CGAAGGAAGGCGCGAACATCGCCACCACATGCGACGAGATCACGAAAGCCGCGTCGCCGTAGGGATGTCCGCAGACACGCATCGCGATCGGCGTTGAGGTCATCAGGAAGTTCATCACCCCGTAGCCGATCGCGCCCGAGAGCACCGCAACGAAGAACTTCGGCTGCGCAATGATCTCGATCAGCGGCCTGCCGCTGGCCTCCTGTTCGGATACCGACGGTGTCGGAATGCGGATAAAGCGCAGCAGCAGCATGGTGAGCAGCGCGTAGCCGATGAGCGCGAGGTAGGCACCGACGAACTTGGTGCCGAGCAGGTCGATCGTTATCCGGCTGGTCGTCGGCCCGAGCACGCCGCCGACGAGTCCGCCGGCCAGCACGAGCGAGATCGCGGTGGCGCGAAAGCGGTCGCTCGCGACGTCGGCCGCGGCAAAACGGTAGTACTGACCGTAGGCGTTGTACACGCCGAACACCAGGGTGCCGAAGCACAGCAGCCAGAACATCTGCAGCGCGACAGCGCTGGCGCAGATCAGCGCACCGACGATCCCCCACAGGGTTCCCACGGTCATCCCGCGCTGGCGCCCGACGCGCTTCATGTGCAGCGAGGCGCGCATCGTGGCGAGCGCCCCGCCGAGCACCCAGCAGGTCACCGGCAGCGTCGCCAGCCAGCTGACCGGTGCGAGCGCCAGCCCCGCCAGGCCATTGATCGCAATGAGCGTCGAATTGTTCGTCATCAGCAACGCCTGGCAAACGGCGAGCAGCCCGACGTTTCGGCGTATACTACTGTTCATTTATACAGTTCCCGAGGCGCCGGAGGGACCGGCGCGAAGGATTCTAACGGCGAGCGACATGGCGCAGGACGCGAAAAACGAAACGCGCTCGGTGCCCATCCGTGTACCGGCGCAGGAAGCTCAGCGCAAGGCGCGCGGCGCGCTGTCGCACGTTCCCGGAAGGTTCGAGTCGGTCGCGCGCGAGGCCTACGACGATGGCTGGACGATCGCAGACGAGCCCGCCGCGCCGCTCGAGACCACGATCACCGAAGAGCGTGTGAAGACGCTCATTCAGCGCAACCAGTCGCCCGATCTGCCCTTCGAGCTCTCGGTCAATCCGTACCGCGGCTGCGAGCACGGCTGCGTCTACTGCTACGCCAGGCCGGCGCACGCCTACCTCGAACTGTCGCCCGGCCTCGATTTCGAGTCGCGCCTGTTCGCCAAAGTAAACGCGGCGGAGGTGCTGCGCGCGGAGATCGGGCGGCGGAGCTACGTCTGCTCACCGATCTCGATCGGCGCGAACACCGATTGCTACCAGCCGGCCGAGCGGCGCTACCGCATCACCCGCCAGCTGATCGCGGTGCTTGCCGGGTGCGAGCATCCGCTCACCATGGTGACCAAGTCGGCGCTCGTCGAACGCGACCTCGATCTGCTCGGCCCGATGGGCCGCGCGAACCTCGCCAAGGTGTTCGTCACGGTCACGACGCTCGACCGTACGCTCGCGCGCCGACTCGAGCCGCGCGCACCGGCACCCCAGCGACGGCTCGAAACCATCCGCGCCCTCGCCGCGGCAGGTGTACCGGTCGGGGTGATGGTGGCGCCGGTCATCCCGGGGCTGAACGACAAGTCGATCGAAGAGTCGCTCGAGGCGGCCGCAGCGGCGGGCGCGACGATGGCGGGCTACCAGATGCTCAGGCTGCCGAACGAGCTCAAAGAGCTGTTCCGCGAATGGCTCGACCAACATGTCCCGATGCGGGCGGCACATGTCATGAGCCTCGTCCGGCAACTGCGCGGCGGGCGCGACAACGACCCGCGCTTCGGCACGCGCATGACGGGAACCGGAAATTTTGCTGACCTGATCGCGCAGCGCTTCGAGATCGCCTGCCGCAGGTTCCGGCTGAACGGCGACAACCGGGGGCAGGTGGCGAGGCGCGCGCTCGATTGCGAGCGCTTCCGGCGGCCCGATCCCGCCGGGCAGATGGCGCTGTTCTGAATGCTCATGCCTGCGAGGCTGCGCGCGCTGTGGCTCGCCCTCGGCTGGGCCTGGGTGGCGGCGATCGTCTGGCTTTCGCTGATCCCCAGCCCGCCGACGATCGATATCGCGCAGGGCGACAAGCTCGGCCATTTCCTCGCCTACGGCATCCTCATGTTCTGGTTCTGCCAGCTCTATCCAGCGCGCCGCACGCGCCTGCGGTACGCGCTCGGCTTTGCCGCGCTCGGCGTCGGTTTGGAGTTTGCGCAGCGTGCGCTCGGCTATCGCAGCTATGAGCTATTCGACATGGCAGCCAATACGCTCGGCGTCGCGCTCGGCTGGATCGCCGCGGGTATCTTGGGAGGGAGCATCGCGGCACGCGTCGGGGTTCGCGGCGCGCCGCGCCGCTCCTGACGCATACGCAGGTTACTATCGCCGCATCAGAGATCTCGATGCGCGGCGCGCGTCGCGCCCGAATGCGATTGACGTGTATCAACCCGCCGCCGCACGCTTCGTGGTGAATTGGCGATTTCGAAGCGGGCGCCCGCCCGGCGGAGGATTCTCAGGATGAGCAATCGAATCAGCATCATGGTCGTTTCCGGGTCGATCGAGCGGTTGCAGATGGCCTCGATGGTCGCTTCGGTCGGCGCGGTCGGCGGCAACGAGGTAATTGTTTTTCTGTCGATGAATGCGCTGCCGCCGTTCAAGAAGGGCGCACCGTCTTCCGCGCCCGCCGAAGGCGCAGTCGGCAAGCTCCTGGTCGAGAAAAAAGCGCCGCCTTTCAAGCAGTTGTTCGAGCAGGCCGTCGAGCTCGGCGACGCCAAGATCCATCCCTGCTCGATGGCGATGGACATTCTCGGTTACGCGCAGGAGGATATCGAGGCGTACCTGGGTGAGCCGATGGGCCTCACCAAGTTTCTCGACGACGCAGCCGCAGGCCAGGTCTGGTCGTTCTGAAACCAGCAAAGGAGACTAACCGTGTCGAACCGCAGGACGATTGATGCACGCGGCAGCTTCTGCCCGGGACCGTTGATGGAACTGATCGCCGCAATGAAGATGGCGGAGGTGGGCGAGGAAATCGAAATTCTGTCCACCGACAAGGGCTCGGCGAGCGAGATCCCGGAATGGATCCACAAGGTCAAGCACGAGCATGTCGGCACCGAAGAGAAGGAGGGCGTCTGGCACGTGCTGGTCAAGAAGACGCACTGAACCCGATTCAACGCAGCACTCAAACGAGGAGGCGGCCATGAGAATACTGATCGTAGGCGGCGGGATGGGCGGCACGATTCTCGCCAACAATCTCGCGCGCAGACTGAGAAACGAAGTGCGCAGCGGCAAGGCACGTATCACCCTGCTGTCGGCCTCCGAGCGGCATATGTACCAGCCGGGCCTGCTCTACCTCGCGATCGGACGCATGACGCCCGACGAGCTGTACCGCGACCAGGCGAGCCTGCTTGAGCAGGGCATCGAGTTTCACGTCGATCCGGTCGAAGAGTTCCGTCTCGACAACAACGAGGTCAAGACCAAGAGCGGCAAGGTCTACGGCTACGATGTCATCGCGATCGCGACCGGCTCGCGCCCGACGCCGGAGGAAATTCCCGGCCTCGCCGAGAGCGCGGAGCTGTTCTACACCGAGGAGAGCGCCGTCAAGATGTTCAATCGGCTGCGGCGCTTCGAGGGCGGCAAGGTGTTGGTCGCAGTCGGCGTCCCGCACAAGTGCCCGATGGCGCCGCTCGAGATCACCTTCATGCTGTACGACTACTTCAAGCAGCGTGGCATTCTCGACAAGGTCAAGCTGCACTACACCTACCCGGTCGGCCGCGTGCACTCGCTCGAGAACGTCGCCAAATGGGCAGCGCCCGAAATGGACCGCCTCGGCATCAGCTACGAGACGCTGTTCAATCTTAAGGAAGTCGACAGCGCCAAGAAGATCGCCAAGAGCGAGGAAGGTAGCGAAACCGACTTTGATTTGCTGATCTCGATTCCCGCGCATCGCGGCATGGAGGTCATCGAGAAGAACAACCTCGGCCAGCGCGGCTGGATTCCGACGCATCGCAACCATCTGAACATGGAAGGGCGCGAGAACGTCTTCGTGCTCGGCGATACGACCAACCTGCCGATCAGCAAAGCGGGCTCGACTGCGCACTTCGAGGCCGAGGCGCTGGGCGAAAACATCGCGGCGATGGTCAAGCTCGGCTCACCGGTGCGCGAGTACGACGGCAAGGTGTTCTGCTTCATCGAGGCAGGTCTCGACCGCGCGACCTACGCAATGTTCGACTACAACAACCCGCCACAACCCAAGCCCCCGACCAAGGCGGTGCACTGGTTCAAGCTCGCCTACAACAAGCTGTACTGGGCCTCGGCGCGCGGGCTGCTCTAGACGGAGGCCGACATGTCCGAATCCTCCGATAAAGACGTTCTGGCGCTCGAGACCGAGCGGGTGCTCGCGGCGGCACGCGACTCGCTGAGCGACGAGATGATCTCGCGTCTCGCGGGCACCGCGACCGACGCGATGGACCTGATAGATCGCGTCAACACGACGGGGCTCTACCGAGCGATCCCGGCGCTCGCCGACCTGGTCAACAATGGCGATCTCGACCGCCTGGCGAAGCTCGCGCGCGTCTACGGCTCGGCCGAGGATGCGCTCTCCGACGAGATGATCAGCCGGATTGCGGAAACCACGGCCGAAGGGATGTCGCTGCTCGATCGGCTGAACCGTGGCGGTGCGGGGCGCCTGGTTGAGTTGCTCGCGCACCTCGAGGCCTCGGGCGATCTGCACCGCATCGCCGAGGCAATTCCGCGTCTGGTCGACCGGCTCGATACGCTCGAGGGCATGCTGCATGGCTTCGAGGCCGCCGGCGAGGCGACCGAGAAGGGTGCGCGCGCCGCGGGCGGCCTCGGCGGCCTGTGGAGCATGATGCGCGACCCCGACAATCAGGACGCGCTGCGCTTCCTGATCAATCTCGGCAAGGAGATGCGTACGCGCGCTCGGCGCTGACCCGACGCGCGATGCGAAGGCCGCCTCCCTGGAGGCGGCCTTTTTATTTTCCCGCTCAGCTTCCCCAGAGCGTCACCAGCACGGGGAACAGGAACGCAGTCGCCATTCCGTTCAGGCCCATGCCGAGGCCGGCGAAAGCGCCCATCGTCTCGGACACCTGAAACGCGCGCGCGGTGCCGATGCCGTGCGCCGCGACGCCCACCGCGAAACCGCGCACCGCGTGGTCGCGCACGCGCAGCAGGTTGAGGACGCC
>JAJDNJ010000270.1 GCA_022340705.1 Betaproteobacteria bacterium
GCGATGATCGAAGCCTTGATCGCGAGCTTCTCGGCGTAGGCACCTTCCTGGCCGACGTCGCAGACGCCGAACACGGCGTCGCCGAGCGCAAAGTCGGTCACGCCCGCACCCAAAGCGGCGACGGTGCCGGAGAAGTCGCGCCCGGGCACGTAGGGAAAGCGCGCCACCGGCGCGGTACTGCCGGCGCGCACCTTCCAGTCGGCGCCGTTGACGCTCGCCGCGTGCACGTCGACGAGCACCTCGCCCGCGGCGGGCGCGGGGTCCGTCAGCTCGCGCAGTTCCATCACCTCGGGGCCGCCGTGCTTCATGAAGCATGCCGCTTTCATCGTTTCTCCCTTCGCGATGACGAATTATCGTGCCACTTGACCCAGCGCGCGGCTCATGCGAAAGATGACGCCAAGGAGGAGCACGTCGCATGATCGTCGAGCAGATCTGGACCGGCAACGCCTATCGCAACTTCAACTACCTGATCGCCTGCGAGGAGACCGGCGAGGCGCTGGCGATCGACCCGCTCGACCATGAGAAATGCCTGGCGCGGGCGAAGGCGCGCGGCTGGACGATCACCCAGATCCTGAACACGCACGAGCACGGCGACCATACCGGGGGCAACGCGGCGATGGTCAAGGCGACCGGCGCCAAGATCCTCGCCCACCACAACGCCAAGGCGAGGATTCCCGGCATGGACCGCGGGCTTTCCGCGGGCGATATCGTCAAGGTCGGGCGCACGGTCGAGCTCGAGTCGCTCGACACGCCGGGGCACACCATGAGCCACATCTGCCTGCTGTCGCATACCGACCGGCCGGCGCTGTTCTGCGGCGACACGCTGTTCAACGCGGGCGCCGGCAACTGCCACAACGGCGGGCACCCGGCCGAGCTCTACCAGACGTTCACCTCGCAGCTGGCCGGGCTGCCGGATGCGACGCTGATCTATCCGGGGCACGACTACATCGAGAACAACCTCAAGTTCACGCTCAACCGCGAGCCGGACAACCGGCGCGCGGCGAAGCTGCTCGACGAGGTGGGCGGGCAGAACCCGGACAAGGCGCTGGTGTCGACGCTCGCGCTGGAAAAGGAGATCAACACCTTTTTCCGCCTGCACAGCCCGAGCGTCATCGCGCGCCTGCGCGAGGCGTTTCCCGACCTGCCGGAGGCGCCCGATCCGAAGACGGTGTTCCTCAAGCTGCGCGAGCTGCGCAACAAGTGGTGAGCCGGGCGCGGGAGCGCGCAAGCGGCCGCGGTTTCGTTTAGGAGTAACGCATGGAGCATGTTCGATTCGGCCGCACCGGGCTGAAGGTTTCGCGTCTTTGCCTGGGCACGATGACCTTCGGCCTGCAGTGCGACGAGGCCACCTCGTTCGCGATTCTCGATTCCGCGGCCGCGGCAGGGATCACGTTCATCGACACCGCCGACGTCTACCCGCTCGGCGGCACGCTCGACAGCGTCGGGCGCACCGAGGAGATCGTCGGCAAATGGCTGCGCGGGCGGCGCGAGCGGTTCGTGCTCGCCACCAAGTGCAGCGGCAAGTCCGGCCCGGCGCCCTGGCAGCAGGGCACCTCGCGCAAGCATGTGCTCGCGTCGATCGACGCATCGCTCAAGCGCCTGGGCACCGACTACGTCGATCTCTACCAGGTGCATCACTTCGACACCGCGGTCGCGGTCGACGAGACGGTCGAGGCCTTCGACGCAGTGGTGAAGGCGGGCAAGGCGCGCTACGTCGGGGTATCGAACTACCACGCCTATCGCGTGGCGCGCGCGCTGGGCCGCGCTGAGGCGAAGCGACTCTCCGGGCTCGTTTCGGTGCAGCCGCGCTACAACCTGCTGTTCCGCGAGATCGAGCGCGAGCTGCTGCCGCTTTGCGCCGAGGAAGGGCTCGCGGTGATTCCCTACAATCCGCTCGCCGGCGGCATGCTCACCGGCAAGCACCAGCGCGGCGCGCCGCCCGAGGGCACGCGCTTCACACTCGGCACGGCGGCGAAGAATTACACCGAGCGCTACTGGAAGGAGCGCGAGTTTGCGGCGGTCGACGCCTTCATCGGTCTGGCGAAGGGGGCGGGCGTCGCGCCCGCGACGTTGGCGATGGCCTGGGTGCTCGCCAATCCGGTGATTACCGCGCCCATCGTCGGTGCGAGCCGCGCCGAGCAGCTCGCGGCGAGCGTCGCCGCGCTCGAGTACCGGCTCGATCCGGCGCTCAAGGCAAAGCTCGACGAGATGTCGCACGAGTTCCGCATGGGCGACGCGGCGCGCTGAGCCGGGAGCGTCGGAGGTGGCAACGATCCTGGTGGCGCACGGCGCCTGGTCGGCGGGCTGGGCCTGGAAGAAGCTGCATCCGCTGCTTGCGGCGCGCGGCCACCGGCTGGTGACGCCGACCTACACGGGCCTCGGCGAGCGCGCGCACCTCGCGCAGCGCGCGATCGACCTCGAGGCGCATATTGCGGACCTGCTCGCGGTCATCGAATTCGAGGATCTGAGCGACGTCGTCCTCGTCGGCCACAGCTACGGCGGCATGGTCGCGACCGGCGTGGCCGATCGCGTGCCGCAGCGCATCGCGCAACGCGTCTACCTGGATGCCTTCGTGCCGCGCGACGGGCAGTCGCTCTTCGACTTGATCTCGCCCGAGGCGCGCGCGGCGATGCGCAAAGGGGTGGCCGAGCAGGGCGCGGGCTGGCGCATTCCGCCCAACCCGGTGCCCGAGGATACGTCGGAGGCCGACCGCGCCTGGATCCTCCCGCGCCGCGTGATGCAGCCGCTCGCGACCTTCGAGCAGCCGCTGCGCCTGAGCGGGGCGGCCGACCACCTTCCGCGCAGCTACATCTACTGCATGCGCGCGATGCCGGGCGATGTGTTCGCCCAGTTCGCCGAGCGCGCGCGCAGCGAGCCGGGCTGGCGCCTCTATGAGATCGACGCGACGCACAGTCCGAACGTCACGGCGCCCGGGATGCTCGCCGACTTGCTCGCAGCGATCGCCAAAGGCTGAGCCGCGCCGCGGGCCTCAGAGCCCGGCGCTGCGCCACTCCGGGTTCGGCTCGGCCGGTTCCGACGCATAGCCCGCGGCGTGCACCGCTTCGATCGCGCAGTACTCGTCCTTGTCTGAGGCGTCGCCGCTGATGCCGACCGCGCCGATCGCGGCGCCGGACTTGTCGAGGATCAGCACCCCGCCCGGCACCGGGATGAAGCGTCCGTCGGAAGCCGCGGCGAGCGCGGCCTGAAACGCGACCCGGCTGCCGAGGCGGTCGCGGATCAGGCGTGTCGACATCCCCATGCCGAGCGCGGCGCGCGCTTTTCCGAAGGCGATGTCGAAGCGCAGCACGCCGCTGCCGTCCTCGCGCTGGAAGGCGACCAGATTGCCGCCGGCGTCGAGCACCGCGACGACGAGCGGCAGCACGCCTTCCTTGCGTCGCAGGGCGATCGCTGCATCGATGATCTTGTTGGCCGCATCGAGCGGGAGGCTCGCGTGCACGTCAGTCAGGAGTCCGGCCATGAAGTTCCTCTTGCCTGGTTTCGGGTTCGATCCAGCGCAGTGTCATGAATCCCGGCTCGAGCGTCCAGTCGATTCCGCTGCCCGCACCATCTGGCGCGCTGGCTCCGGGCGTTGCCTGCGAGGCGTCGAGCGTCGCGCGCCATGCGCGATTCCAGGGATGCGCGCTGTCCTCGAGATCGGCTCGGAGCGCTTCGCGGACTTCGGGCGCGGCATCACGCAGCAGCTGCCAGACGGGTCTGCCGGCCGCGCGTGCCGTCGCGTCCCAGCAAGCCATGCGGCGCGCTCGGGCGACGTCTTCGTGAAACGTGAAGCCGTAGCCGGCGATGCCGTCGCGCGTGAGCACGCGCACGACGAGCGCCTCCGCGCCGGTCGACAGACGCAGCGATACGGTATGCGAATGCGCGGCGACGACTGGCGAGAGCACCGCTCGGATCATGGCGCTGGCCGCGCCGGGCGTCTCACTGCCGAATGATGTTGTTGCCCTCTACGCGCACCTTGTCGCCGACCGCGAGCGCAGGCGCGGTGTCGAGCGCGATGGTGCGATCGGACCCGTTGTCCATGCGGATGGTCACGTTCCAGGTCTTGGTCGAGCGCGCGCTCTTTTCGATCTGGTGCCCTGCGTAGGCGCCGCCCGCGGCGCCCCCTACGGTGGCAATCGTCTTGCCCTTGCCGCGGCCGATCTGGTTGCCGAGCACGCCGCCGATGACCGCGCCGCCGATCGCGCCGAGGCCGGTGCCCTGGCCCTTCTGCTCCGCCTCGCGGATCGCGCTGATCGTGCCACAGTTCGTGCACGCGGGTGCCGTCTGGGTCACCGGCGGGCTCGTCGCCGGCGCAGGTGCCGCCGTTCCGGCGATCGATTTTTCGTAGACCGTGCGCGCGTCGCGCATGCATTGGATGCGTCGCTCGGCATCCTTGTCCTCGGCGCAGATCGCCTTGTCGCGCTCGTACCATTCCTCGGCGCGCTTGCGCGTGTCGGCGTCGGTCGCGTGGCTCGCACCCGCCGCGGCGAGCAGAACGAGCGCGAGGAAGGGGGTCAATCGCTTGTGCATGTCTCGTCTTTCGTGGTGACGTGCTGATCCGAACATCATACTCTCTGCGTCGGGCGCGAACCGTTTCGCGCACGCACGCGTTGATTCCCGCATACTTCGCACCCCATGACCGGGCGCGCCGTCATCCTGCTTTCGCTCGCGGCGTTCGCGAGTGCCGCCAGCCTGCGCGCGACCGATCCGCTGCTCGCCCTCATATCGAACGAGTACGGCGTTACACCCGGTTCGGCTTCGCTGGTCATTACGGCCTTCGCGCTGTCCTACGGGCTGTTCCAAGTGTTCCACGGTCCGATCGGGGACCGGTATGGAAAGTTCCGCATGGTGATGCTGACGACGGCGATTTCCGGGCTGACGAGCCTGCTCTGCGCCGCCGCGCCGGGCCTGTCGACGCTCGTCGCCGCGCGCTTCGTGTCGGGAATCACGATCGGCGCGCTGATACCGCTGTCGATGGCCTGGATCGGCGATGTCGTTGCCTATGAGCGACGTCAGGCGACGATCGCGCGCTTCCTGATCGGGCAGATGCTCGGCGTGGCCTTCGGCGCGGCGGCCGCTGGCGTGCTCGGCGCGTGGTTCGGCTGGCGCGCGATCTTCGTCGTGCTTGGACTGCTGTTCTTTGCCATCGCTCTGCTGCTGCGCGTCGAGCTGGGACGCGATGCCTCGCTCGCGCGCGGGGGTTCCCTGGAAGCGTCGCTGTTCGCGGCCTTCGGGCGCATGCTCGGGCTGCTGCGCCGGTCCTGGGTCAGGGTGATCCTGACGACCGTCGCGATCGAAGGTGCGCTCGCGAACGGCGCGTTCGCGTTCATCGCCTGGGATCTGCACCAGCGCCATGGCGTGAGCCTCGGTGCCAGCGGCGCATTCATCGCGGCGTTTCCGGCGGGCGGGCTGCTCTACGCCGCGGTCGCCGGGCGCGTGGTGCCGGCGCTCGGCGAGCGCGGACTGGTGCTCGCGGGCGGCGGGTTCCTGGGCGCGGCCTACCTGGGGATGACGCTCGCCCCGGGAGCGGGCTTCGTCCTGCCCTGCATCTTCTTCGCCGGCGTGGGCATCTACATGATGCACAACACGCTGCAGGTGCACGCCACCCAGATGGCGCCCGAGGCGCGCGGCGCCGCGGTGTCGCTGTTCGCCTTGTGTCTGTTCACCGGACAGTCGATCGGGATCTGGTGCGGCGCGCGCGTCATCGACGCCTGGGGCATCATTCCGGTGTTCGCGGCCGCCGGCCTCGGCCTGCCGCTCGTCGCGCTCGACTTTCGCCGGCGGCTCGCGCGACGAAGCGCATCATTGCGCTCCGCGGTTCAGTCATGACACAGGAAATCGCCTTTCTCGACGATACCCATCGCCTGCTGCGCGAGACCCTGCGCCGCTTCGTCGAACGCGAGGTGATTCCCGCGGCCGACGCCTGGGAGCGCGACGGCCGCGTGCCGCGCGAGGTGCTGCGCGCAATGGGGCGACACGGATTTTTCGGCCTGCGCGTGGCAGAGACCTACGGCGGCAGCGGGCTCAACACCCTGGCGAGCGCGCTGCTCGCCGAGGAGCTCGGCCGCTCGAGCTACGGCGGCTTCGCGATCACCGTGCTGGTGCATACCGACATGGCGGCGCCGCACCTGCTCAACGCCGGCTCACCCGAGCAGCTCGCGCGCTGGCTGCCGGGCATCGTCGCAGGCGAATGCATCACCGCGGTCGCGGTCACCGAGCCGGATGCGGGATCCGACGTGCGCGGCATACGCACCCGCGCGCGGCGCGACGGTGACGGCTGGCGCATCACGGGCTCGAAGCTCTACATCACCAACGGCGTGCACGCCGATCTGTACTTCGTCGCGGCGAAGACCGACCCGGAAGCGGGCGCAAAGGGAATCTCGATCTTCGCGGTCGAGAAGGGCGCGCCGGGCTTCGGCGTCAGCCGCAGCCTCGACAAGATGGGCTGGCGCTCGTCGGACACCGCCGAGCTCGCCTTCGACGAGTGCCGCGTGCCGGGAGCGAACCTGCTCGGCGAGGAGGGCAGAGGCTTCTACGCCATCATGCGCAATTTCCAGAACGAGCGCATCGTGCTCGGCGCGATGGCGATGGGCGAGTCCGCGCGCGCGCTCGAGCTGACGCTCGAGTACGTCAAGACGCGGCGCGCGTTCGGCGCGCCGCTCTGGGACAAGCAGGCCGTGCGCCAGCGACTCGCGATGCTATCGGCGAAGGTCGCCGCCGGCCGGCAGCTCGTCTACCACGCCGCCTGGCTCGATGCGCAGGGGCGCGACTGCGTCAAGGAAGTGTCGATGGTCAAGGCCTACTGCGGCGAGCTCGTCAACGAGGTGATGTACGCCTGCCAGCAGTTCCACGGCGGCTTCGGCTACATGCGCGAGGCCGCGATCGAACGCATGGCGCGCGACGCGCGCGTGCAGTCGATCGG
>JAJDNJ010000271.1 GCA_022340705.1 Betaproteobacteria bacterium
TGGAATCAGTGGCTGTTCACGCGCCTGTTCAAGAAGGGCATCGCGTACAAGAAAACGGGGGTGGTGAACTGGGATCCGGTCGACCAGACCGTGCTCGCCAACGAGCAGGTCATCGACGGGCGCGGCTGGCGCACCGGCGCGGTGATCGAGAAGCGCGAAATCCCGATGTACTTCCTGCGCATCACGGATTACGCGGTAGAGCTGCTCGGGGCGCTCGATCAGCTGCCGGGCTGGCCCGAGCAGGTCAAGCTCATGCAGAAGAACTGGATCGGGCGCTCGGAGGGCGTGCGGCTCGCCTTTCCCTACGAGCTCGACGGCGAGGCGCGAAAGCTCTGGGTGTTCACGACGCGCGCCGATACGCTGATGGGCGCGACCTTCTGCGCGGTCGCCGCAGAGCATCCGATTGCAAGCTGGGCCGCGGCGCGCGATGCGAAGATCGCGGCCTTCGTCGACGAATGCAAGCGCGGCGCGGTGATGGAAGCCGAGCTCGCACAGCTCGAGAAGAAGGGCATGCCGACCGGCCTTTACTGCACCCACCCGCTCTCCGGAGAGCGTATCCCGGTCTGGGTCGCCAACTACGTGCTCATGGGCTACGGCGAGGGTGCGGTGATGGCGGTGCCCGCGCACGACGAGCGCGACTATGCCTTTGCGCAGTCCTATGGCCTGCCGATCAAGCCGGTGATCCGTCATCCTCTGGGAGCCGACGTGCCCGCGCCCTGGCGCCCGGAGTACGCCGAGCCAGGTGTGTGCATCAACTCCGGCAAATACGACGGACTCGACTACGGCGCCGCGGTCGACGCGATTGCCGCGGATCTGGCGGCCAAAGGCCTGGGCGAAAAGCAGGTGCAATGGCGCCTGCGCGACTGGGGCATCTCGCGCCAGCGCTACTGGGGCTGCCCGATTCCCATCGTGCACTGCGAATCCTGCGGCGACGTCCCGGTACCCGACGATCAGCTGCCCGTGGTGCTGCCCACCGACCTGGTGCCCGACGGTGCCGGCAACCCGCTCGCCAAGCGGCCCGAGTTTCTCGACGCGCCGTGCCCCGCGTGCGGCAAGCCGGCGCGACGCGAGACCGACACCATGGACACCTTCGTCGACTCGTCCTGGTACTTCGCGCGCTTCTGCTGTCCGGGACAGGACGCGGCGATGGTCGATGCGCGTGCGGACTACTGGATGCCGGTCGATCAGTACGTCGGCGGTATCGAGCACGCGATCCTGCACCTGCTCTACTCGCGCTTCTTCCAGCGCGCGATGCGCGACGAGGGCCTGTCGAAGGTGGCCGAGCCGTTCACCAACCTGCTCACCCAGGGCATGGTCCTCGCCGAGACCTACTATCGCGACACGCCGCAGGGCCGGCGCGAGTGGATCCATCCGTCCGATGTGGAGGTGCAGCGCGACGCGAAGGGCAAGATCGTCTCGGCCAAGCGCCGCGGCGACGGCGCCGAGGTCGCGTTTGACGGCATCGGCACGATGTCGAAATCGAAGAACAACGGCGTCGATCCCCAGGCGCTGATCGAGAAGTACGGCGCGGACACCGCGCGCTTTTTCATCATCTTCGCCTCGCCGCCGACCAACACTCTGGAATGGTCGGACGAGGGCGTCGAGGGCTCGTTCCGGTTTCTCCGGCGGCTTTGGGCTTACTGCGCACGATTCGATCAATCCACGCCGGGCGGCACCCCGGGTGCGCCGCAAAAATCGACGCGCTTCGAGATTCACACGGTGCTCAGGCAGGCGAACTACGATCTGCACAAGCTGCAGTTCAACACCGTCGCCTCCGCGTGCATGAAAATTCTCAACGCGCTCGAGCGCTTTTCCAGCGGACGGAACGCGACGACGGAGGAAGGGCTGTCAATCCTCCTGCGGCTGCTTGCGCCGATCACGCCGCATGTCGCACACCACCTGTGGCGCACGCTCGGATTCGGCGAAAACATCATGCGTGCGGGTTGGCCCGAGCCGGATCCAGCCGCGCTCGAGCAGGACGAGATCGAGTACGTGGTGCAGGTCAACGGCAAGAAGAAGGGGACGCTCGTCGCGCCCCAGAGCCTCGATCAAAAGGGCCTCGAGTCGTTTGCGCGCGCGAGCGACGTCGTCGTCAAAGCTCTTGCCGGCGCCGTCATCAAAAGGGTCGTTGTGGTGCCCGGACGCCTCATCAACATCGTGGTATGAAGCTCGCGCTCGTCGCCGCGCTCAGCGTATCGATCGCCGCCTGCGGTTTTCAGCTGCGCGGCTCCTCGAACCTTCCGTTCCAAACCATCTACGTGCCGGGCAGCTCCGGCGGCGTCGCGCTCGACCTGAAACGTGCGATCGAGTCGAGCTCGAAGACCCGGGTGGTCGATTCGCCCAAGAACGCGCAGGCGGTGTTCGAACTTACCGAAGCGAAGCAGGAAAAGGACATTCTCTCGCTCACCGGCGCAGGACGGGTGCGCGAGTACCGGCTGCGCTATGTCGTGCGCTACCGCGTGCACGACCAGAAGGGCCGCGACCTTGTTCCCTCGACCACCCTGAAGCAGGTGCGCGACGTCACCTTCAACGACAGCGCCGTGCTCGCCAAGGAAGCGGAGGATCAGCTGCTGTATCGCGACATGCAGACCGACATGGTGCAGCAGATCCTGCGCCAGCTCGCCGCGGCGAAGGCCCAGTAGCCGGCGAACAAGGCACGCGCGACGATGCCTCTGCGCGCCGAACAGCTCGAAGCGCACCTCGCGAAAACGCTCGCCGCGCTTTACGTGATTCACGGCGACGAGCCGCTGCTCGCGCTCGAGGCGGCCGATGCGATCCGCGCCGCGGCGCGCCGCACGGGCCATGCGGAGCGCGAGGTGTTGCAGGTCGAGCGCGGGTTCGACTGGAGCGCGCTCACGCATGCTGGAGCAAGTCTGTCGCTGTTCGGCGGCGCGAAGATCGTCGAGCTGCGTATTCCCTCAGGCAAGCCGGGCTCCGAGGGTGCGGGCGCGATCGTCGAGTACTGCACGCGTGCCGCGCCCGAGATTCTGACTATCGTCACGCTGCCGCGGCTGGATCGTGCGAGCCAGTCGAGCGCCTGGTTTCGCGCGCTGGCCGATGCGGGAACCGTGATTGACGTGTTTCCCATCGAGCGTGCGCGCCTGCCCGCCTGGATCGGGGCGCGCCTCGCGCGCCAGGGTCAGCGCGCGGCGAGCGAGGTGCTCGAGTTCATCGCCGAGCGCGTCGAAGGCAATCTGCTCGCCGCGCACCAGGAGATCCAGAAGCTCGCGCTGCTCGCCCCACGCGGCACGCTTTCCCTTGAGGCGGTGCGCGAGTCGGTGACCAATGTCGCGCGCTACGACGCGTTCGACGCCTCGACCGCCCTGCTGGCCGGAGACACGGCGCGCTATGCGCGCGTCATCGCAGGGCTGCACAACGAAGGCGAGGCGCCGACGCTCGTGCTGTGGGCGATCGCGGAGGACCTGCGAGCGCTCGCGCGCGTGCAGGATGGCGTGCGCGCAGGGCGCCCGCTCGATCAGCTGCTGCGCGAGAACCGCGTCTGGGGCGCACGCCAAGCCGCGCTGCGCGCCGGGCTGCACCGTGTCGCGCGCCGGTCGATCGAGCAAGCGATCCGCCGCGCCGCTGAAATCGACCGCGCGATCAAGGGCGTGGCGAAGACCGATCCCTGGGAGGGATTCATTCGCCTGGGGTTAGAATTGGCCCATGGATCAAGCGCTTGAGGCGAGGCAAGTCGACGTCGCGGGCTACGTGCGCGAGCTCGGCGTGGCTGCGCGCGCGGCTGCGCGCATCCTCGCGCGGGCCGATACCGACACCAAGAACGCCGCGCTGCGTGCGATGGCCGCGGAGATCCGGAGCCACGTGGCGCAGCTGCTTGAAGCGAACCGTGCCGATGTCGAGCATGCCCAGGCGCAGGGCCGCGACGCGGCCTTCGTCGATCGCCTGACGCTCAATGAAAGGTCGATCGAGCAGATGGCAGCAGGCCTCGAGCAAGTCGCCGGGCTGCCCGATCCGATCGGCGCGATCAGCGAGCGGCGGCGCCGGCCCACGGGGATTGAGGTTGGGCGCATGCGAGTGCCGCTCGGCGTGATCGGTATCATTTACGAGTCACGCCCCAATGTGACCGCGGACGCGGCCGGTCTGTGCATCAAGGCCGGCAACGCCTGCATCCTGCGCGGCGGATCGGAGGCGCTGCACTCGAATCAGGCGATCGCAGCCTGTGTGCGCGCGGGGCTGAAGGCCGCCGGCCTGCCGGAAACCGCGGTCCAGGTCGTGGAGACGGCGGACCGCGCCGCGGTTGGCGCCCTGATCACGATGACGGAGTACGTCGACATCATCGTGCCGCGCGGTGGCAAGTCGCTCATCGAGCGCCTGATGCGCGAGTCGCGCATCCCCATGATCAAGCACCTGGACGGCGTGTGCCACGTCTACGTCGACGACCGCGCCGATCTCGAGATGGCGGTGCGCATCGCGGACAACGCGAAAACGCAGCGCTACGGCACCTGTAACACGATGGAAACGCTGCTCGTCGCTGCGGCGATCGCGCCCGCATTCCTGCCGCGCATCGCCGAAATCTTCCGCAGCAAGAGCGTCGAGATGCGCGGAGACGAGGCCACGCAGCGCCTGGTGCCCGACGCAAAGCACGCGACCGAGGCGGACTACGCCACCGAATGGCTCGCCCCGGTTGTCTCGATCCGCGTCGTCGAAGGGCTCGACGCTGCGATGGATCACATCGAGCGCTACGGCTCGAAGCATACTGACGCAATCGTGACCAATGACGAAGCGCGCGCGCAGCGCTTCCTGCGCGAGGTCGATTCGGCGTCGGTCATGGTGAACACCTCGACGCGCTTTGCCGACGGCTTCGAGTACGGTCTGGGCGCGGAGATCGGGATCTCGAACGACAAGCTGCACGCGCGTGGTCCGGTAGGTCTGGAAGGTCTCACCTCGCAGAAGTACATCGTCCTCGGACACGGAGAAGTGCGCGGTTGAACGAGCACGGCGCGGCCGGCACAGCCGGCCCGATCGGCATCCTCGGCGGCACGTTCGACCCCGTTCATGCCGCACACCTGCGCATCGCGCAGCTCGCGCTCGACGTGCTGCGCGTCACTCAGGTGCTCTGGATTCCCACCGGTCGTCCGGGGTATCGCGACGCGCCCGTCGCCGGCGCGGCGCACCGGGTCGCGATGCTGCGCCTCGCGCTCGCCGGGGAGCCGCGCTACACCATCGATGAGCGCGAGCTGGCTCCCGGCGCTTCGGGCTACACCGTCGATACGCTCGCGGCGCTGCGCGCCGAGCTCGGTGCGCAGCTGCCGCTGGTGCTGTTGATGGGCGACGATCAGTTCGCCAAGCTCGACGGCTGGCATCGCTGGAGGGACCTGTTCGCGCTGGCGCACATCGCCGTATTCGCGCGGCCCGGCGAAGACCTTCCACCGAGCCCGGCCGTCGCAGAGGAGGGCGCGGCGCGCGGCGACCGGGCAAACGGGGCCTGGCGCAGGCACGCCGCGGGCGCAGTGATTCGCGTCGAAATGCCGCCGCTCGCAGTCTCGGCGACGGACCTGCGCGAGCGCGTCGCTCAAGACGAGGATCTTTCCGCGTGGCTGCCCGCGCCGGTGATCGACTACATCGCGCGCCACGGCCTCTATCAGGACTCATGAAGGAGAACGGCTGACCGCAATGGACATCCGCAAGAAGCAACGCGCCGTCGTCGACGCACTCGAAGACATCAAAGGACACGATATCGTCGTGTTCAACACCTCGGATATGGCCTCGCTCTTCGAGCGCGTCATCATCGCCAGCGGCGATTCGACCCGGCAGGTCAAGGCGCTCGCCGACAATGTCGCGAAAAAGCTGAAGGCGCTGGGCGAGCGCATCGAGGGCGTCGAGGGCGGCGCGAATGCCGAATGGGTGCTCGTCGACCTGGGCGACATCGTTGTGCACATCATGCATCCCGCGGTGCGCAGCTATTACAACCTGGAGGAACTCTGGGGCGACAAGCCGGTGCGCATGAAGGCACTTGCAGCGAAGCGCGCGCCACGCAAACGCCCGGCGTCGCGTTCGCGGCGCGCGTCCGCGGCCTGAGCCGGCGCGTGGCCCGGCTGCTGATCGTCGCCGTCGCGGGACGGCTTCCCCACTGGGCGGAGTCGGCCTGCGTCGAATACCTCAAGCGCATGCCGCGCGGCTATGAAACGCGGCGCATTGCGGTCAAGCCGGAGCCCCGCAGCGCGGGCAGGCAGCCGGCGCAGTTGCTCGCCGCCGAAGCGAAACGCGTCGTCGCGGCGCTGCCCGCGGCAGCGCTGCGCATCGCGCTCGACGAGCGCGGAGACGAGCTGCGCACGGCGCAGTTTGCCCCACGCCTGCGCGACTGGCTCTCGTCGAGCGCGCAGCTGGCGTTCCTGATCGGCGGTGCCGATGGCCTCGATGGCGCGCTTCTGCGCAGCTGTGCATGGCGCCTGCGACTTTCCGCCTTCACCCTTCCGCACGCGCTCGCGCAGGTGCTCCTGTGCGAGCAGCTCTATCGGGCGGCCAGTCTGCTCACCGGACACCCCTACCACCGCGCCTGAGCATGCCGGTGCGCGGGACCGGCTTTGCTACACTCAGCCGCCCCGCATGATCGC
>JAJDNJ010000275.1 GCA_022340705.1 Betaproteobacteria bacterium
GACGGGCGGAACGGCGTGCCCCAGGGAAAGATCATGCGATACAGCAGACCGGCCACCAGTGCGTTCGGGAAGTTGGCAAGGATCGCGTCGATCGCCTGCTGCGCCTGGTAGAGCGCATCGCGCACCGACCAGTGCACCAACGGCAGGTCTTCGGCGGCCCGGCCCTGGTCTTCGTAGCGCTTGAGCGCCGCTGAGACGAGGTACATCATCGACAGCACGTCGCCCAGTCGGCCGGAAATCTTCTCCTTGCGCTTGAGCGCGCCGCCCATGACCAGCATCGAGACGTCCGCGAGGAACGCGAAGGCCGCCGAAAGGTGCGTCGCGCGCTGGTAGTAGCGCGCGGTCTCCGGCGCCGCGTCGACCGGCAGGCGCGCGAAGCGCGATCCGGTCAATCCGTGCCAGAAGGCGCGCAGCGCGTTCGACAGCGTGTGCACGACATGCGACGAAAACGCGCGATCGAATTCAAGCGCGGCTTCCTCGCCTTTCAGTTCCTTCGCCGCGCGCATCTCGCGCAGCACGTAGGGATGGCAGCGGATCGCACCCTGACCGAAGATGATCAGGCTGCGCGTGAGGATGTTGGCGCCTTCGACCGTGATACCGACCGGCATCACCTGGTAGCCGCGCCCGACCCAGTTGTTCGGCCCGAGGCAGATCCCCTTGCCGCCGACGATATCCATCGCGTCGTTCACGCACTCGCGCGCGCGTTCGGTGAGGTGGTATTTCACGATTGCCGAGATCACCGCCGGCTTCTCTCCCGCGTCGACCGCCCCCGCGGTCATTACACGCGCGGCGTCCATCATGTAGGTGTTCGCGGCGATGCGCCCGAGGGCTTCCTCCACGCCCTCGAGCTTGCCGATCGGCGTGCGGAACTGGCTGCGCACCCGCGCGTAGGCGCCGACGTAGCGCGACAGCGCCTTCGCGCCACCCACCGACGAAGACGGCAGCGAAATCGAGCGCCCGGCGGCCAGGCAGCCCATCAGCATCATCCAGCCCTTGCCGGCATAGTCGCGCCCGCCGATGATCCAGTCGAGCGGCATGAAGACATCCTTGCCCCAGTTCGGTCCGTTTTGAAACGCCGCGTTTAGCGGCAGGTGACGCCGGCCGATATTCACGCCCGGCGTATCGGTCGGCACGAGCGCGCAGGTGATGCCGAGGTCCTCGGTCTCGCCGAGCAGGTGCTCGGGGTCGTAAAGCCGGAACGCGAGCCCGAGCAGCGTCGCCACCGGGCCGAGCGTGATGTAGCGCTTGTCCCAGGTCACGCGCATGCCGAGGACTTCCTTGCCCTGCCATTGCCCTTTGCAGACCACGCCGACATCCGGGATCGAGGCCGCGTCGGAGCCGGCCTCCGGGGAGGTCAGCGCGAAGCAGGGGATCTCGAGACCCTTCGCGAGGCGGGGCAGATAGTGATCCTTCTGCGCCTCGGTGCCGTAGTGCAGCAGCAACTCAGCCGGGCCGAGCGAATTCGGCACCATGACGCTGACCGCCGCTGCATTCGAGCGGCTCGAAAGTTTGGTCACTACGGCGGAATGCGCGAGCGCAGAAAAACCCAGGCCGCCGTACTGTTTCGGGATGATCATGCCGAGAAAGCCCTGATCCTTGATGAACTGCCAGACCTGCGGCGGCAGATCCTGACGCTCGTGCGTGACCTCCCAGTCGTCGCATAGTGCGCACAGCGTCTCCACCGGGCCGTCGAGGAAGGCCTGCTCCTCCTCGCTGAGCTGCGGCTCGGGCGTCGCAAGCAGCTTGTTCCAGTCGGGCGCACCGGAGAACAGGTCTGCGTCCCACCACACGCTGCCGGCGTCGATGGCTTCTTTCTCGGTCGACGACATGTCGGGCAGGATGCGGCGGAACAGGCGGAGCAGCGGGTTGCTGACCAGGGCGCGCCGGATCGGCGGCACAAAGGCCACCGCGGCCAGCGCTGCGAAGACGAGAATGAGGTAACCGGGCATGACGATGTGCTCCGTGAAGCGTGGGGTTTCAGGCGGCCTTGCGCACCGACGCGCCGTTCGGCAACGGCGCAAGCAGGCCGGCGGCAAGAAAAGCGGTAAGACGCGCCTCGAGCAGACGGGAGTCGTAGCGGTCCTCCGGCTTGCAGCCCGCAATGAGCTGCACGGTGTCGGTCGCGGCAAGGGTGTAGGACAGCGTGCCGAACATGAAGTGCATGCGCCAGACCAGCTCCTCGGCGGGTAGGTCGGGCAGTGCGCGCGTGAAGGCCGCCTTGTAGCGCTCCATCGCCGGCGCGTAGAGCTGTCCGATCAGCGCGCGGATTTGCTTGTCGGGGTCGGTATAGGTGCGGCCGAGCAGGCGGATGAAATTGCGCCCGCCGCCGCGCGCGTCCTCGATCATGCGCAACGAGGTGCCAACGAAGGCGCCGATGATCGCCTCGGGGGCGAGCGCGCGCCCGGCAGCCTCGGCTTCCAATCGGTCGAGCGCCGCGATGCGATTCGCGTTCATCGGATCGAGCCGGCGGCGCAGGACCGCTTCGATCAGCGCGTCCTTCGAGCCGAAGTGGTAGTTGATCGCCGCGAGATTGACGCCGGCGCGCGCGGTCAGCATGCGCATCGATGCGCCTTCGAAACCGTGCAGCAGGAACAGCTCCTCCGCGGCGTCGAGGATGCGGGTCTGGGTCTCGCTGACGGGCTTGACGGAACGCAGATTCATGATGCCCAAGCCTCCATGCGGGGCGAATGAAATTCAAACGAACGTTTGAATGATATGTATCCAAGCCTTACGCGTCAACCATTTCCGTGGCAGGGTCGGATTCGCTATGCGAGTCCAAGCCTGTGCAAATCTATACCGATGAGCGGCGCCTACCTTCTCGGCCTGATCGGGATCTCGATGGCGAGCCTGTTCGCCGTCGCGGGGCTGGTCATCAACTTTCAGGTCTGGCGTGCGGCGCGGCGCGCCAAGCCGGGCGCGCGCGTTGCCTCGGGCATTCCGATCCTTCCGGGCGTCGTCGGCTCGGTGACGCTGTTTTTCCTGATCCCGCAGCTCAAAGCGCGCTTCGGCATCGAGCTGCCATGGCCGTTCTTCTGGATCCTGCTGCCGCTCGTCCTCGATCTTCAGGGACTGGGCGGCTGGCTGCTCGCGCTCGTCGGCCTGCGCGGCGGCGCGCCGGCGTCCGGACGACCGGACGGCGGGTGATGACGCCGTAAAATTTCGAGCTTTTCCGGGGAGGTCTCCCGAATGAGCGCGCACCGCGCCGCGCCCACGCAACCGCTGACCGGCAACGAGTGGCGCGTCGTCCCGCTTCTTCTGCCGTACCTGTTGGAATACCGCGGCCGCGTCGCCGCGGCGCTGGTGTTCCTTGCGGCCGCCAAGCTGGCGAACGTCGCCGTGCCGCTCGTGATGAAGGAGGTCGTCGACGGGCTCGACACCGAGCGCGCCATGCTGGCGGTCCCGGCGGCGCTGCTTGCGATCTACGGGCTGCTGCGCTTTTCCACCGTGCTGTTCGCGGAGCTGCGCGACGTGGTGTTCGTGCGTGTCACGCAGCGTGCGATCCGGCGCGTTGCCCTCAGCGTGTTCCGCCACCTGCACGCACTCAGCCTGCGCTTTCACCTCGAGCGGCAGACCGGCGGCATGTCGCGCGACATCGAGCGCGGGACCAAGGGCATCTCGACGCTGCTGTCCTATCTGCTGTTCTCCATTCTTCCGGTGATTCTCGAGTTCGCGCTCGTCGCGGCGGTGCTGCTCGGCAAGTTCGACTGGCGCTTCGCGGCGATCACCTTCGGCGCGGTGGCCGTCTACATCGGCTTCACTGTGGTTGTCACCGAGTGGCGCATGCATTTCCGGCGCCGCGCGAACGAGCTCGACTCGCGTGCCAACACGCGCGCGGTCGACAGTCTGCTCAACTACGAGACCGTGAAGTACTTCGGCAACGAGGAGTTCGAGGCCCGGCGCTACGACGACAATCTGCGCCACTACGAGGCCGCCTCGGTGAAGAACGAGGCCTCGCTTGGTCTGCTCAACATCGGTCAGAGCTTAATCATCGCCGCGGCGCTCACCGCGCTGATGTTCCTTGCCGCCGACGGCGTGGTGGGCGGCGCGCTGACGCTCGGCGATCTGGTGCTGGTCAACGGGCTGCTGATCCAGCTCTACATCCCGCTCAATTTTCTCGGCATGGTGTACCGCGAGATCAAGCAGGCGCTGATCGACATGGACCGCATGTTCGGCCTGCTCTCGGAGCACCGCGAAGTCGAGGACAAGCCCGACGCGGTGGTGGTGCCCGCGGGCCCCGCGACGGTCGAATTTCGCGACGTGGACTTCGCTTACGAGCCGGCGCGGAGAATCCTGCACGACGTGAGCTTCACGATCGGCGCCGGCGAGCGCGTCGCGGTGGTCGGACCCTCGGGCTCGGGCAAATCCACGCTCGCGCGCCTGCTCTACCGGTTCTACGACGTGGGCGGCGGTGCCGTGCGCGTGAACGGCGTCGACCTGCGCGACCTGCGCCAGGCGAGCCTGCGGGCGGCGATCGGGATTGTTCCCCAGGACACCGTGCTGTTCAACGATACGATCCGCTACAACATTCGCTACGGGCGGCCCGAAGCGAGCGACGCGGAAGTCGTCGAGGCTGCGCGCGCGGCACATATCCACGACTTCATCGAGTCACTGCCTGCGGGATACGAGGCGACGGTCGGCGAGCGCGGCCTCAAACTCTCCGGAGGCGAGAAGCAGCGCGTTGCAATCGCCCGCGCGCTGCTCAAGAATCCGCGCATCCTGATCTTCGACGAGGCGACCTCGGCACTCGACTCGCGCTCGGAGAAGGCGATTCAGGCGGAACTCGAGCGCGCGGCCGAAGGGCGCACGACGCTGGTGATCGCGCACCGCCTTTCGACGGTCATGGACGCGCACCAGATCCTGGTCCTCGTCCAGGGACGCATCGTCGAGCGCGGCACGCACGCCGAGCTGCTCGAAGCGGCGGGCGAATACGCGCGCATGTGGGCTTTGCAGCAGCAGGCCGCCGCCGCCGAGGCGGTGCTCGAGCGGGCCAAGGTCGCGTAGCGGCGGCGTTCAGCAGGGAATCTGCAAGATTGCGCAAAATTTATCAGATGAATTCGAGAAAATGGCTCTAGCCCGTTATTTTTGCTTGCATTTCCCGGAAAAGCTGCTTTACACTCGGCCCGCCACTCAGGGGACCCCAGCAATGCAACAACAAGAACGACAGATCCATCACCTCGAAAAGATTGTCGCGCTCTGCGCGCTCGTCGCCGTGCTGTTCCTGACCGTCGGCTTCGCACAGGCGGACGACAAGGGCGATCCGCACGCGGTGTTCCTGCGCTCGGCGATCGCGCTGGTGAAGGACGCAAACACCGGCGAGGTGATCCTCGACAAGAATAGCGACACGGTCGCGCCGATCGCTTCGATCACCAAGCTGATGAGCGCGATGGTGGTGCTCGACCGCAGCCTCGACCTCGAGCAGCGCGTCGTGGTGAGCACCGATGACGTCGACACCATGAAAGGCTCGCGTTCCCGACTGCGCACCGGTTCGGTGCTCACGCGCAGGCAGTTGCTGCTCATCATGCTGATGGCCTCGGAAAATCGCGCTGCGGCGGCGCTCGCGCGGACCTACCCTGGCGGCACCGAGAAATTCGTTTCGATCATGAACGCGAAAGCCCAGCTTCTCGGCATGCGCGATACACGCTTCGTCGAGCCGACCGGTCTGTCCTCGGAGAACGTTTCGAGCGCGAACGACCTTGTGCGTCTGGTCGGTGCCGCGCACCGCTACCCGCTGATTCGCGAGTACACGACGCGCGAAAGCGCTACGGTCGAGTCCTACGGGCGCATGCTCTCGTTCCGCAACACGAATACGCTCGTGCGCAATCCGGACTGGGACATCAAGCTGTCGAAGACCGGGTACATCAGCGAGGCGGGGCGCTGCCTGGTTATGCGCACCCGGGTCGCGAAGCGCGACCTGATCGTTGTGCTGCTGGATTCCTGGGGTCGGTATTCGCGAATTGGCGACGCCAACAGGATCCGCAAGTGGCTCGAAAGCAGCGCCGCGAAGGGCCTGAGCAGCTAAGCGGGTCTCGCGCGCCGCTGGCGCGCTGGCGCTTCGAGGACCTTCCGGAAGCGCATTTTCTGGACGACGTTCTGGCCGGGCTTTCGCGCCCCCAGAAAGCGATCGCGCCGAAGTACTTCTACGACGCCAAGGGCAGCGCCCTGTTCGAGGCGATCTGCCGTCAGCCCGAGTATTACCCGACGCGTGCGGAACTCGCGCTCACCCGCGCCTGGATCGCGGACATCGCGCGCTTTGCGGGTCAGGGCTGCGAGCTGATCGAGTTCGGCAGCGGGGCGAGCATCAAGTCGCGGCTACTGATCCGTCGTCTGCGTCCCGCGCACTATGTGGCGATCGACATCTCGCAGGCCGCGCTGCGCCTCGCCGTGGAACGCCTCGGACGGGAGTTTCCCTGGCTGCAGATCACCGCGGTGGTCGGTGATTTCTCGCGCCCGATCGATCTGCCACGCGCTCTCGGCCGGCGGGTCGCCTATTTTCCGGGATCGACGATCGGCAACCTGCTGCCCGAGGAGGCCGAGGGCTTCCTGCACATGACGCGCGGGCTCGTCGGCCGCGGCGGTGCGATGCTGGTCGGCGTCGATCTCAAAAAGGACGCCAACATCCTGCACGCCGCGTACAACGATGCTGCCGGCGTGACCGCGGCGTTCAACCGCAACCTGCTGGTGCGCATGAATGCCGAGCTCGGCGCCAACTTCGACCTGCGGCGCTTCGCTCACTACGCGTTCTACAACGTGGCGCGCGGGCGCGTCGAAATGCATCTGGTGTCGCGCCTGCGCCAGCGTGTCGCGATCGGCCGCCACCGCTTCGCGTTCGACGAAGGCGAGACGATTCACACCGAGAATTCGCACAAGTACGCGGTCGAGGAGTTCCAGGCCTTTGCGCGCGACGCCGGGTTCGAGGCGCGCAAGCAGTGGCTCGATCGCCGCGGCCTGTTTTCCTTGCACGGGCTGCGCGCGGCCTGAAACCGCGCGCGGGTTCAGGCGGCGCCGACGCGTGCCGCCGAGCGGTAGCCGATCGCGAGCGAAATACGCTCGGCGCTTTCCTTGACCAGCGCGCCCCAGGCGCCTTTCATGCGGTCCGCCGGGGTCGAGATCGATAGCGCGGCGACCAGCTGGCGGCTGTCGTCGCGCACGCCCGCCGCAACGCAGCACACACCGAGCTCGGCCTCTTCGTTGTCGACCGCCCAGCCCTGCTGCTGGATGCGCTCGAGGTCGCGCTCGAGCTGCGTCACGCTCGAATGCGTGTTGCGGGTAAGACCACGCAGGCCGGTGCGTTTGGCGTAGTCGCGCAGCCGCGCGAAGCCGTCCTCGAGGAGGAAAAGCTTGCCCGCGGCAGTGACGTGCAGCG
>JAJDNJ010000087.1 GCA_022340705.1 Betaproteobacteria bacterium
GCCACGGGCTTCGGGGCGGGACTCGTCGTCATTCCGATGCTCGCCTTCGTGATGCCTTTCGAGGTCGTGATTCCGGTGCTCAGCGCGATGGGAATCTTCGCGTCCTCCGGCCAGGCCTGGCACCAGCGTCGGCACATCGACGCGACCTCGCGCAAAGCGCTCGTCGCGCTGCTCGGCTGGGCCCTGCTCGGCGTCGCGCTCGGCCTGGCGCTGTTCGCGCTGCTCGCCTCGCGCCTGCTGCTCAACCTGTTCGGCGTGTTCCTCACCGCCTACGCGCTGTGGAGCCTGCGCCCCCACGCCCCGCCGCGCGCCCAGCCGCGCCGCGCGGTCGTCGCCGCCTCCGGAATCAGCGGGGCGCTGGTGGCCACGCTGTTCGGCGGCATGGCGGGTCCTTTTTTCGCGGTCTACCTCGATGCGCTGCAGCTCGGCCGCGCGCGGTTCCGCGCGACGATGTCGACGGTGCTGTTTCTGCTGTCGATCGTGCGCGTCGCCGGCTACGGCGGGCTGGGACTGTACGACGCACGCGTCGGCGCGCTGCTGGTCGTGATGATGCCGGTCATGGTCGTCGGCATGGTCGTGGGCGAGCGCGTGCACCAGCGCCTGTCGGACGCGCGCTTTCAGAAAGTGGTGGCCGTGCTGCTCGTCGCGAGCGGGATCGCGCTGGCGCTCAAGTAACCGGTGGCCGGCCGTCGCCCGGGCCGAGGGCCCGCTGCATGATCACCGTGTCGACCCAGCGTCCGAACTTGAACCCGACCGAGCGCAGGGTTCCAACGCGCAGGAAGCCGGCATCCGCATGCACGCGAATCGACGGCAGGTGCGCGCTGTCGCCGATCACCGCGATCAGCTGACGGTAGCCGAGTGCCGCCGCGCGCTCGATCAGCGCCGCGAGCAACGCGCGCCCCACGCCGCGCCGCAGATAGGCCGGATCCACGTAGACCGAATCCTCGAGCACGAAACGGTAGGCCGATCGCGCCCGGTACGGCGCGCAGTAGCCGTAGCCGGCAACAGTACCGTCAATGCAGCCGACGATATAGGGCAGCCGGCGTACGGCGATGTCATCGAAGCGGCGGCGCATCTCATCGACATCGGGCGCCTGCTCCTCGAATGACGCCAGTCCCTGATCGACATGATGGGCGTAGATCGACTGGACCGCGCCGAGATCCGCGTGCCGTGCATCGCGTATCTCGACACCCCGTTCAGCCAGCGAAGTCGTTTTTGATTCCATTTCGGCCGCTCAACGCGTTCGACGCACAGACACGGCGAGACGGTAGCACAGCGCGCGCGCCGGACTGCGCAGCGCAAAAAGAAAGGGCGCCCGCAGGCGCCCCTTCGCTCGAGCCGGGTGGCTGCGCGCGGCTCAACCGCCTGGCGCGTCCTCGGTGGCCTCGGTGGCCGGAGCCTGCTCGGCCTCCGGCAGCGCCTCGAGAGCCGGCTCCTCGGCCTGCGCCTTGCGGATCTTGTGATACGCCAGGCCGGTTCCCGCGGGAATCAGGCGACCGACGATCACGTTCTCCTTCAGGCCGCGCAGCTCGTCGCGCTTGCCCATGATCGCCGCCTCGGTGAGCACCCGGGTGGTCTCCTGGAACGAGGCCGCCGAGATGAACGAGTCGGTCGACAACGACGCCTTGGTGATGCCGAGCAGCATGTGGAGGTAGGTCGCCGGCTTCTTGCCGTCGGCTTCCACCTTCTCGTTCTCCATCAGCAATTCGGCACGCTCGACCTGCTCGCCCTGAATGAAGCGCGTCTCGCCCGGGTCGTCGATCTGCACGCGGCGCAGCATCTGACGCACGATCACCTCGATGTGCTTGTCGTTGATCTTCACACCCTGCAGGCGATAGACATCCTGTACCTCGTCAATGATGTAACGCGCGAGCGCCTCGACCCCCAGCAGACGCAACAGGTCGTGTGCGTCCACCGCGCCGTCGACGATCAGCTCGCCCTTGTTGACGACCTGTCCGTCGTGCACCAGCACGTGCTTGTCCTTCGAGATCAGGTACTCGTGCTCGACGCCCTCGACGTCACGGATGACCAGGCGCTGCTTGCCCTTGGTCTCCTTGCCGAAGCTGACCGTACCAGTCACCTCGGCAAGCATCCCAGCATCCTTCGGGCTGCGCGCCTCGAACAGCTCCGCCACGCGCGGTAGACCGCCCGTGATGTCACGCGTCTTCGACACTTCCTGCGGAATCCGTGCGAGCACCTCGCCCACGGTGACCTGCTGGCCGTCGCGCACCGCGATCACCGCCCCGACCGGGAAGCTGATGTTCACCGCGTGATCGGTCCCGGCGATCTTCACTTCCTCGCCAGCCTCGTTGATCAGCTTCACGGAAGGACGCTGGCCTTTGGCCGTGCTCGCGCCGCGCCGCTTGGCGTCGATCACCACCATCGTCGATAGCCCCGTGACGTCGTCGATCTGCTTGGCAACGGTGGCGCCCTCCTCGACCGCCTCGAGGCGCACGGTGCCGGCGTACTCCGAGATGATCGGGCGATGGTGCGGGTCCCAGTTGGCGAGCGCCCTGCCGGCCTTCGCGGCGTCGCCGTCGGCGACGTGTAGGGCGGCGCCGTAGGGCACCTTGTGCCGCTCGCGTTCGCGACCGGCGTCGTCGGCGACGACGATCTCGCCAGAGCGCGAGATCACCACCTTGTCGCCCTTGGCGTTGGTCAGGTAGCGCATCGCCGGGTTGAAGCGCACCGTGCCGTTCGATTTCGCCTCGACATGGCTCTGCACGGCGGTCCGCGACGCGGCGCCACCAATGTGGAAGGTCCGCATGGTGAGCTGGGTGCCCGGCTCGCCGATCGACTGCGCGGCGATCACGCCGATTGCCTCGCCCACGTTGACGAGCGAGCCTCGGCCCAGGTCGCGGCCGTAGCAGTGCGCGCACACACCCCAGCGGGTGCTGCAGGTGAGCGGGGTACGCACCTTCACTTCGTCGATGCCGAGCTCCTCGATCTTCTCGACGTGTTCCTCTTCGAGCAGCGTGGTCGCGGCGTAAAGCTCGTCCTGGGTGTCGGGGTGCACCAGCTCGTTCGCCAGCACGCGCCCGAGGATCCGCTCGCGCAACGGCTCGACCACTTCGCCACCCTCGATCAGCGCCCGCATCACGATGCCGTTCTGCGTGCCGCAGTCGTCCTCGGTGACCACCAGATCCTGCGTAACGTCGACCAGACGCCGCGTGAGGTAGCCCGAGTTCGCGGTCTTCAGCGCCGTGTCCGCGAGGCCCTTGCGCGCGCCGTGCGTCGAGATGAAGTACTGCAGCACGTTCAGGCCTTCGCGGAAGTTCGCCGTGATCGGCGTCTCGATGATCGAGCCGTCGGGCTTCGCCATCAGACCACGCATGCCGGCGAGCTGGCGGATCTGCGCCGCCGAGCCACGCGCGCCGGAGTCGGCCATCATGTAGATCGAGTTGAAGGCTTCTTCCCGCACCTTCTTGCCGCTACGGTCGATCGTCTCTTCCGTGCCGAGCTGGTCGAGCATCACCTTGCCGACCTGGTCGCCGCAGCGCGACCAGATGTCGACCACCTTGTTGTAGCGCTCGCCCTGCGTGACCAGGCCCGAGGTGTACTGGTTCTCGATCTCCTTGACCTCGGTCTCCGCGGCCTGGATGAGGTCGTGCTTCTGCTGCGGCACGCGCATGTCGTGCGCGCCGAAGGAGATGCCGGCGGTCGTCGCAAAGGAAAAACCCCCGTTCATCAGCTTGTCCGCGAAGATCACGGTCTCGCGCAGGCCGCAACGGCGGAACGCCGCGTTGATCAGGCGCGAGATTTCCTTTTTCTTCAGCGGCCGATTAAGCAGCTCGAAGGGCAGCCCCGGCGGCAGGATCTCGGAGAGTAGCGCGCGGCCCACCGTCGTGCGGTAGCGCTTGATCGTTTCCACATGCTCGCCGTCGTCGGCAACCTCAACCTCGCGGATCCGCACCCAGACGCCGGCGTGCAGCTCGACCTGGCGCCCGTCGTAGGCGCGGCGCACCTCGGCGAGATCGCTAAACGACATCCCCTCGCCCTTCGCGTTGATACGCTCGCGCGTGGCGTAGTACAGCCCGAGCACGATGTCCTGCGAGGGCACAATGATCGGCTCGCCGTTCGCGGGCGAGAGCACGTTGTTCGAGGCAAGCATGAGCGTGCGCGCCTCCATCTGTGCCTCGAGCGAGAGCGGGACGTGCACCGCCATCTGGTCGCCGTCAAAGTCGGCGTTGAACGCCGCGCACACCAGCGGATGGAGCTGGATCGCCTTGCCCTCGATCAGCACCGGCTCGAAGGCCTGGATGCCGAGGCGATGCAGGGTCGGCGCGCGGTTCAGCATGACCGGATGCTCGCGGATCACCTCCTCGAGAATGTCCCAGACCTCAGGCACTTCCTGCTCGACCAGGCGCTTGGCCGCCTTGATGGTCGTGGCGAGGCCGAGCAGCTCGAGCTTGTTGAAGATGTATGGCTTGAAAAGCTCCAGCGCCATTTTCTTCGGCAGGCCGCACTGGTGCAGCTTCAGCTGCGGGCCGACGACGATGACCGAGCGGCCCGAGTAGTCCACCCGCTTGCCGAGCAAGTTCTGGCGGAAACGCCCGCCCTTGCCCTTGATCATGTCGGCGAGCGACTTGAGCGGGCGCTTGTTCGCGCCGGTCATCGCCTTGCCGCGGCGACCGTTGTCGAGCAGCGAATCGACCGCCTCTTGCAGCATGCGCTTCTCGTTGCGCACGATGATTTCCGGCGCCTTCAGCTCGAGCAGCCGCTTGAGACGGTTGTTGCGGTTGATCACCCGCCGGTAGAGATCGTTCAGGTCGCTGGTCGCGAAGCGTCCGCCGTCGAGCGGCACCAGCGGCCGCAGCTCGGGCGGCAGCACCGGCAGCACTTCCATGATCATCCAGTCGGGCTTGATGTTCGAGGCCTTGAAGCCCTCGAGCACCTTGAGCCGCTTGGCGATCTTCTTGATCTTGGCGTCCGACGAGGTGGCCTCGAGGTCCTTGCGCAGGCCGTCGATCTCGCGGTTTATGTCGAGGGAGCGCAGCAGCGCGCGCACGCCCTCGGCGCCCATCGCCGCCGAGAAGTCGTCGCCGAATTCCTCCACCTTCGCCAGGTAGTCGTCCTCGGTCAGCAGCTGCGCGCGCTTGAGCGGCGTGAGGCCCGGGTCGGTGACCACGTAGGCCTCGAAATAGAGCACGCGCTCGATGTCGCGCAGCGTCATGTCGAGCACCAGGCCCAGGCGGCTCGGCAGCGACTTGAGGAACCAGATGTGCGCAACCGGGCTCGCGAGCTCGATATGCCCCATGCGCTCGCGGCGCACCTTGGCGAGCGTCACCTCGACGCCGCACTTCTCGCAGATCACGCCACGGTGCTTGAGCCGCTTGTACTTGCCGCAGACGCACTCGTAGTCCTTGATCGGCCCGAAGATCCGTGCGCAGAAAAGGCCGTCACGCTCCGGCTTGAAGGTCCGGTAGTTGATGGTCTCCGGCTTCTTCACTTCGCCGTAGGACCACGAACGGATCTTCTCCGGCGACGCGAGTCCGATCCGGATCGCGTCGAATTCCTCGTCTTGTTGTACCTGCTTGAACAGCTCGAGTAGTGCTTTCATCGTTGTCTACTCCGCCCTATGTCAGTGACGCTCGAGGTCAATGTCGATGCCGAGCGACCGGATTTCTTTCACCAGCACGTTGAACGACTCCGGCATGCCGGCGTCGATCTTGTGGTCGCCCTTGACGATGTTTTCGTACACCTTGGTGCGGCCGGCGATGTCGTCGGACTTCACCGTCAGCATCTCTTGCAATGTGTAGGCAGCGCCGTAGGCCTCGAGCGCCCAGACTTCCATCTCGCCGAAGCGCTGGCCGCCGAATTGCGCCTTGCCGCCGAGCGGCTGCTGCGTGACCAGGCTGTACGGTCCGGTCGAGCGCGCGTGCATCTTGTCGTCGACCAGATGGTGCAGCTTCAGCACGTGCATGTAGCCGACCGTGACCTCGCGGTCGAACGCCTCGCCCGTGCGCCCGTCGTAGAGGCGCACCTGACCCGAGACCGGAAGTTGGGCGAGCTCGAGAATTGCGTTGATGTCGTGCTCCGAGGCGCCGTCGAACACCGGGGTGGCAAACGGGATGCCGCTGCGCAGGTTGGTCGCCAGCTCGACGACCTCCGCGTCGGACAGGTCGCCGATGCGCTCCTGGCGCCCGCTCATGTTGTACACGCGCTCGAGCAGCTTGCGCACTTCGGCTATCGCAGCCTGCGCCTGAAGCATGTCGCCGATCTGCTGGCCAAGACCCTTTGCCGCCCAGCCGAGGTGCGTCTCCAAAATCTGGCCGACGTTCATCCGCGAGGGCACGCCGAGCGGATTGAGCACGACGTCGACCGGCGTGCCATCGGCCATGTGCGGCATGTCCTCGACCGGGACGATCTTGGAAATGACGCCCTTGTTGCCGTGGCGCCCGGCCATCTTGTCACCCGGCTGCAGCCGCCGCTTGACCGCGACGTATACCTTCACCATCTTCAGCACGCCCGGCGGCAGCTCGTCACCCTGCGTGAGCTTTTTCTTCTTCGCCTCGAACATGGCGTCGAACTCGCGCCGCTTCTGGGCGAGCGAATCCTTCAGCCCCTCGAGCTGCGCCGCCGCTTCTTCGTTCGCCAGACGGATGTCGAACCAGTCATAGCGCTCGATCGACTCGAGGTAGCTCTTGGCGATCTTGCTGCCCTTGGCCAGGCGCTTCGGCCCGCCGTTCGCAGTCTTGTTGACGAGCAGGCGCTCGAGACGCTCGAAGGTATCGGCTTCGACGATGCGCATCTGGTCGGCGAGGTCCGTCTTGTAGCGCTTGAGCTCGTCGGCGATGATCGACTCGCTGCGCGCGTCGCGCTCGATGCCCTCGCGTGTGAAGACCTGCACGTCAATTACCGTGCCGCTGATGCCCGAAGGCACGCGCAGCGAGGTGTCCTTTACGTCGGAGGCCTTCTCGCCGAAGATCGCGCGCAGCAGCTTCTCCTCGGGAGTGAGCTGGGTCTCGCCCTTCGGCGTGACCTTGCCGACCAGCACGTCGCCCGCTTCGACCTCGGCACCGATGTACACGATGCCGGACTCGTCCAGGCGCGAAAGCTGCCCTTCCGACAGGTTGGAGATGTCGCGCGTGATTTCCTCGGGTCCGAGTTTCGTGTCGCGCGCGACCACGGTGAGCTCCTCGATGTGGATCGAGGTGAAGCGATCCTCCGCCACCACGCGCTCCGAGATCAGGATCGAGTCCTCGAAGTTGTAGCCGTTCCAGGGCATGAACGCGACCAGCATGTTCTGGCCGAGCGCGAGCTCGCCCAGGTCGGTCGAGCTGCCGTCGGCGATTACGTCGCCTTTCGCGATGCGCTCGTCCTGACGCACGATCGGGCGCTGGTTGATGTTGGTGTTCTGGTTCGAGCGCGTGTACTTGTTCATCGGATAGATGTCCACGCCCACGTCGCCGGCGACCGTTTCGTCGTCGTTCACCCGGACCACGATGCGGTTGGCGTCGACGTAGTCGACCACGCCGCCGCGCAGCGCGATGACGCAGGTGCCCGAGTCGATTGCGGCCGTGCGCTCGATCCCGGTCCCGACCAGCGGCTTCTCGGGCCGCAGGCAGGGCACCGCCTGGCGCTGCATGTTGGAGCCCATCAGCGCACGGTTTGCGTCATCGTGCTCGAGGAAGGGAATGAGCGAGGCCGCCACCGATACGATCTGCGACGGCGCGACGTCCATGTACTGGACTTCCTCAGGCGACTTGAGCTCGAATTCGCTCATGTAGCGGCAGGACACCAGGGTGTCGCTCAGCTGCCCGCTCTTGTCCATCGCCGCATTCGCCTGCGCGATCACGTAGTTGCCTTCGTCAATCGCCGACAGGAACTCGATCTCGTTGGTGACCCGCCCGTCCTGCACCTTGCGGTAGGGCGTCTCGAGAAAGCCGTATCGGTTCGTCCGCGCGTAGAGCGCGAGCGAGTTGATCAAGCCGATGTTCGGGCCTTCCGGCGTCTCGATCGGGCAGACCCGTCCGTAGTGCGTCGGGTGCACGTCGCGCACCTCGAAACCGGCACGCTCGCGCGTCAGGCCACCGGGGCCCAGCGCCGACACGCGCCGCTTGTGGGTGATCTCCGAGAGCGGGTTGGTCTGGTCCATGAACTGCGACAGCTGCGACGAGCCGAAGAATTCCTTGATCGCGGCCGAGATCGGCTTGGCATTGATCAGGTCGTGCGGCATGAGATTGTCCGACTCGGCCTGCGTGAGGCGCTCGCGCACCGCGCGCTCGACACGCACCAGGCCCGCGCGGAACTGGTTCTCGGCCAGCTCGCCGACCGAGCGCACGCGCCGGTTGCCGAGATGGTCGATATCGTCCACTTCGCCGCGGCCGTTCCTTAGCTCGACGAGGATGCGAATCACCTCGACGATGTCCTTCGGGCTCAGCGTCATGCGCTGCTCGAGGCTGGCCTCGAGCTTCGTGCGGTCGACCCCTTTCGACTTGAGATCGTCGTACATGCGGTCGATCACCGCGCGCGCCTCCTGCTCACTCGCGACGCCTTCCAGGCTGACCTTGTTAAGCGAGAGCTCGGGCACGTTGCCGAAGTACTCGCGCACCTCCCCTTCCACGTCGCGCAGTAGCGCCATGTTGCGCAAGCGAATCTGCCAGCTGGCTTCGTTTGGCACGCCGATGCGGCGGTTGAACTTCATGCGTCCGACCGCCGACAGGTCGTAGCGCTCTTCCGCGAAGAACAGGCCATTGAACAGCGACTCGACCGCGTCCTCCGTCGGCGGCTCGCCCGGGCGCATCATGCGGTAGATCGCCACGCGCGCCGCGTTCATGTCGGTGGTTTCGTCGGCGCGCAGCGTGTGCGAGACGTACGGCCCTTGATCGAGGTCGTTGATGAACAGGGTCCGCACCGCGTCGATGCGCGCCTCGCGCAGCTTGGCGAGCAGCGTCTCGGTCACCTCGTCGTTCGCGTTCGCGATCACTTCGCCGGTCTCGGCGTTGATCGCGTTGTGCGCGATCGTGCGGCCGAGGATGAACTCGTCCGGCGCCTCGATGCGCTTGATACCCGCAGACTCCATGTCGCGGATGTGCTTGACCGTGATGCGCTTGTCCTTGGCGACGATCACCTTGCCCGACTTGTCGGTGATGTCGAAGCGCGCCACCTCGCCGCGCAGGCGCTCGGGCACCACTTCGAAGCGCACGTGATCGGACGCGATGTGGAAGCTGTCGAAGGCGAAGAACTCGGACAGGATCCGCTCCGGCGTGTATCCCAGCGCCTTGAGCAGAATGGTCACCGGCATCTTGCGCCGCCGATCGACGCGGAAGAACACGATGTCCTTCGGATCGAACTCGAAATCGAGCCAGGAGCCGCGGTAGGGAATCACGCGCGCCGAAAAGAGCAGCTTGCCGCTCGAATGCGTCTTGCCGCGATCGTGCTCGAAGAATGCGCCGGGCGAGCGATGCAGCTGGCTCACGATCACGCGCTCGGTGCCGTTGATGATGAACGAGCCGGTGGTGGTCATGAGCGGAATCTCGCCCATGTACACCTCCTGCTCCTTCACTTCCTTGGTCGTCGGGCGCGGCGCTTCCTTGTCGAGAATCACCAGGCGCACCTTGGCGCGCAGCGGGCTCGCGTAGGTCAGGCCACGCTGCTGGCACTCGCGCACATCGAACGGCGGCTCGCCCAGGGAGTACGAGACGAACTCGAGGCGCGCGTTGCCCGAATGGCTGACGATCGGGAAGATCGAGGTAAACGCCGCCTGCAGGCCTTCGTTCTTGCGCTGCCCGGGCGCGACATGCGCCTGCAGGAACGCGGTGAACGATTCGAGCTGCGTCGCGATGAGAAACGGCACGTTCAGCACGGACGCGCGCTTCGCGAAGCTTTTGCGGATACGTTTACGCTCGGTAAGGGAATACGTCATGTGTGCTCCCGGTCGAAAGGCGCCACCGCACCTGCGATAGCCCCAAGGTCAATGCGAAGGCGCCGCGCGGCGCCTTGGCGTTGGCCTCGGTCCGGGCGGCGCGCAGCGCGCGCCACCCGGCCTTGGTCCTGTGCTCTTATGAGCTGCGTGTCGATCGTCGTGACCCGATGACTTACTTGATCTCGACTTTCGCGCCCGCGTCGGCGAGCTTCTTGGCAACTGCATCCGCGTCGGCCTTGGGAACGCCTTCCTTGACCGGCTTCGGAGCGCCGTCGACGAGGTCCTTCGCTTCCTTCAGGCCGAGGCTCGTCACCTCGCGCACCGCCTTGATCACGTTGACCTTGTTGTCGCCGGCGGCCATCAACATCACCGTGAACTCGGTCTTTTCCTCGGCCGCAGCCGCCGCGCCACCTGCCGCGCCGCCCGCCGCCGGAGCCACCGCCACCGCGGCAGCGGCCGACACGCCGAATTTCTCTTCCATCTCCTTGATCAGCTGCGAGAGCTGAAGGACTGGCATTTTTTCAATTGCTTCCAGAATCTGAGTGTTGTCCATTTGCGATCTCCTGATTCGAATAGGTTCCTGACTAAGCAGCTGACTTTTCCTTCGCCGCCTGCACCGCGGCGAGAGTCCTCACGAATTTCGCGGGTACCTCATTCAGCGTGCGAACAAACTTCACGATCGGCGCCTGCATCGTGCCGACGAGCATCGCGAGCAACTCTTCGCGGCTCGGCAGCATCGCGAGCGTCTTGATGTCCGCCTCGGTCATCAGGCTGTTGGTCATCACACCTGCCTTGATGACGAACGCCTCGTTTTCCTTGGCGAACTCGGCGAGCACCTTGGCACCGGCGACCGGGTCGGCGGTGATGCCGTAGAGCAGCGGACCGACCAGCTGATCGGACAGCTTCTCGAACGGCGTTCCCGCGATCGCACGCCGCGCGAGCGTGTTCTTCAGCACGCGCAGCGAGAGACCCGATTGACGCGCCTTGGCACGCAGTCCGGTGACCGCTGCGACGTCGACGCCGCGATATTCCGCGACCATCACCGCCTGAGCGTCGGCGAGCTGCGCGGCGATCTCGGAGACGACCGCCTGTTTCCGCTCCAAATTAAGACTCAAGGTCTACCTCCCTGGGCATCGCGCCCCTGGGCGTTGGACACACGCGGGCTCGTGCGAGCCCGCCCCTGCGGCGACCTTGCGTCAGGAACCTCACGGAACCTGCACGGGACCACGGGCCGGAAAATCTTGGCCGCGCGCCCCCTTCGGGTGCGCCATCTGCGTAGGGCAACCGGGAAACCGGCCGATTAAGCAGGCGCGGCGCCACTGGCGCCGCTTCCGCCCCTACGGTCTTTGACGGCTGCCACGTCGTACCCGCTACGCGCGCAAAACGACTCGCGCGCCGCGCATACGTCGCAGCGGCCCAAAGTTCCACTGCTCTCACCCCTGTGCCTGCGTCGACAGCGAAGCGAGATCCACCTTTACGCCGAGCCCCATCGTGCTCGACACCGAAAGCTTGCGCATGTACACGCCTTTCGCGCTCGCGGGCTTCGCCCGGTTGAGCGCGTCGACCAGTGCAGCGAGGTTCTCGCGCAATTGCTCATGGCTGAACGAGGCACGGCCGATCGTGCATTGCACGATGCCCGCCTTGTCTGCACGGAACTGCACCTGGCCCGCTTTGGCGTTTTTCACCGCGCCCGCGACATCGGGCGACACCGTACCCACCTTCGGGTTCGGCATCAGGCCGCGCGGCCCGAGGATCTGGCCGAGTTGACCGACCACGCGCATCGCCTCAGGCGCGGCGATCACCACATCGAAATCGATGTTGCCCGCCTTCACGCGCTCGGCGAGGTCTTCCAGGCCGACGATATCCGCGCCGGCATCCTTGGCCGCCTGCGCCTTGTCCCCTTGCGCAAACACTGCGACACGCACCTTCTTGCCGGTGCCCGCGGGCAGCACGACCGAGCCGCGCACTGCCTGGTCGGATTTCTTCGGGTCGATGCCGAGATTCACCGCGGCATCGACCGACTCGTCGAACTTGGCAGTCGCCCC